>JAICLK010000041.1 GCA_025927415.1 Candidatus Saccharimonadota bacterium | reverse complement strand
CGACAACCAGGCAGAGATGAGCCAGACGCTCATCATGGACAGTGGCGACCAAGAGCGTGAGCGTGGCATCACCATTACCGCCAAGGTGACGGCGGTGCAGCACGGTGACTACCGTATCAACATCATCGACACGCCGGGCCATGCCGATTTTTCGGGCGAGGTGGAGCGGACGCTGAACATGGCCGACGGCTGTCTGCTCATCGTGGACGCGCAAGAAGGACCCATGCCGCAAACCAAATTTGTGCTGGAAAAGGCGCTGGAGGCCGAGCTGCGCCCCATCGTTATTATTAATAAGATCGACAAGCCTGGCAGCCGCATTGCCGAGGTTGAGGACGAGCTGGCCGACCTGTTCCTGGAACTCGCCGTGCACGAAGATCAGCTGCATTATCCGGTGTACTACGCCATCGGCCGCGACGGCAAAGCGTGGGCAAGCGTGCCGGCAAATAGCGAGGAAGCCGCCGATCTCGACCCAGTTTTCGATGCCATTATCGACAAAGTTCCAGCACCAAAAGTTGAGCAAGACAAGCCATTCCAAATGTTGGTAACGGCGTTGAGCTGGGACAACTTCAAAGGCAAATACGCCGTTGGCCGCATCTCGCGTGGCAAGGTAAACCCGGGCGACCAAGTGGTTTTGTGTAAAAAAAATGGCAGCCAAACCAAGGCCAAAGTGGAGCTGGTATTTATGAGCCACGGCGTTTCCAAGTTTGAAGTGCCCGGCGGCGTGGCTGGCGACATTGTGCAGCTGACTGGCATTGGCGACGCGCAAATTGGCGAAACGATTGCCGATGTGAACCAGCCCGAAGCATTGCCGGTTATCGAAGTCGAAGCACCAACACTGCGCATTTACCTCGGCCCCAACACTTCGCCGTTCAAAGGCCAGGAAGGCGAGTTCAACACTTCACGCCAGATTGGCGAACGGCTCAAAAAAGAGCTGGAAACCAACGTTGGCTTGCAGGTCGAGGAAAATGGCATTGGCTTTACTGTTGCTGGCCGCGGTGAACTGCACCTCGGCGTGCTCATCGAAACCATGCGCCGCGAAGGCTTTGAGTTTGAAGTGGGTCGCCCGCAAGTGGTCACGAAAGTCGAAGACGGCGTGGAGCAAGAGCCGGTGGAAGAAGTTATTATCGAAGTACCGGCCGAGCACGTGGGTACGGTGCAAATGGAACTCGGCACTCGCCGCGCGGTTTTGAAAGAGCAATTCGCCAGCCCTAAAGGGGTGACGAAACTCATTTATGAAATGCCAACCCGCGCACTGCTGGGCATGCGTAACATTCTCCTCACCAACACCAAAGGCACCATTGTGATGAACAGCCTGGTGATTGGCCATCAGCCGCTCGGACCAAGCCTACAGCAGCTGCGTAACGGCGTGCTCATCAGTTTTGAAACTGGTACCACTACACCGTATTCCTTGCAAAATGCCGAAGCTCGCGGTACTACGTTTGTCGGCCCGGCCGAGAAAGTTTACGCTGGCCAGGTTATCGGCCTCAACACTCGCCAAGAAGACATGGAGATCAACGTTTGCAAAGCCAAGCACCTCACCAACATGCGCTCCAGCTCCAGCGATGGCGTCGTGCAGCTGACGCCGCCCGTCATCTTTAGCCTGGAACAATGCCTAGACTTCATTGAAAACGACGAACTCCTAGAAGTAACCCCAAAAAATCTCCGCCTTCGCAAACGCGAACTCGACCCCACCAAACGCAAACGCCAAGCCCGCAGCTAAAGCGAATCTATAGCGCTTTTAAGGCGCTGCGCAATTTCGGCTACCATGCTTTCGTCGACGGGCCTATGGGCATCGTCATCGTAAAAACTGCCGTAGCGTCCGTCGATGAATTCCATGCCCATCAGATGGACGGGCGCTTTGTAGCGTGGAAAAATTTGCCAATGCACGTGTGGGTGTGGCGGTTCCGCCCGGTAGGCGTGGTTCATAAAACAACCTATGTTGAGTGGCTTGGCACCAAATGCTTGTTCGTAAGCTGGCTCAAGTTTTTGCACGATGGTTTGAAATTCTTGCCATTCTTCCGTACTCAATTTACCCAGGCTTTCTTTATGGGCACGAAGGGTGATGAGCGCTCGGCCAAGGTACGGCTGGTCGGGCACAATGCCAACCGTCCAATGTTCGGTGGTTAAGATCTGATTTTTGAGTGGTTTGTTGGCCAGAAACTGGCACATGTCACAGGCTGAATTCATGTACTTATAATAGCATTCCTATCTATGCTTGTGTTTTGTGAAACGTTGTGTTAAAATAGAGGTATTGTTCGTGAGGTTTTTGGATCTCACATGAATCCGGAGTTGATTTGTAGGTACTCGTTGGATTCCCAAGTAAGAGCAATCCAGAGTATTACTAACTACAAAACAACGAAGGATTTTTCTATGCCTATCAATTCTAGCCGTGGCTATGCCTATAAAAGTAGCCGTGCGCCGCATGCGCGCAAACCGCGTGCACGTGTAAATAAACCAAAACATGGTCAATACATCGACCCGCGCCGGTTTGTAAAAGTTGCAAACCCGCCCAAAATTGAAGATTACGTGCCAAAGCACAAGTTTGTCGACTTTAACGTCGACCAGCGTTTGCAGGCCAACATTCAGAGCAAGGGCTATGAAGTGCCGACGCCTATTCAGGACCAGACGATTGAGCTGGGACTGGCCGGCAAGGATGTGATTGGTATCGCCAACACGGGTACCGGCAAAACGGCGGCATTCCTGGTGCCAATTTTGGACCGCTTGATGCGCGACCGCAATGCACGGGCGCTGATTGTCGCACCAACACGCGAGCTGGCACAACAGATCGAAACCGAGCGCCGCACGCTAAGCCGCAACGCCGGCGTCTACGGCGCTGTGCTCATCGGTGGCACCGGCTACGGTGGCCAAATGGCTGACTTGCGTCGCAACCCGAACATCGTGGTTGGTACGCCAGGACGTCTCAAAGATCATGTTGAGCAGGGCACCCTCAAACTCGCCAACTTCAACATGGTAGTGCTGGACGAAGTCGACCGAATGCTAGACATGGGTTTTGTCAACGACGTGCGTTTGTTGCTCAGCCGGCTGGCCGAAAAGCGCCAAAGCTTCTACTTTTCCGCGACTATGGATGCGCGGGTAAACGGATTGATTGCTGGTTTTAGCCCCAACGCCGTAACCGTGAGCGTCCGCCAGGGCGACACCAGCGAAAACGTCCACCAGGATGTGATTCCATATAACGACAAGGCCAACAAAATCGATGCGCTGCACACGCTGCTCATCGACTCGGTCGTTACCAAAACCATCATTTTTGAGTCAACTCAGCGTAATGTGGAACGGCTTGAAAAAGAGTTGCGGGGACGCGGCTTTGACGTGGCGGCCATGCACGGCGGCAAGACGCAGGGTCAGCGTAAGCGCGCGCTCGATGCATTTAAAGCTAGCAACGTGAGCATCATGATTGCCACCGACGTAGCCGCTCGCGGCATCGATGTGGCCGATATCAGCCACGTGGTCAACTACGGCATGCCGCAAACATACGAAGATTACACGCACCGCATCGGCCGCGCCGGCCGCGCCGGCAAAATCGGCTATGCGCTTACATTTGTCGAAGCCTAGCAACCCCCGTTTCGTGAGTTCCAGCCCAGTCTCATCTAGGATGAAGAGGAGTCGCCAGCATTGGTCGACTTCTTTTTCTCGTCCTCCATGTTTTGCTTCATTTTCTGCGTCCTTTGTTTGCTCACGGCTACTTTCTTAACTGCATAATCCATTGCATCATCGAGCGACATAATTATTCCTCCTTAACACCACCTATAATATGATTCGCAGTGAGTAAGCGCTGTTAGATTTCTCGCACTCACCCTGTTGTTTGAAAATTTGCCAATCTTTTGAGACCATAAAGGGAAGCATAAGAGGGAATTTTATGGACGTTATCCTGCGAACTGAAAAATTGAGCAAACATTACGGGTCGGTTGTGGCGCTGGAGCTGCTGGATCTCGAATTAAAAAAGGGCGAAGTGCTGGGCTATCTCGGCCCAAATGGCGCGGGCAAAACGACGACCATTCGCCTGCTGCTTGGGCTGATTCAGCCAACAGCCGGCCGGGCGGAAATTTTCGGTATGGACGCCCAGAAGCAAGCAGCTGAGATTCATAAAGATGTAGCGTATGTGCCGGGCGAGACGAGCTTTTGGCCGAACCTCACCGGTGCGGAAACGCTGCGCTTGCTCGCCAACGTGCATGGTGGCACGGACGAGGCATACCAAAAGGAGTTGTTACACAAGTTTAACTTCGACCCGAACAAGAAAATTCGTACGTATTCCAAAGGTAACCGGCAAAAAATTGCGCTGATTGCGGCGTTGGCGAGTCGGGCAAAACTACTGATTTTCGATGAGCCGACTTCCGGCCTTGACCCGGTGATGGCCAAAACATTCCGCGACGAAGTGGTCGTGGCCCGCAAAAACGGTCAGACCATTTTCCTCAGTTCGCACATGCTTGAAGAAGTTGAGGAACTGTGCGACCGCGTGGCGGTTTTGAAAGCCGGCAAAATGGTAGAGCAAGGCACGCTCGACCAGCTGCGCCATCTGTCGGCCGTAACAGTTGAGGCGAGGTTTGCCACTGCGCCGCCGGACGTTCGCCACATCAAGCATGTCAGCAACGTGCAGGTGCACGGCCACTTTTTGCGTTGCAACGTGACGGGTTCTATCGACGAATTTTTGAGCGTGGTGGCGAAGGCAAAACCGCTCGATTTCTTGAGCCGCAAGCCATCACTCGAAGAACTGTTTTTGGCAATTTACGACGGCGAGGAGAAGCGGGCGTGAACTCGGCCTCGCGTGCGCTGGCTCGGTTTGGCTTTCGGCAAACCATCCGTGGCGCGCTCATTCTGGGTGTGCTTATTGGGCTGATTATGGGCGCACAAGGCGCGGCGTACGCCAAGGCGTTTCCAGATGCAGCTTCGCGGGCGAAGTTGGTGGCTTCGCTGAACTCGGTTTCGGCGGTGAACTTTTTATCTGGTGAGGCGAAGAACGCCACGACGCCGGCCAGCTATGGCATTTATAAATCCCTGGCCACGAATGTTATTGTTGTCGGCGTGTGGGGACTTTTGGTAACGACGCGCTTGCTGCGTGGGTTCGAGGAAGATGGACGCACGGAGTTGCTGACAGCCGGTCTCTTGACGAAGCGGCGGACGAGTGGCAAGTTGCTGGTTGGTTTTCTGGGTTCGTTCCTGGCAGCGTGCGTGCTGGCGTTTATGCTTATCGCCGCGCTCGGTGCCAGTAAAACTGTACAACTTTCAGTGAGCGGAGCCGCTTACACGACGCTGGCAGTGTTTCTGCCCGGCCTCTTTTTTGCTGCGCTCAGTGTCCTGACCAGCCAGCTGGCGCAAACTCGTGGCCGCGCGGTGCTGTACGGCCTGGCACCGCTTCTCATTTTGTTCGTCATTCGTGGTGCGGCCAATGCCGACACCAGCGCGAACCAGCTGAAGCGCTTCACGCCGTTTGGCTGGAGTGATTTACTCAACCCGGTGCTTGGTGCCGAACCAAAGTGGATTTTGCCGACGGTTATTTTCGCCGTCGTATTTGTGGGCGCGGGTTTGTATCT
>JAICLK010000037.1 GCA_025927415.1 Candidatus Saccharimonadota bacterium | reverse complement strand
TTGCCAGTGTTCTGCCGTATGGCTCGTTACTGTTTGAATTATGGGCAAGCTCCAAGAGAAAGAGAGCCTTGTCTAGCCAGCAGATTGCTGACTAGTTTGAGCGGACTCCTTTGCTGTAACTCGACTTACTTATCTTGCAATACCGAAAGTATGTTGCCCGCTGGGTCTTTAAACCAAGCTATGTCGGGACCTTGGTCGGCGCTGAGACCGCGCATGATACCTTTTTCGTCTGGCTTTGCCGGCATGTTATCGTAGTGTTCAAAGCTGACGCCGAGCCTTACAAGCTCGTCAACCGCTTCGTCGATATCTTCAACCACAAAGTTTAACACGGTGAAGGTTGCTGGCTGATGGTCCTCTTTCGGATAGATAAACAGCCCACCGCCGCCTGGTAACTTTAGCTGCAAACCCATGGTTTCGTTGTCTACCGCAAGTCCTAGTACCTGTGTGTAAAACTGCTTTGCCTTGTCGAGATCATTAACTGAAAATCCGCTGAATGCTGCTTGTGCCTTGAGCATAGTACCCTCCTTGTTTATGTTGAGAGTTTCATTGTATCAGACTCACCGCAAGAAAAGCGTATCACGAAGCCTTTCCGGGCAGTTTCTGTAAACCATGGGCGCTGGTTTGCGGGTTCACTCTGGTCGAGTTTACTTGCTCAGACTGCTGAAGACGACGAGTCGCTGGGTGAATTCGCTCGTACCTTTGATTACCGTGCCAGTGCAGGTCATAAGGTTTAGGCCAGCAACGCTGGAACTAATTGGCGACAAGACGGCGTGCATGTCTACCTGCGTGGCTGGGTAGACCTTGGTCGACGCTACTTTGTAGGTAAAAATGGTGTTGTCGCCACGCTGAATCGTGATTGCATCGCCTGGTTTTATTTTTTTCAGGTTATAAAAGACGCCGTTAGCCTGCCAGCTCGATACGTGGCCAAAAATGAACATGGCGCCGGGCTGGCCTGGTTTGGCGCTGGCATTGTACCAGCCGGTGTCGTAAATATTATTCGGCGTGGCAATTTGGTTGTTCTTGGTTACTCCAAGTTGTATAACGCGGGTTTTAGGGACGCCAATAGATGGAATGGTGATGTACTTGGGCAGGTCTGGCGCCACCGTGTAGCTTGTCACTTGGGTGGGTGTGGGTTTGGCTGCGGAAGGTGCGATGACTTGAGGTGCCGCAGGCGGGTGCGCATGGCTAAAAATCAGCAAGCTCAGCAAACCCCCCGTAATTCCAAGGCCAATCAGTGAGTATCCGATAATAAGTACGTTTTTTCGATGTGCTGGGCTTTGTCTCAAATGTATATGCATGACTTCCGTTCATGGCGTGTAATTTGTAACGTTTGGCTATTGACGGGCAAATATTACAGATTGCTTTTGGGTTCGAACTGTCTTTAACTGTAGCAGATTTTTAGATGGAGCTATTGCTCATGGGCAGTGTGTGGATTGCCGAGTTCTAGTTTTGCCTCGGCCGCAGCTATTTTGGCAAAGATAGTTTGGCCAAAAACTCGCCTTCTGTGTGTTTCCCCGGGGCCAAATCCCATTTGCTTCGAGTGTTTTTTGACAAATTTCCCCAGTTCTTCATCGCGTTTTTTTACAACCTCGCTGTCGTATTTTTCGGCAACCTCGGTGAACGCCATCTCCCAGTCAGAAACGTCATAGGTGTAGCCGGCTAAATCTGCCTCGGTTAGCCCAATTATTTGTTCCTTGTCTTTCGCAATTCTGTCGATGAGGTGCGATTTGGCAATGGTGGCAATGTTGGCAATGTAGCGCGGCGTAAAATATTTTGTATGCGTGGCGACTGCGCCTAATATAATGTCTCGTATCTCGTCCGACTGGAACAGTGGCATGTCGAGTTTCCTGCTGGCCATGTCCGCGTGAATTTTTAGTATTTCATACCGTGCCTGCTCGTCTTGCAATCCGCAGTGGAGCAGCACGCTAAAACGTTGCGGCTGAATGAGGGACGGGTTAATTTTTTCCGGATAGTTGGTGGAGGCGATTAAATAAAAGCCACTTTCCTGCACGCCTGCCATGAGGTTGAGCATGGTCGAATTCGTGTCTTCCTCGCCATCGACCATGTTTTCTATGTCATCAACGTGCAAGACGACTCGCTTCCCGGTCAGCCTGCCAACTTCGGCAATTCGATGCAGCAAAAACTGTTTTTCTTTTGGCTTGCTCAATTCCTTTTGTAGTTCAAACGGATCAATTGGCAGCAAAAATATGCCGGTTTCCTCTTGCAAGAGGCGTTCGACTACCAGGGTTTTGCCGGTTCCCGGAACGCCAATCATCAGCACGGACTGCGGATCTTCTCCTACTGCTTCGCTGATTTCAGGGCTGGCAAGCGGCGTGATCAGTTCCCTTCTAATCCTGTCGATTGCTTCGTCCATGCCGTAAATTTGTCCTCGATCTACCTTTTTGAGGCCGAGCCGCATCAAATCGTAGTAGGTTTGATACAGCAGCTCTCCTTTGTCGGGGAGTGTTTCTTGTCCTAAGACCGATGCAACTTGCGTTACGAAGGTAACAAGATCGGTTTGAAATTGCCCGGCTTCGCGTATTTCGACGATGTATCTACCAGCTTCGTTTCGGTTCTCTAAAAAGTTTTCTTTGTTTATCTTGCCCAAGTCGCGAAAGAGAAATAGGCCTTGGTGCAGGCTGGAAGTTGGCGAAGCGTCAGGTCCCATGTACCACCCGCCGGTTTTGGATTTCAGTTCTTCGCCCCGCTGGACTGGCGGGTAACTTTCGGGCGGGATGTCGTTTCCTTTGCTGTCGGTTCTGGTCCTGACTGATAGGCCGTAGGTTTGCGTGACAACCTCTTCTAATAAATCGATCTGCTGCGCCGTGAGGCTCGGCACTTCAAACCGGGCGATGAAACGAAGGCCAGATTTCTCGGTGTTTGGATCGTATACAAGAGCGGATTCCAACGTCTGTGGTTGCAGCCCACCGTACTCATGGATCTTTTGAATCGTGGTGAGCCGAACTGCATCCGTAGACTCTTTTCGCGCCAAATCTGGCGCATGAATAAGCGGATTTAAGTCCCCGAGTTTAAAGGCATCTTTGTCTAGTATTCGCAATGCTTCAACGCGAGCATCGGCAATTTCCTGTTCTCGGTTGACGGTCGGTTGTGGCGGTTGCGGGAACCAAGCAACCGGTTCTAGTGCCTCATGCATAGCAAATCCCTTGTTTCCAGTTTGTCAGAAAATTTTATAATCTATAGCATTTTAAGTCAAGATTTGTTTGGCTGCCCGGCCAGAATTCATAAAGCAACCAGATAGGTTTAGAATCGAGCATCACAGGGTAAGCGAAAATTGCGAACAGTTGCGGAAGATTCTGTAACAGCAAGCTGGCTCAGCATTCGGGCCTGAACGGCTTCTGCGGAAGCATTACTTTTGCGTCGCAGAAGCTGCCTGCACGCTCAGTATATCGACAACCTTGTGTGCGCTTGGTCGATACACAACGATACGGCTGGACTTACTATAAATAAGCAAAACATCGCCATTTTTAGTGACGCTCGCCAGTGCGCCGGCTGTCAGTTTGCTGGCATCTTTGACCGTGGCGACTTGCGGCGTTTCGTTTGGAGTAACCGCCAGCCGATTAACTGTTTGGATAACGTTGTGCTGGGCGGTGAGTGGATTGTCGGCCACCGCTTTGCGCCACGCACTGAATGAGTATGCCCCAAAGCTAGCCAGTATGATAATGAATATAAAGAGCAGCACAACACCCGTGCGTGACGTTTTGCGCTTGGCTGGCAGTGTTACGGTAGGTGATTCTGTCGGCATGAAATTCTTTCAGGAGGTATTGCTTGCCGGCTATTGTAAAAAATAAATATTAAATTCCTATGACTTACCCTTATTCTTATCCACTCGGCGTGTACTCAATGGTCATGAGTAGGCCAGTGATGCCGAGTCCCAGCACTCCTGGTGTATATTGAAAACTGTACACGTCACCAGTGTTAAAGCTGGTGCCAGAACCAAGTGCCGGCGAGTAGCTGTTGAAGGCGGTGAGCGAAACGCTGTTTAGGGGCACAGTGGCGACTGTTGCAGTAGCGGCCGTACTGCGCACCAGGTTGAGCGAGCCGTAGGATAGGCCCGCGTTCACGTTGGCTGCAACCGTGAATGTTACTTTCGTGATGGTCCCAGACGTTGGCGCAACGAACGCTGGCGTGGTTTGTGTGCTGAGCAAGCCGACTGCAATATTACCAATTGGTACCGAGATAGTGTGCTTGCCGGCCGCAGTTGAAAGTTTGTCAGAGGTGACACCATTCGCCGCCAATTGGCTAGAGCCGATCGCACCGCTCGCGATCAGCCCGCTGGTGATGGCACCAGACGCAATATCCGAAGTGCTCACGGCGCCAGTTGCAATGAGTGCGTTAGTGATGGCGCCGCTGGCGATCTGACTCGTGCCAACGGCGCCGTTGGCAATCAACGTACTGGTTATGGCGCCGCTGGCAATATCGGTGGTACTAATCGCCCCCGTAGCAATAAGTGCATTCGTAACTGCGCCGCTGGCGATCTGACTCGTGCCAACTGCCCCATTGGCAAGCTGGGTGCCCGTGATAGTGTTGTTGGCAATTTGTCCCGCGGTGATGGTATTGGTGGCAATGTTTGACGCGCTCACCGCTTCGCTCGCAATGTCTGTTCCGCTGACTGCCCCAGTTGCAATCAGCGCATTGGTGATTGCATTCGCAGCAATGTTGGAAGTACCGACGGCGCCCGAAGCAAGCAATGACCCCGTGATTGCTGCTGAAGCAATATTTGATGTGCCGATGGCTCCCGCAGCCACGAGCGACCCGGTAATGGTTCCGCTGGCAATGTTACTGCCGGCGATGGTGGCACTCGCAATTTTTGTGCCAGTTACCGCGCCGCTTACCAGACTGTTCGTGCCAACCGACGCAGTCGAGATAACGCCGGATGCATTAAGCGAAAAAAGTGTACCGCCCAGACCGTCTTGCACGACAATTGGTGCGGCCGTAGCACCGTTCGCCAGTGCAAAAACAGTTTGTGATCCAGCAGAACCATACGTAATGGTTTGTGATCCAGAAGGATTTGTTACCACCACGCCCGTTAATTTGCTGGCTGAGATTCCGGCAGCAGGGTCGATATCGCTGTCCGTAATGGTGCCCGAAGCGATATCGTTGCCGCTCACCGCGTCAGTGGCCAGCAGTGCATTCGTGATGGCACCAGACGCAATAGCCGCGGTATCCACCGCTCCGTTTGCCAGTTGTGTTGTACCAATTGCGCCGTCGGCGATTTGCGTTGCGGTGACCGCATCGTTTGCAATCAGGCTACCGGTAATTGCCTGGCTTGCAACGTTGTCTGTTTCTACCGCGCCGCTAGCGAGCAGACCATGGGTGATAGCGCTCGACGCAATCTGACTGGTGCCAACAGCCCCATCGGCAATGTTTAAAGTATCGACCGCGCCACTCGCTAGCAATGCGTTGGTTATGGTGCTTGCGGCAATGTTAACCGTATGGATTGCCCCGTTGGCAATGGCGTTGTTTGTCACGGCACCTGTCCCCAGCAAACCTGAAGTAATCGCCCCAAGGCCAATTTGGTTAGTGCCAATAGTATTATTTGCAAGCAAATTGCCCGTAAGCGTGCCAAGCATCACCTTAGCACCGCCAATAGTACCATTCACAATTTGCGAGCCATCAATACTCGTAAGCGTGCCCTGCAGTGTATCAATAACCCCTGGCGTTAAATCAGTTAACCCCACCAAACCCTGCAACGCTTTGGGCAAGTTAACACCCAGGCCGCCAAGCGTAAGTGTGCCATTGTCCACGGCCAGTGCTTGTTTTGGCTGTGTTTGCATATATTGTTGTACCGAGGTTTGAATATCAGTTTGCGAAGCCGTATTTGTGGTCGTTGCGTCATTTGTTGTAGTGGTCATGATAGTGCTCTGGGTATGTTGCAGACTTTCTATATCTTGGCGAATATCGTTCAGAGAATTTTGGAAGGTAACACCATTTACCGTCTGGTTCGTACTCGTTTGGCTGTTCAAGGTACTGTTTTGATGCCGAAAGACCATCCACATAGAAAACAACGCCCCCAAAACAGCGATTGTTACTACAGCAAGCCATCGTATAATGTATCTTTCAGATCGGCGTGTCATTTCGCTACGTGTCCATCTGCAAAATATGCATTTTCAGAATACCGAGCTATCATTAAAAGACGATGAATAAACGGTATGAATCAAAGTTTTCCCTATCAGCTGCTACCGCAGCGAAAGCAACATACTCAATAATTAATGACATTTTCATAATTAAACTGTTACGATAAAACAAAGCTTATCAAGTGGAGGTATATGAAATTATT
>JAICLK010000019.1 GCA_025927415.1 Candidatus Saccharimonadota bacterium | reverse complement strand
CTGCAACTACGAGGCATGTTGATGCTGGGTCTCCTGGTGGCTCAGTTCGTTATCGGGATGACCTTGGACTTATTCATCAAAATACCAGAGACACACCCAGGTACAAGCGGAGCATATTTGGCTCGCACTATTGATGGTTACGGCTGGGCCCTTACAAACGGTGGCGGAGTGGGACTCACGGCGCATGTCGTTATTGCGACTATATTAGCTCTAGGCTCTATCGCAACGCTTGGCTTCTCGATTGCGGCTCGTAACAAGGTTTGGGTAATAGCCGCTTCATTCGGGTTGATTGGGGTGTGGCTGGCATTCTTAAATGGTCTTGATTTTATAGATAATAATTTAGACAAACATTCGTTTGCTATGGCCATGGCCTTTATGATTGCGCTTATTTCTTACGGCTCAGGCTTGTATCTAGCCAAACAAAAATGACCTTAACGCAGGTCACTATGTTTATGCTTGGTACGGCACTATTAACGAAGTTAGAACCAGCTTCTTGAAGTCGGTCTATTTCATTTCAGGATAACGATCTGGGTTTGCACGGTAGTATTGAGCCCATTTATCATTTTCGTCTACCTCAACGTACTCAATATAGTGACCCTTTTTGAAGGCGCCATTTTTGTTATTTTTTAGTTTTTGAGCCAGCTTCACGTCTCTATCGGCAACACCATACATAGCTTTCAAATCGTCTAGTGCTTGCTGAACATCAGCAACTTCAGCCGCAACTTCTTCAGGCTCTGCGTGAGTGATCTCTTTTGCTTCTTCTATTATTTTATTTACCAGTTCTCGTTTATGTTCATCGGCGCTCAATTGCCTAAACGAAGGTGTTGCGCCCGAAGCTATTTGATTATCAACAATCTTATCGCGAACTAATTTTGCGAACTTAAATTTTGGCATGAGCTTACTATAACAAAAAAAGACGCCGTTTCTGACGTCTACTAATTGAGTCTCGATTGGTACGCCCGGACGGATTCGAACCGCCGACCCTCTGTTCCGAAGACAGATGCTCTAATCCGCTGAGCTACGGGCGCTCGTCGGAACCTACGCCTCTGCCTCGTTCTGCCTATCGGCAAAAGCTTCGGCTCACGGCTATGTTCCTCCTCCCAAAGCTGCATTCAGTCGCTTCGCTCCTTGGATTGCAGCTTTGTTAAACCTCTTGGTTCTGGCGATATTATAACAGATTGGTGTAATATGGGTGTATGCAAAACGGGCCGTATATTGCTGAGCGGCTACTGCCAGAATTGGTGGCGACTTACTGCACGCATGCTGGGTTGGGCCTTCAGGCTTTTTCCGACGACTGGGTGTTACGCATCACGAAAGGCGAGGTAACTCGCTGGGTTGTGGGCGCTAAGTTTGATGTAAACGGCGCGGCCGCTGGCGAAGTGGCACAGGACAAGGTTGCCGCCTATGCTGCCCTGAGTGCTGCTGGCATTGCCGCCATGTCGCACTTTCTGGTGCGGTCGCTGCCGCACGAACTTATCCATGTGCAGGAATTGCACCACGAGTTGCACAACATGGCCGTGGTTGCCAAGCCACTGCAAGGTACGGCCGGGCGCGATGTCACAAAATTCCACAGTGCTGATGAAGCGCTGCAGATGATCCGTTCCAGCGGTGAGCCGGCTTGGGCATTATCGCCATACCACGATCTGCAAGCCGAATACCGGCTGATTATGCTAGATGGCACCGTGCTGCTGGCCTACGAAAAAACGCAAGCTACCTTTCGCGGCGAGCTCAAACTTTTCAACCTGAGCCATGGCGCCGTTGCGGTAGATCTGCAACCGGGCACCTTGCTTGACGAGTTACGCGCAATCGCCGAGCGGGTTATGCGCGCTACGGCGCTGCGCCTGGCGGCCGTAGATATTGTGCGTTTACCAGATGGCACGCTGGTGGTGCTGGAAGTGAACGATGGCATCAGCATGGAGCATTACGCGCGCCAGTCTGCCGAAAACAAAGCCCGAGCAGCCAAAATCTACGAAGCAATTATCGCTGCAATGTTTAGCTAAGAATGCCGACGGCTCGCGCCGCAACCACTGCAACGACGATGAGCGAAACGGCAGACTGGGTGAGCATCAACATTTTGGCCCGGCGGCTCAAAGGCATGGTGTCGGCTGGGCCGAATGTCATAGCGTTGGCGCTGCTGAGGTACAGATAGTCGGTGAACATTGGTCGCCAATCGGGGTGCTTGAACGCTTCGTTCCGTTGTTGCTGGAACAGGAAATCTTGCTCGAAACGCTCAATTCGCGCGCGCTCACCCGGGCCGCCGCCATCCATCTCCCAATACCACAACGCAAACACGATGATATTAGTAAGGAAGATGTTAATGCCCGCCAGCAGTAGTTGTTTACCGTTGGCGATGTGGCCGCCTTTCAGCAGTCGATCACTCACTACCCACAGTGCGTAGCCGTTGGCGATGGTTGCCACCGCGATGAGCAAGATAACATTCACGCGCCGGGTGATAGATTTGAACACGCGCTTTTTCGGCGTCGTAACGGCGAGGGCAAGCAGCAGCAGCGCTTCCATGGCCGGAATAGTGTAGCGTGCGAGCACCGAAAACGTGTCGGGCAACCCCACTTGCAACGCAATGGCAATAAGCATCACAATCTGCACGTGCCACACTTGGTCGTGTTTTGGGTGTTTGTTTCGGAAGAAGCTATCCACTGCCAACTATTACAGCACAATTTGCAAACAGAGTAAACGCTTACGCCAAAAACATTGAAAATACGAAGTATTTATGACATAATGTAGCAGCTTAATGAGCTTTGCTCGTAGGTGTTCTCGCGGACGCTATTACCTGGTGGCCGTGAAGTTCTTTGACAAGTAGATAGTAGAAACTTCAATCACTTTGTAGCGGGGCACGAACGTCTGAAACTTGGACGCTGGTGTCCCTGCTGCAAAACAGCTGAGAGGAAAAACGGGAACAACCATCTAAGCCTTTGGAGTATCACACACAACACCTCGGAAGGAGGTGTAACATGAAGGGACTTTCCAAGTTGCGCTGGTGTGGTTTGGTGAGCCCTCGTGCTCGTCGAAACCTTCGGCGCGGTGGTGTCACAATATTCGGGCTGGGAGTCTTCGGGCTGTCGGCTTGGATAAGCTGGACTGATACCCTCGGCCTGCTGGTCGGTTGCGTGTTTTTCGCTTTCGTGATGATCCTCATGGAAGGGGCAGCACGTCCAGCACGACCTAGGCGTACCGCCAAGCGTGACTCCGATCCCTCGGACAAACCCAAAAGGAGGTGACGGCGTGAGTGAAGTGAATGCGAACAAGCCTGACGGTGCCACGGCTGAAGCTTCTGTACGGAAGCTTGCCAAGGTGCTGGCCTGGCCTGCGCTCGCAATCTTCATCGGCTGCACCGGTGTGGCATTCCTGCTGCACAGCGTGTGGGCGCTGACCGTGCTGGTGGTGGTTGGCATCTCGGCTCTGCTGGGACATTTGCTCAATCGGCCGCCCATAACCGCAACGACAAACACTCCGGAAGGAGGTGAAGAGCATGAAGAAAGTACACTTCAGCAAGGCGGAAATGCCGCAACGGCAGATGGCTAGCCAAGTGTTTGGTCTGCTGGCGTACGTCGCGGCCGCCGGATTCATCATCTCGGCAGCCACGCTGCACACGCTGCTGGCGGTGATTCTGCTGTTCGCGGTCGTCGTCCTCGCCGGCATCGCCTGCGCGCTTGGCGATCGGTACCCGATCGACGCGCGTATCAACTACCGCAACAACACTCCAGAAGGAGGGGAAGTGCATGGGCACTGAGCCTGTGAAGAACGACGAGCGACCGCTTCAACGCCGACGCATCGGACCTGTTGAGAAGGCGGCAATCGTCTTCCTAGCTGTGGTCATCCTCGGCGGCTTCGTGACCGGACATGTGGCGTTTGCCGTCGTGTGTCTCCTGATCTGGGCCGCGGTTTTCGTCGGCAGGTTCCTCAGCCGCAGGTCCTAGCGGATCAATGGTGGAAAACCACGGGGACGTTCGCGGTGGCTCGTGCCTTCGCAAATGCTCTCCGTGGTTCGCCCACGTTTCTACTGTCTGCTGTCAATTTCGCTCCGCAGATGTGAAGCTGCGCCGATGAGCCGTAAACGGCGAAAGCGATTGTGCTTGCAAAAATCCTCGAATACCCGTATACTTGCCGTCGTTAGAAGTAAGCTGCTAAGTTCTTCCACGGCATCATTAAATTTTTAAGTTTCGTTTGGGCGCAGCTACTGGAAATCTGCCAGGTACCTCTCGAAAAAGGAGTCATACTACATGGCAGCAAAATTATTTGTTGGCGGTTTGCCTTATGCGCTAACCGACGACCAACTGCGCGAGCTTTTCGCACCAGTTGGTGAGGTGGTTTCGGCCAAGGTCATTGTTGACCGCGACACCAATCGCAGCAAGGGCTTCGGCTTTGTTGAGATGAGCAGTGACGACGAGGCTAAAGCCGCCGTCGACCAGCTCAACGGCAAAGAAGTCGAAGGCCGCAGCATCAACGTGAGCGAAGCACGCCCACAAGAAGCGCGCCCACCACGCCGCGACTTTGGCGGCAACGACCGCCGCAGCCGCTACTAAAAAGTAGCGCACCAAAAAGGACGAGGTTTTTGGCCTCGTCCTTTTTGATTGTGTTATTTTTTGCCAGCTGGTTTGTGGCCGGGCCACCAAATGGCATAACCCAGCAGGGCAGAAACGCTGGGTATAAGGAAGGGTGCAATCACAAACGCCGACAAGGCAACGCCAATAGCAATGGCCGTGCCCATCTGCGTTAGGAACGAGATCCTTGCTAGCAGCAGCGAGCCAAACGTTGCCGCCAAAATCAGCCCGGCCGAAGCAACGGTTGCACTGCTGTGCTCTACCGTCATATCGGCTGCCTTGCGCGGATCCAAACCTCTCTTCACTTCCTCACGGAGCCTCGTAATGGTCAGAATATTATAGTCCGTGCCAATTGCCACCACAAAAATATACATGAACGTCGGAATGAAAAAGATGAGTCCAGCCTCGTGGCCAAAGCCGCCCGATTGCAAAAAGATGAGCACGCTGCTGCCGAGTGTGGCGGCATAGCCAAAACCCACGGCAACAAGCAGAAAGATAGGTGCGATAAGGCTGCGTAGCAACAGCGCCAAAATGATGAAAATGAACACGCCCGCAACAGGCAATAGCACGCTCAGATCCCTGTTAGATACCGCTTGGATGTCGGCAAAGACGCTCGTTGTGCCGCCAACATACACGTGATCGCCGCCAATATTCACGCTGTGCGCGGCGTTGCGAATCGGCCCTTTTACACTTGCAATCGATTGATTGCTGTATGGATCATTTTTCAAAATTGCGGACATCATAGCCGTCTTGCCGTTTGGGGTGATCGTGGCTGGCTCAACCATTGCAATACCTTGCGTACCCGACAGCTTTTGCTCAAGTGGCTTGAGGCTGGCTTGCGTGAGCGTCGCGTTGCCAGTTACGAACACCTGCACAGGATCAGTTTCGCCGGCAGGAAATGCCGCCACCAGATCGTTGTAACCAGCAGCCGATTGCGTGTCGGCCGGCGGCTTACTAAACGAGCTGAAGTCCGATTTGTAGTACAACGCATGGAACGCCAGCGCAGCCAGCGCGATAACAACCACCGCAACAACCGTAGCCGGGCGACGCGCCACCACGCCACCAATTCGTTTCGATATGGTTGCCTTGGTGCCGCCGCGCTGCCAGGCTTTACTTGGCCAAAAGACCTTTTTCTCGATAATAGCTACCAGTGCTGGTACCAAGGTAAGTGCCGCCAGCATCATCACGCCAACGCAAATGACCAGCCCGGGTGCCATAGACGAGAAGATGCCGAACTTAGCAAAGAACAGCGCAGAGAACGAGCTGAGCACCACAAGCGCCGCCGACAAAATGGCCAGGCCAGCACGTGAAAGTGCAAACTCCACAGCTCCTTTTGAGTGATCGCCGCTTTGCAGCCGTTCGCGGTAACGGAACAGCAAGAACAGCATGTAGTCGGTACCAATACCAAACAGAACTACGGTGAAGATAACACCCAGTTGCTGGCTGACCTTAAAGTCGAAAAGCTTCGCCGCGTCCGCGATAAGGCTGCTGGCGATGACGTCCACCAACCCAACGGCGAGCACAGGCAGTATGCCGGCAACCGGACTGCCAAAAACCAATGCTGGCAGCACGAACACGAGCAGAATGGTGCCAATGCTCACAATTTTTAGTGCGTGGTCGAACGTGCCCTGCGTGTCGTAACTGACCGATTCTTGGCCCGTAGTGGTTGCCGCGAGGTCGGTACCTTTTAATGCCTTGCCAAGCGCACTACGTACACCCGCAACCGCGTTGATAGTGGCGGTAGCGTTGGGATCGCCAGAATACGTAACGGTTGCCAACTGCACCTTACGGTTTGGCGAAATTTGCAGCACCAGACTAGTGCTCACATTCGCCACATGCGAAAGACGGTCCATTTGCAGGGCCGATACAACGTCGCCAATCTTCTGCTGGTCGTTGGCGCTCAGTGCTTTGCCGGATTTGTTTTTGAAGACAATCAGGTCGGTGGCATCTTGCGAGTGCGGCGAAATCTTTTTAGCAGTGTTTATTGCCTCAATCGATTCATAGCCCTTCGGCAAGAACGAGCTTTCGTCGTTACTCTCTACGCTTGCGAGCGATGGCGAAAGCGTTACGATGGCAATGCCCGCTACGACCCACAGACCCACAATCCACCATCGATTTTTGACAATAAAATTTGCGAGTCGTTCCACGGCCGCTCCAATGCTGAACTAGTTAATACTATTTTTAGTATAGCATGCGATAATTTCAGGGTTTTTTAACAAAAGACGGCGAATCGCATCTAATAAACCTGCAGATTTGACACAGAAAAAGCATAAGCGTAACGTTGTAATTAATGTAACCAGAAAAGGAGAAAAAATGGATTACATTGTTTTGTACAACACTCTGGTGGGTGTTGCAGCTGGTATCGGCCTGATTGGCGTCGCCAAGCTGCTCAAAAAGTTGTATGACAAAGAGGCTGTCTCTGCCGAGGGATGGTCTCTTTTGTTTGCGCCGGTTGGTGTGATTCTCACCGTACTTGGCTTGGCCATTACGATTACCTGGCCATACCATGTGCCGGGCACATTCGATGCCAACATTTTGTTTGGCGAGCCGGCCGTTGCCTTCGGCTTGTTGTTGTTAGCCGCTTCCTTCTATCTTTGGCACGAGCGAGCTGGGCTGAACCTTGCAAAGGTTTGGCGTGTGCTCAAGCCGGTGTCTATTTACGTTTTCGGCCTTGGTTTGGTCATGGGCGCTTGTGCCATTTCATGGCTGCGCTACAAGCTGGGCGCCGCCCCGCCAACCGAGCCAATCAGCGGCCGCGTTGGCAACCATCCGCTGTTCGAGGCGTCATTCTTGTTCGTCTTGTACGGCTTGGTGTCGCTTGGCGCTTTGTTGTTCCCCATGCTTCCTGGTGGCAGGCGACCACGCGTTGCCAGGTTGGTGTACTGTGTGTGGATGATCGCAGGCGTCGTATTCCTGCTATTTAGTGCCATGAACTACTACACGCACATTGGCGATTTACAGAACAGCACGCTGCACACTAACTACAAGTGGTAACAAGCTAATCTCGGCAATCAAAAGCCGCCCGGGTACATGGGCGGCTTTTTCTGGTGTGCGTTATTATGCGTCGCGTTTGAGCACGAGCCAGTATGCGGCGCCGACAGCCAAGGCAGTTAGGCCGAGGTAGATACCGACTTCAATGCGCTGGAAATCCCAGTAACGGTAGCTCGGCTGGTAGGTGGCAACCTGGTGGAAGCCAGCTTTGTTCAGGCAGTCATCTATTGGGTCGGCGCCGCTGGGTGTGGCCTTAACTTGGATACCACCACCAGTATTTATTTGATTCTGCTGGATGATTTGTTGGCACTCGTGCGGAGCCGCAGGGAAAATATCGCCGATAACTCTGCCATTTTTGTCTTTGATGTCGCGCGTTAGCACCCATGCGCGACCGGGTATATTATCCCTGAAGGCTGGTCCCAGGGGGGCGCTAATGGTGATCGGCGTCATATAGTGCGGGCGCACAAAATTCGGTACGACAATCATCACCATTACAATAAACAGCCCTAGTGTCACGCCGACCGCGACCATAATTTTTCTGAACCACGCCCCAAACAGGATGCCGAACGCTACGGCAAATAAACCGTAAGCAACCGGCACAATACCTTGCGAAGCAAAGAACAAGTAGTTAAACCTGTTGTACAGTAAGGCATTTGGCGTTTTCGCCCACCAAGTGTTTAGGGCCGCAAAGGCGCCGACAACCACAACCGTAGCGGCCAGAATCCATATAAGCTTGGCGGTGAGCCATTTGCGGCGGGATACGCTCTGTGTCCAGGCGAGGCTGTTTGTGCCCTCGGTGTACTCCTTGGACAAAAGCGGTGCTCCCCAAAACATGCCAAGTATTGCTGGCAAGAACAGAATGGCAACTGGCACCAGATTGAATAAGATCTGGTCTGTGTGTGTCTGGAACAGATTGTCCGGTAGGTTACTACAGCTGGGTGTCGCCGGGTTTTGCCTACAGGTTGTTAAGGCTTGCTGATAGGTATGCCAGAAGTGATTGCCGGTTGGAACTATAAGTGCCGCAAAGATAGCGAGCAATATACCAAGCATCAAAAATTGTTTGCGGTGTTGCCGCCATACAAACCAGTTCATTTCTCGCCTCCTTCTTTAGCTTGGCCCATGTATGCCAGGATGATTTCCTCTATATTTGGTTCATGCTGCTGCCAACCGCTCGGCAGCTTCGTCCCTTTTTCGATGCGTACCAGCAGCGTAGATTGCCGTGCGGCTTGGGTTTCATGGATGACCGTTACGCCGTCACCAAGGTTCTTTGCATCAGCGCGCGGTCCGACCAGCAGTTTGTGCTCGTGTAGTACCGGTTCGATGTTGTCGCACAGCTGCGTTTTGCCAGCTGCTAGCACAATGACGTGGTCGCTGACGCGCTCTAGGTCTGCCAGCAGATGCGAAGACATCACGACCGTCAGGCCACCTTCAGCCACAGCTTGGGTGAGGGAAGACAGGAAGTCGTGCCGTGCCAGCGGGTCGAGTGCGGCCACAGGTTCGTCAAGCAATAACAACTTCGGCTTCTTGGCCAGTGCCAGTGCCAGTGCCACTTGCGCACGTTGGCCGCCGGAAAGTTTGCCAACTGGCCGGCCGAGCGGAATGTCCAAATCCTTCAAACGATCTTTTATAAACTCCTCATCAAACCGTTTGTTCAGGTGCTTGCCCATTTTGATATGGTCGGCAGCGTTCAACGATTTATACAAAGGAATTTCTTGGGCGAGGTAGCCAATGTCGCTCAAAAAATCTTCGTGCTGCTGTGGCATTTTGCCCAGCACCGCGCTGTTGCCGGCACTAGCAGTCGAAAGGCCAACCAGGAGTTTGAGTAAGGTTGATTTGCCCGCGCCGTTTGGTCCGACCAGTGCCGACACGCTGCCTTCCGGCACACTGATGTTACAATTTTCCAGCGCCCAAAACGAGCCATAGCGCTTGCCCAATCCTTTTGTTTGTATTGCCGTTTGCCCCATCAGAACCCTCCTTCTATTTTTGACTCTTATGTAATGCAATTCGTACTAACGCCTCTACCGCTTCATCGTCCAGCCCGGCTTTTTGGGCTTTGGCGACCCAGCCTTCCAAGTCATTGCCCAAAGCTTCCTGCACTTCAGGCGATGGCCCAGCTGGCCGCTGTTTTACAAATGTGCCACTGCCAGTTCGGCCTTCTACTAGCCCAAGCATCTCGAGTTCGCGGTAGGCTTTGAAGACGGTGTTCGGGTTAATCGCCACGTGTGTGACAACTTCCTTTACCGTCGGCAGCTTATCGCCCGGTTGTAAAATTCCGACCTGCAGCGCCTGCTTTACCTGCTGCACAATTTGCAAATACGGTGGCACACCAGAATGCGTGTTAAGGCGGAACGTAATCATAATATCACTATTATACTAGTTTCCTAGTGAAATTATAAACACTGAATATTTGCTGTCAATAAAAATGAATTAAGCAAAGGCTTTATCGTGCAAATGCTCTGGCTCGCTTTTGCGCATACAATAAGGCCCCGCCAGCACCAGCGGAGAAAATGGCACCTACCATAGTGGCCGTAAAAACTGGGCTAGATTGAGCCGGCTTGCCATAGCCGGTATTTGGTGCGGTTACTGATGCCAGCGCGCTTGCGTCTAGGACGCTGTGATAGAGGAGGGTATTACCATTAATGTCTCCGGCTGCACAGAAGAAAACGCTGCCGGAAGCGACACAAGATACGGCAAGAATACTTGTCGGGTCGTCAATCAGTACTGGTGCAGACCAAGCGCTGCCGTTGTAGTGCAGGAAGTTGCCTTGGTCGTCCACGGCCATACAGTTTGCAGAGCTGATGCACGAAACGCCAAAAATCGGAGTGGTGCCATCAATGTTGTGCACGCCCGACCAGCTATTGCCGCTATACGTCAGCTCGTTGCCTTGGTCGTCTACGGCCGCACAAAAGGTGGACGACGTGCACGACAGCCCATTAATGCTTCCGGTTTCGGCGAGTGCAACCGGCCCACTCCAAACGCCGTTTTTGTAGCTGAACGCATTATTGTTGACGTCGATTGTCATGCAAAATGAACTACTCGAACAAGCTATGGCGACTAGGTCGGCCGAAGCAACTGCGGTTGCGTTTGCCGACCACGAACCGTTGGTGTATTTCAGCACGCCGCCATTGCTATCCACTGCCATACAGAAGGTGGTGCTGGCGCACGAGACGGCGGTAAGGTTCTGGGCGCCATCGCTCGCATCTATCTCAGTCGCACTCGACCAACTTGAACCGTTGTATCTGTACACATTGCCGGAAAAATCCACAGCCATGCAGAAGGTAGAACTTGCGCACGAGACTGAGCTGAGATCTTCTTGGCTGTTGATAAGCATGGGCGTAGACCAGCTGATGCCGTTGTAGGTAAGGGCGTTGCCATTGGCATCAATAGCCGCACAGAAAGATGTTGAAGCGCACGAAACGCTATTAATCGACGTACCGACGTTGCCAACCGAAGCTGATGTGGACCAGCTCGTACCGTTGTAGTGATAAATGATACCGCTGCCGCCCGCAAAGCAGTTGCTGCTCGAAACGCAAGCAAGGCTTTCAACGATATTGGTGCTGTCAATGGAAGTGTTGGTGTCGGTCCAGCTGGTGCCGTCGTAAAAGATTGGGTCGCCAGCACTGTCCATAGCCGCGCAGAAAGAACTGGAAACACAGGAGATTGCGGTGATGGCATTTCCAGATCCATCCGCGACAGGCGCTTGCCAGGACCCGTTGTACTTAACAAATTTGCCATCGGAACTGCCGGCCATACAGAAAGAACTGGAAGCGCACGATACGGCATTGAGGTTGGTTACAGTCGTATCGGTGGACGTCCAATTTGTACCGTCAAAGATCTGCGCGTTTCCACCAGTATCTGCTGTGGCACAAAACGTCGTTGATGTGCAGGAAACGGCATTTACCTTGAAGCCGCCAGTAAGCGTGAGCGCCGAAGACCAAGATGAACCATCATATTTAAAATAATCGCTCGAGCTATTGTCGTTGACGGCTATACAGAAACTACTCGAAACACAAGAAACGCCTGTTAAACCCTCGTTGAGATTGGTTACCAAAGACCAGCTGGTGCCATCGTACTTAACTACATCTCCCCAGCGGCCTGTCGCCATGCAAAAACTGGAACTGGGACACGAAACCGAAACCAGCGGTTCACTGCTGGCAGTTTGGGTTAGGCCAGACCAGCCGGAGCCATTGTAGGTTAGTACTTCGCCATCCAACCCAGCAGCCACACAGAAGCTGCTACTGGCGCACGATATGGCACTTATAGTGTCGACCGTCGTCGCGTCCGTTAAGTGAGGAGCTGTCCAGCCCGAACTACCGGCAGCCGCCTGCCCGGTTAGCCCAGCAACT
>JAICLK010000008.1 GCA_025927415.1 Candidatus Saccharimonadota bacterium | reverse complement strand
TGCGCGGCCACGAAGTCACCAACCAAGACTTCATCGATTTTGTGCTCATCGAAGACGAGCTCAACGAATTCCTTGGCGCGCTTTTGCCGCTCAACGTCGCCCTCACCAAGCTGTTGCGCGGTGGCTATATTCAACTTTTTGAGGAAGACCAAGATTTGGTGCAAGATTTGGTGCTGGATAACGAGCAGTCTATCGATTCGGCAACGAGCAACATCAAGTCGATTGTTGGCATCCGCGATGCCCACTCATCCATCAGCGCCAACAGCTTGAACCGCACTATGAAAATTTTGGCGCTGGCCACTATCGGCATTACCATTCCAAACGTTTTTTTTGGCCTATACAGCATGAACGTGGCCATTCCGTTGCAGCACTGGTCATGGATTTTTTGGGTCGTGATTGGATTTACTATCATTGCGACGGCGCTGGTGTTTATCGTCGGTCGCCGCAAACGCGTCTTCTAGATTTTACAGAGATTTTCTGCTAAAATTGCAGCTGTTCTGAACAAATTACGGTTTGTTGCTTAAAAGGGAAAAGAGCAGCCCGAGACTTTGGCTTTGCCAAAGCCCGGCGCGATGAGAAAAACCGTAGGTTTGTCTCATTATGGGGTATTAGCTCAGTTGGCTAGAGCGCTTGCATGGCATGCAAGAGGTCAGGAGTTCGAGTCTCCTATACTCCACCAAGGTAAAAACTGGACACAAAGTCCGGTTTTTTTGTTGTCCGGCAAAGCCAAAAAAGCTATTGCAATGCTTATGTTTAAGGTCGTATACTCAACTTACGGAGACGACTTCGCCCACTTTGAGCAAATCGTTTTCCTTGGTAAGCATAAGAGGAGAGGGGGTTGGCGATGGTGAATGCATTTAAGGTGAATAATGGTAGTGTGCGTATGCTCATAAAGAGAGGGGCGGCTGGGCTGTACTTTCTCGCGTTATGTTCGGGTATGGTTAGTGCAAGTCTTTTACATACTGGCACTGCGGGGGCCGCATCGCCGCCTGCGAGTCCTCCGGTGCAGATTTGTGGTAATGCCAGCCAGCTAGACGGACCGGCATCGGCTCCGACTGGTTCTGTGACTGTCCCAGCTGGCGACAATAGCAGCTTCTTGACAACTCTTCAGCCCAATACCACCTACTACTTTGCCAGCGGTACGCACACGCTCGGCACGGGGCAATTTAGCCAAATTCAGCCGCAACCGAACGATACATTTATCGGTGCGCCGGGCGCTATCATTGATGGGCAAAACCACAATAATTTTGCCTTTGTTGGTAACGATTCATCTGTTACGGGCGTAACTGTTGAGTACTTAACCATTCAAAACTTTATAGCACCGGGCGGGCAAGGGGCCGTCAACACCAACTCCAACGACCATTGGACTATTGCACACGACACGGTACAGAACGTGGTGCCTGGCGCCGCCATGATGATCGGTTCAAACAACGACATTGAGTACAACTGTCTCACGCACAATGGTGAGTATGCGTTTAATGGCTACCAAGCGCCGGGCGATCCAGAGTCCTCTAGCCTAACGAGCGGTCCGCAGCACATCACCCTCAGCAACAACGAAATTTCGCTCAACAACACCTGTAACTGGGATCAAATAAGTGGCTTTCCCATTACCGAACCAGCCGGTTGCTCGGGAGCTGGTCAGTTCAACGGTTGTGGTTGTGATGGCGGTGGCAAGTTCTGGGCGGCCGACCAAGTAACCTTCGACAACAACTATGTCCACGATAACTACAGCATCGGCCTCTGGGCCGACACCAACAACACTGGTTTCGATGTCGAGAACAACTACTTTGCTAACAATTTTGGCGAGGCTATTATTTACGAGATTAGCTACAACGCGGTCTTCAAAAATAATACCTTTATAGGGAATGGAAACTTTGACGGGCCACAAAACCCTGGTTTCCCCACGCCTGCAGTATATATTTCAGAATCTGGCGGCGACAGCCGTGTGCCGGGCTTCTCTAGCGGCAGCCTACAAGTTACGCAGAATAACTTTACTAATAATTATGGCGGCGTAGTGCTGTGGGAGAATGCTGACCGCTATTGTTCCTCGTCCGCAAATTCATCAACAGGCGACTGCACATTAGTCAATCCATCGGTAGCAAACCTCACAACGTGTGCCAATGCGAGCGATCTTGCCCAAACGCCATACATCGATGACTGCCGCTGGAAGACCCAAAATGTGTCAGTCGACCACAACACCTTCAACTTCGACCCAAGTGCCAGCGGGAGCGCCTGCACTACTGCGAATACCTGTGGCTTCAACGCGCTCTTCTCGCAATATGGCAGCTATCCACCATACACGGGCTGGTTTGTGCCAAACAATATTTCGAATAACCAGAACAACGTTTTCGCGAGCAATACATACACGGGACCGTGGAACTTCATGGGCTTCAACCAGGGTGATGCGGTTGCCTGGTCCGACTGGAACAGCGGCTTTGATGACTGGAACGGATCCGGTGACCACTTTAACGCGCAGGATGCGGGCAGTACCTTCAATACCCAAACCAGCACGCCACCACCGGCAACTCCAACCAATGTCACGGCAACGGCGAACAGCGCCACAAGTGTCACTGTAAACTGGTCGGCCAGCACAGACACGCGCGGTCCTGGCCTGGGTGGATACTATGTGTTGCGGGGCGGCACGCAGATAGCTAGTGTGAATGCCAGTACAACTAGCTACACCGACACGTCGGTCTCGCCCAGCACGCAGTACAGCTACACCGTGGAAGCTTTTGATACGGCGAGCCCTGCGAATGTGTCGTCGCCATCCAGCGCTGCGACCGTAACTACGCCAAGCTCATCTGGTGGTGGCAGTTCTTACGGGCCTATCGTCGGCATTGCCAGTAAGTGCATCGACAACCGTAACAATAAAAATGTGAATGGCAACACCATACAGTTGTATATGTGTAATCAAACCAACGCGCAACAGTGGACCTTTACAAGTGCCGGTGCCATTAGCAACCAAAGCGGCTATTGCATTGAACCGGCGGGTGGCAAAACAGCTTCGCAGACACTGGTTGTGCTGGAGCAGTGCAACGGCGCAGCAGCCCAAGTCTGGAGCCTTAACAAGACTACCCACGCTATCGTCAACGTTCAGTCGGGTATGTGTCTTGACGACAAGCATTCGGGCACCGCGAATGGCAATCCAATTTGGATATACAAGTGCAACCAAACGAAGGCACAACAGTGGCACTGGGCTGTGGCTGGCCTGTAGTAGGACAGGTAAAAGTGTAGATTCTATTGCTGCTAAGGAGCCTTAGCCTCAGCTGTGAGGCGGGAGTATTTGGCTACTACTCCTTCGGAGTGTCGAGCTTGGCACCCGTGCTGCTCTTGTCTTCGCAAAATTTGAGCACGAGCACTCGGCTAAATCGCCCAGATAATCTCAGCGCCACTACTTATCTTGGCGTCGGATGGTTATCGAGCCTACCATGAGGGCTACTGCCGCATAGCCAATCACTACAACCATATCGCGTGTTAGGGTTGCGCTCCATTGGCTGTGGATGGTGACTTGTTTCATGGCATCAACACTGTAGGTTACGGGGAATACGTCGGCCAGCCATTGCAGCAGTTTAGCCATGTGTTCCCGCGGGACGAACAGACCGCAGACCAATACCTGGGGGAATACTGCGGGGATGACCAATTGCACTGCCTGGAATTCGCTGGTTGCAAACGCGCTGACGAAAAGTCCGAGTGCAATACCAAGCAGCGCCGCCAGCACGGCAGCAATAAGAATGGGGATGGTGCCGCCCAAAACCGTAACACCAAACAAGCCAAGGGTTACGAAGCTCACTGCCACACCTTGCACCAGTGCGAACAGTGAGAATGCCAAAGCATACCCGAAGACCAGGTCTAACTTCGACATCGGTTCGGTCATGAGCCGGTCTAGTGTCCCAGTTGTGCGTTCCCGCAACGTTGCCACTGATGTGATGAGGAACATCATAAGCAGCGGAAAAATGCCGAGCATCATGGGTGCAACGGTGTCGAATACTTTGGGTTCACTTTGAAAAACGTACTTTAAAATGGTGATGAGTAAAATCGGCGCCATGATGACCAACCCAATAGTCCGTGGATCGTGATGGAGTTGGCTCAATACGCGCTTGGCGGTGGCTAGGGTTTTGCGGATACTCATTGCTTTACTCCTACTAGCTTAAGAAAACTTTGTTCGACAGAGCGAGTGCCAGTTTGCTCGCAAAGCGCTTTTGGTGATCCATGCGCCAGGAGTTCGCCATTGCGGATCAGCAAAAGGTCGTCGCATCGTTCCGCCTCATCCATAACATGGCTCGAAATAATGAGCGTGGTACCTTTGGCCGCCAATTCGCGAAACAGTTGCCAGAGTTGCTCGCGCAAAACCGGGTCAAGCCCGACGGTAGGCTCGTCGAGCACCATTAGTTTTGGGTAGCCAATCAGGGCAATGGCCAGCGAGACACGCTGCTTTTGCCCGCCCGATAATTTTCCCACGAGCTGGCTGGCGTGGTCCGACATATCCACGGTACGCAAAATGTCCGAAATCGCTTTACCCATTTCTTTCCGAGCTATGCCAAACATAGTGGCAAAGTACCGAAGATTTTCCTGCACGGTGAGGTCGTTATATACCGATACTTCCTGAGTCATATAACTCATCTGCGAGCGCAGCTTTGCCGACCCGGCCGGCATACCATTAATCGTTATGCTGCCGCTGGAAAGCCGTTGCCTGCCGACAATGCTCCGGATTAGTGTTGTCTTGCCCGCGCCCGATGGGCCAATAAAGCCCACGACTTTACCTGCCGGCAAGTCGACGTTCACATGTTTCAAGGCGTGGTAGTAACCGCCGAGAACGACGGAGACATTTTTTACCTGAACAACTGAATCGTTCATAAAACCTCCTTTTTGTTATTGTTTAAATCATCGGTTAAATATCTTTGTAGGGTGGGCGCAATGTACGCGATAAGCTCTTCAGGTGGCAGTGAGGCAAGTGGTTCAATCTTCAGGATGTAACGAGTCATCACAATGCCGACAAGCTGCGACTGTGCAAGCGTCGCCCGCAGTTCAGCGTGGTCAAGCGCGGACTCTCTAAAAGCTTTCAATATCGGCCGAACCAGCACTGTTTTTAAGAGCGCTGCGGCGCCGGGAATACGTATCGCCGCCTTAAGCGCATTGACGACTATATGGCTTGTCGGCTTTGCCTCTAGCATGCCCACGAAAAGTGTGGCGAGGCGCAGGCCCATGGTTTCTGGGTTGCCCCGCGAAAGCTCCTGTGCAATTTTGTGCGGCATTTGCTGTGATGGTGCCGTAGCCGCGATGAACAGCGCTTGCTTACTGCCAAAGTAGTGCATAACAAGCGCGGGATCCACCTCGGCTTGTGTTGCGATAGCTCGGATGGTCGTGTGGTCAAATCCTTCCTTGGCAAACAACGCTTCGGCGGCAGCAACAATGCTCGTTTTTGTCTTGTTCTGTCCGGGCCGCCGGCCTGCTTTTTTAATTATTTTATCCATTAATCATAAGCATAGTACGGTCTGCCTAATAATTCAACAGTGTTGAGAATATTCTTATGTAGAAGCAGCGGCAAACTAAGTAAAGACTGGTACAATTACATAATGGAAGAAAAAATTGAGCAGGCTTTTACGCGCAAATATTTGCCGCAGTGGCTTGTTGTTGGCGGTGTCGCGCTGTTCGTAATTTCTAGCTGCGTATGGTGGACACAAGTCTACGAAAATTCGTATAACGTTTGGTGGGGCATGCTGAGCAATACGTTGAGCGAATCCAGCGTGACGTCGCATCAACTGGAAACGACGACCGATGGTACCAAGCTGGACCAATACATTGGTCAGCAATTCGGCATCAATACCTTTGCGTATGGCCGCACAACCTTAACTACGGGCACGAATGTGGTGAAGACTGAAACCTACGGCACGCTGGCACGCGATTACGTGCGTTACGTCGGGATTCGGACTTCGCAAAAAGGCAGCAACGGCAAGCCCCTCAACTTCTCTAATCTGCTGGGCAAATGGGCGTCATCGGCGGTGACAAACAGTTCGGCGACGGGTACCACGCCGTTCTTTACGCAAACCATGCTTGGCGTTGATGGCGGTAACGTGGTGCCAATGGCTAACCTCACCGCCGATAAGCGCGCAAACCTGCTCACCCAGCTGCATCAGAGCACTATTTTTAAGACTGACTACAGCAAAGCAAAGAAGGGCAAGCTGAACGGCCGACCAATACTCACCTATTCAGTAGATGTTGAGCCAGTAGCGTATGTGGCGTACGAAAAAGCCTTTGCAGCAGATATGGGCATCAAAGCGCTGACCGCCGCTGACCCGAATAATTACCAGGGTGAACAAGCGATTACGATGAATTTTTCGGTAGACGTGCGCTCGCACCAGCTGGTTGAGGTGAGCAATTCGGGCCAAAAAGACACGACATATTACAACAGTTTCGGTGTGCCAATCAGCCAGTCCACACCAAAGGCAACCATTTCTTCGGGTCAGCTAGAGTCGCTTCTTAACGAAATTAAGTAGCGCCTGGTTATGCAAATGCATTGCGGTAGTCTCTCTCTGGCTCTGCTATAATTAATCCATATGCAAGTCGTCGTCGATTCACTTCTTACGCAGTACGATCGCGCAGGTAAGGGCAAGACCGTGCTGGTGTTGCATGGTTGGGCAGACAACAGCAAGGGTTGGCAAAAGGTAGCTGCGCAACTGGCCAAAAAATTTGATGTCATTATCGTGGACTTGCCGGGTTTTGGCAGCACGCAGGCGCCGTCTACGGCTTGGGGATTAGATGAGTATGCTGCATTTGTAGGTAGTTTTTTAAAGAAGATTCACACGCAAGCGTTTGCGATTGTTGGCCACAGTAATGGTGGCGCGATTGCCATTCGTGGGTTAGCCAACAGAGCATTTGCGGCAGAGCGGTTAGTATTGCTGGATAGCGCCGGTGTTCGCCGCGAGTACAGCACCCGCAAAAAGGCCGTCAAGTTAGTTACTAAAACCGGCAAGCTACTCACCAAACCATTACCATCGAATGTAAAAAAGCAGCTGCGCCGCAAGCTATATCAGCATGTTGGCTCGGACATGTTGCTGGTTGAGCACTTGCAGGAGATTTTCAAAAAAGTAGTGACGGACGACGTACAAAAAGATGCGGCCAGATTGAAGCTGCCAACGTTGCTGGTGTATGGTGCGGACGACTTGGACACACCAGTGCAGCACGGGCGCATGTTGCATAACCTTATTGCAGGCTCCGGCTTTGAAGTTGTGCCAGGAGCCGGACACTTTGCGCACCTGGACAAGCCGGCAGTTGTGTTGCCGCTGGTCGAGGAGTTCTTGCAGAGATGATGCGCGCCCTCGTGAGTTTGTACGGGCCAAAATACCCGAACGTTTTGGTGTACATGTTGCAAAGCACCGAATATCGCGCCGGCCCATATCTGGCCTGGTACTGGCGTACGCAAAACTTTAGCAGCGTCATGCATCGTCGCACGTTGGCGCCCACCCGCGCAGCGCGGCTGCTGGTGCTAGCATTGCGGCTTGGCATGTTCGTGCAAATTGTGGCTGGTTTGACGTTGCTTGGACTTTGGCATTGGCACAATCTGCCTGGCGGATTTGAGTTTGGTTTGGCGCTGCTCATTTCGTATCCCATTGTGTGGGCACACTTGGCGGTGGTTCCGCTGGTGCTCGGCCGCTGGTTTATTGTGTTGCCGCGTGAGCGTGCGCGCATCAAGCACTCCAAAAACATCTTTGCCGATTTTAAAGGCGTAAAGATTGCCGTCGCCGGCAGCTATGGCAAGACCAGTATGAAAGAATTGCTGCTGAGCGTTTTGGGTGAAGGCAAAAAAGTTGCGGCCACGCCAGCCAACAAAAACGTGGCCGTGAGCCACGCGCACTTTGCAACAAAGCTCAACGGCGCCGAAGATATTTTGATCATCGAATACGGCGAAGGCGCACCCGGCGACGTGGCCAATTTTGCCAAAACCACCCAGCCCACGCACGCGGTTATCACTGGCGTGGCGCCGGCTCACCTCGACCGTTATAAAACCGTTGAACGCGCTGGCAAAGACATTTTTGCCGTGGCTGATTTTCTGCACGGCAAAAACGTGTACGTCAATGGCGAGTCGCCGGCGGCAAAGGACTTCATCAAATCGTCGTATGAAGTGTACAGTGCCAAAGGTGCGCTGGGCTGGAAAGCGAAAGATATCGACCTGAGCGTAACCGGTACGAGGTTTGACTTGAGCAAAGGCAAGCGGACGTTGCATCTAGGGAGCGGCTTGCTTGGCAAACACCAAGTTGGACCATTGGCGCTGGCGGCGGCGCTGGCTTTGGAGCTTGGCTTGCGCGAGGAACAAGTGGTGGCCGGTGTTGCAAAAACGGTACCTTTTGAACATCGCATGCAGCCAAATCGCCTGAACGACGCTTGGATTATCGATGATACCTACAACGGCAACATCGAGGGCGTGCGCGTTGGACTAGAGCTGCTCGCTACTCTGGAAGCGCGCCGTAAATGGTACGTTACACCCGGGCTTGTCGACCAAGGCCGCGAAACCAAAGCCGTGCATATAGAAATGGGCAAGCTCATAGCTGCCGCCAAGCCAGACGTTGTGGTGCTCATGCACAATTCTGCCGCGCCGTTTATAAAAGAAGGTTTGGATGCCGGCAAATTTGCGGGCGAGCTGCGAGTAGAAAAAGATCCGCTAGCGTTTTATACCGATCTCAAACATTTTGTAGCGGCCGGCGACCTGGTCCTCATGCAGAACGACTGGACCGACAACTACGCATAAAAAATATTCAGTTCCTGAAAATTCCTTCGATTTTTAATAAGAATAAGCAAACTGCTTCTTATCTCCGTGTCTCCAAATTAAAAAGAGCCCGAGTGTGTATCGTTGGTTGCCAGTGTTGGCAAATCCTTCGACACACACTCGGGCGTCTCTCCTATTCGTTTGTTCTAGCTGTCCTCGCCGGAATCCGGCTCGATCGGACGAGTCGGGCCGTAAGGCTCGAATGTGACCGGGATCTGAGTACCGTCGTCCATCTCCACGTACGTGAAGTCGGGGGTCTCCAGGTCCTGGTCCCGAAGGCAGATCGTCGCCGTGTAACCCTGGCCTTCAATGTCATTGATGGTGGTTAGACCTTCAACGCCGCGTGCGTCAAGTTGTTCACGGCATTTCCGCATTATGGCTAGTTGCCATTCCTGCTCGGGTGTGCGGCTTGGCATGGCCAGCTCTCCTTGTCTTGCCTCAGCTCTACTTCTTGATTCGCTCCCAGTTTTGGACTGGAAGTGAGAAGAGCTGGTGGCTTTCGCCCCGGTCGCGTTTGGCGACGTACTCAGGGTCGAGTAGTGGTTGGATGTGTGGTTCCATCCCCTTAACCTCTGCCATGCCTACACCGAGCACCAGTGCCACAGCTAGCGGCTCTGTCCTCAGGAGGTGGTCGAGATCCTCGATGGTCTGGGCGTAGGCGTAGAGCCTGTTCCGTCCTTGGTAGGCCGGAAACACTCCCGGGGCGATTTGGTTGAGCCTTGTTGGCATATCGTATCCTTCTTTCTGTACGTAGCTAGCTCTAGCTGCCGTTGATGAGTGCCTGCGCCGCGGCGCGTGCTTCGTCGTAGCGGCCGGCGATGATGGCGTTCACTGGAGCTTGGCCCAGCAGCGGGTTGGAGTTCCACAGCCAGTGCCATTTTTCGCGTGAGGTCAGAGAGTCCGGAAGCAGATCCCACACCTCCTTCATCACCCTCTTCGCACCTGGCGACGGGCGATTGTCAATGTAGTGGGGGTCGAGCAGCGGCTGGATGCGGCTTTTCAGAACCCTGAGATCGGCTTCGCTCTTGCCGAGAAGACTCGCCACCTTGGCGATGTCCGTCTCCAGCAGCTTGTCGAGCTGCTCGGCAGTGCGGGCGTGAACCTCGAGGTTGATGAAATCGCTCAAGTTGAGCCAGCCGCGGTAGACCATGCTCCACACGCCATGCCGTTGCCAGCACACGGATTTCGCTCCGATCTCTCCGCGGCCCGTTCCGCGCCATTCGCCCTCGCAGAAAGCGAGTACAAGACGGTTCCGCTCCGCGTCGCTGAGGTCGGGATATTCGTGGTTGACGTACCGGATCGCCTCGGCGACCAGGTTGGAGTCGTATCTCGCGATGCGCTCCTCGACAGACGACTTGCCATCTGATGGCATGAATCCTCCTAGAGCGCCGAGTTGGCTCGGTGGTCGTATGCGATGGGCATGAGTGTGCCGTCGTCGAGCTCCACTTCCGTGGGGAGAGCGGTAGTCTCGCCGGTTACGGTCACAAGCAGGGATAGGCCCGTGCCGCACACGTATCGGGTGCCGGTGACGCTCATGCGCCCTTCGTCGAACCAGTCGCTGTCGAGAACCTTCTGCCTCGCAGCGAGAACTTGGTCACGCGTATCGTTTGCCACTTTGAACCTTTCCAGATTCCTGGTTTTGAACATGAATAGGAGACGTTGCGATGTGGAGCTCTAACCAGCTTTTTGGCTGGTGAGCCTCGCAACAGTCCTTTGTGAAGAACGTGCCATTACTTTAATATATTTTTGTACTTTACGCAATGTTCGTCAGCCGTGAGCACGATGGTATACTAAAGCTATGAACAAGCCAGTTGTTGGTGTATTTTTTGGCTCGCGCAGTACGGAGCACGACGTGTCGGTGGTTACGGCCATGGCGTCGGTTATCAAGCCGTTGGAACTCACCAAAAAGTACGAGGTGGTGCCGGTGTACATTGCCAAAAACGGCAAGTGGTACTGCGATCCGGCGCTCAAAGATATTTCGCTGTTTACATCTGGCAAAATCAACGATTGGCTGGAAAAAAACAAGCCAGTTGAGCTGCTTTTCGATGGTGGGCTAAAGCTGGTTGAAGCGGACAAAAAGCGGCGCATTACAAAAATCGACATCGCCTTTCCGGCGCTGCACGGCACGCACGGCGAAGACGGCGAAGTGATGGCCATGTTCGAGCTGGCGGGCATTCCGTACGTCGGTTGCGACGTGCCATCCAGCGCGGTTGCCATGGACAAAGTGCTGGCCAAGCAGGTGGCGATTGCCAACGGGCTGAACACGCCAAAGTCGGTGAACTTCACCAAGCATGAGTTTGAAAAAGATCCACATACGCTAGTGACAAACATCAACAAAACCTTGAAATATCCGCTGTTTGTGAAGCCGGCGCACCTGGGCAGTAGCATCGGCATCTCGCGCGTAACCAGCCCGAAAGATTTGCAAAATGCCATAGAAGTTGCCGTGCATTACGACGCCAAAGCCCTTGTTGAGGAAGGCGTGCAAAATCTCATCGAAGTAACGCTGCCGATTTTTGGTAACGACGAACCGTTGCCAGCACTCTTGGAGCAGCCACTTACCAACCCCGAAGATTTCTTCGATTTCAATACCAAATACATGAACGGTGGCAAGAAGGGTGGTGGTAAAAAAGGCGGCGCTAAGGGCGCGCAAGGCTACAGTAAAATTCCGGCCGATCTGCCCGAGCCGCTGTACGATAAGGCCGAGAAACTTGGGCTGGCCGTATACAAAGCGCTGGGCTGCGGCGGCATGGCACGCGTGGATATGCTCATCGACAGCAAAACCAAAGAAGTATTTTTCAACGAAGTGAACCCATTGCCCGGCAGCCTGTATTCGCACAACTGGAACAAAGCCGGCGTGTCCAATGTGGACCTGGTTACAAAGTTGGTCGACTTGGCACTCGAGCGCCATGCAGCAAAAAGTGCACTCGAAACAGCGTTCACCACCAACTATTTGCAACAATTTTAGACATATTTTTTCGTGTGTACTAAAATAAGGTATGGAAATACCCTCCAGGTTTGCTTACGAAAATGAAGCTTTGCCCGAAGAGCACGGACTCAAAGAACTCTCCGAATCAGCGCTTTTAGAATACGTTCTTGCATCAGGTGCCGCATGGACTGATGATGAGTACGATATGGTTGTTGCCGCCTATGAATTGGGTAGTACGCTGCATGCAGAAGATCAACACCGTGATGATCCGTATGTATATCATTTGCTGCGTAACGCCGCACGAGCTGTTGGCTATTTGCACGTTACCGATCCCGATACAATCGCCGCCATCATCCTCCACGATAGTGTTGAAGACCATCCAGACGAACTCATTGCTATATCCTCGCCCCAGACAAGTCAGCTGCCGGGTATGAATGAAGCCGTCCACAAACAACAACTTGCTCTGGAAGGTGTCGCCGCCGCATTTAATCCGCGGGTTGCCGAAATAGTTGGCGGGCTAACCAATCCGCCATACCAGCCAGGCGAAAAACCGGACTATGAGGAGCGTTTGCGCCGGTATGTAGCGCATGTCGGTACCGCCACTGAAGACCCAATGGTGTGGGTTGGAAAGCTTGTAGACTGGGCGGACAACGGGCTCGGCATTGTGCACAGCGATTTTACCGATGACCCGGCTCGCAAAACGCACTTCATGCGCAAATACGGCGCGGTGGCCGAGGTGCTGCAAGCTCGATTTTATAGAGAAGATTTGCAAGCGACCTTAGGTCCCACCGCAAAGACCAACGTCGAACGCATGTTTGCCTTAGCCGAAGAACGGCTTACGATGCCAGCCAGGAATTAGCAGCCCTTTATTTCAGTTTGTAGATTGTTGAATTACGCCTATTCTACAACGGGTAGTGTTTTGCGAGCCACTTGGCCGCTTGGTATTATAAAAGTAATGAGTGAACTGCTTGGGGATTACGCAGCGCAAGTCGAACTAATGGAAGAGTTATTGGCGCCGCAACCAGTAGTGATTGGCCTGGAAGGCGGGCCGTGCAGCGGTAAAACAACACTAATAGGTGAGCTTGAGCGTCAAGCCGAAGCGTCGGGCCGACCGTTTGTAGCCTTGCCCGAAGCTGCAACCATGCATATTGCAGACTTGCTGGACGATGGTTTGAGCGTGCCAGATTTGGCGGCCAACGATCGGCCAGCATATTTACAATTGCAAGAAGACATTCTGCGTACTACGGTACATGGCATTGAAGATGCCTACGCGTCGCACGCCGACCAGAACGCTATTATCGTGGCTGACCGTGTGGACATAGGTGCATACGTTACGCGGGACGAATATCGTCGGCTGCAGCAATGTTTAGGGCTGAACGCTGCACCACTACATACGCATGTCGACCAGCTCGTTTATTTGCCGAGTGTGGCTCGCGAAAATCCAGAATTGTATGCGCGACTCATGGGTAGCAATCCAACACGGCACGAACAGTCTGCCGAAGTTGCGGCCACGACGTGCGCGAAAAACTTAGATGCCGTGCGCATGCATCCAGAAATCCACATTGCATGGGGTGGCGAGTTCAACGCTAAAATTCAACGACTTGCCGCTGCCATTTTGCAGCCAGAAATTGAGGGCGAGATTAAGTTTGCCGTGCCCGAGAGCGAAGGCTGGCGCTTTGTTCGTCCCGCAATTGGCCGCGCCGATTTACTCAATACTATCGCCATTACCCAAAGTTACCACCAGTTGGATGGCCAAGAATTCCGCTTGCGCCGTAGTACCAATGAAGACAACACGCGGCATTATCATTTTGCAGTCAAACCCGGCAATGGTCCGCAGCGCCACGAACTGCAACGTAGCCTCTCGCGTGATGACTACGAATTACTTAAGCGCACCGAGCGCATCGGCAACGTGCTGTACAAATTTCGTCACGTGGTTTTGGATGAGCCTGAAGAAGATGGCCGTCGCAGATTATGGTTTGCCGATTGGTACAAGCAGCCGAACCTGAAGCAGTTTCATCTCGAAACCGACATTGAAAGCCAGGAAGAATACAATGCACTTGCTGCTGCTCATCCCAAATTTACGGTTACCACCAAAGATGCCAGGCATCTGGCGATCGGTAACCTCGCCTAAGCAAACGATCTAATAATACCAAGGAGACAGACATGCACTACGCACCGACAGAAACCCTTACGGACTTGAGCAGTACTATGCCACCAGAGATGTGGCTGGAACAATACGCGGCTAGCGAGTACGGTCAATATCACGCGCAGCAGCCCCTGCGCTATTCCCGGTGGAGTTATGACCGCGAGCAAATGCTTGCCGAGCTTGGTCCAGATGTCCATCCTCTCGAACATATGGCGGTTGCCGAGCGGACACTGCGCGGCTTGCGGCAGTTTGATGCCTCGGATCGGTGGTCGCCTTCGGAATCGTATATATCGAGCGTGCAAGCGTTAACGCACGAACTCGGTGAGTGTGCCCATCCGGCGCTGATAGAAATTTGTGGCAAGGTGGTTGGCGACATACCATATGGACAGAAAACCGATGAGGACCGACGCGCCGAAGCAAAAGTGTGGCGAACAATGTTCACCACGCACTATCCCGAGGCTCCGGATTATTTAGCCGATCGGCTTGAGGCACTGGTAACGCACCAGGAAGATTCATATACGCACCATGCCTTGGAGGTTGCGCACTCCACTGGTTTTTTGAGAACTGGTTTGCGTGCTGGCAGGGTGGCTTTGCGCGAAAGGGCGGCTGGGACGGCCGCGAGCGAGCGCTTGGAAAAACTTGGCCGAATGGCCGTCACTGTTACTAGCACTGTTGCGCCGAAGATACAACAGTATACTGCTGACTTTGCGTATGTTGACGCCGTTTGGGCAAAAGCAGAGCCGCTGTACACACGTATTCAGGAAGAGTTGGCGTAGCCTAGTCTCATCTGTTATACGAAGCATATGGCACGTGCACGTGCTATCGAGCAGCTTCTCCTCGCCCAATAAGGCGCATATTTTCTAGAACTCATTTATAATTAGAGATAAATCACCAGGAGTTTTTAACGTGCAGCGCTACAATCCAAAAGAAATCGAACCCAAGTGGCAAAAAGTATGGGATGAAACCGGCCTGTACACCGCCGACCTACAAAGCAGCCGGCCCAAGTACATCGCCATGAGTATGTTCAACTATCCCAGCGGCGCCGGCATCCATATTGGCCATGCCATGAACTACACCGTTTCCGACGTGAAGGCGCGCTTCAAGCGGCAGCAAGGATTTGAGAGTTATCACCCGGTTGGCTGGGACGCCTTTGGGCTGCCGGCGGAAAATTACGCCATCAAAAGTGGCGTGTCGCCACAAGAGAGCATGGCGACCATCATTCCTAGCTACCACAAACAATACAAAGCCATGGGCTGGAGCAACGACTGGGAAAAAGAAATTGCCACGCACCTGCCGGAATATTACAAATGGACGCAGTGGATTTTCGTGCAGATGCATAAGCACGGCCTTGCCTACCAGGACAGCCGTATGCAGTGGTGGTGCCCCATAGACAACACCGTGCTAGCAAACGAACAAGTGATTGACGGCAAATGCTGGCGCCACGACAGCCCAAACGACCCACCAGCCGAAAAGCGCGAAGTCAAACAATGGTTCTTTAAGATTACCGAATACGCCGACGAACTGCTCGAAGCCATCGACGACCTAGACTGGACTGAGTCCGTCAAGCTCGCCCAGAAAAACTGGATTGGTAAAAGCATGGGCGCGGAGGTTGAGTTCCAAGTGGTTGATTCCGAGTCTCGCGTTACAGTCTTTACCACGCGCCCAGACACAATTTATGGCGCAACCTTCTTGGTTCTTGCACCCGAGCACGAGCTGGTGCCGAGGATTACCATGACGGACCAACAAGCCGCAATCGAAGCATACATACAAAAAACTCAGAAAAAAACAGAGGTCGAACGCCAGGCCGAAAAAGAAAAAACCGGCATATTTACCGGTGCGTATGCAATCAATCCAGCAAGTGGCCAAGAAATTCCCATTTGGATTGCCGACTACGTGCTGGCAAGCTACGGCACCGGCGCCATCATGGCCGTCCCCGCCCACGACGAACGCGACCACGAATTCGCCCAGGCGTTTGAGTTACCAATCCAACAGGTGGTTGCCTCGTACGAAATATATGGAGGTGCAACTGCGCCCCGCGAAAACGTCGAGACAATTCAACGCAACACCATCGATGCGATCATCCTCGACAAAGAAGGAAAAGTACTGCTGCAAGCCGAAGGTGAGCACGTTCATTTTGTTGGCGGCGGGGTGGATCCAGAGGACAAAAACAACGAAGCCGCAGTTCGGCGTGAAGTTCGCGAAGAAACGGGCTATATAAATATTGCCTCAATTCGGCAAGTAGCGCCGGTAGTTGCCGGCGTCCAGTATCGCCACACCAAACAGAAAAACCAGCAAGCTGCTGGCGGCTTCTACGAAGTTGTTTTAGAGAACGACGAAAAAGTACACAGCGAGGCCGATGACGGGAAACATACGCTGGAATGGGTGGACAAAGATAAAGTTACGAGTTTGTTAACCTGGAGCTGGCACCAGGATGGCTGGCGACATTACATGGAAGGTGGTAACTCACAGACGTATTTTGGCGAAGGCGTGCTCACTAACTCGGACATGTATAATTTTATGCCTACTAGCGAAGCGCGTGAGAAAATCGTAGCAGATCTTGCAGCAAAGGGCTTAGCAATTGAAAAAGTCAACTACCGTATGAACGACTGGAGTGTCAGTCGCCAGCGATATTGGGGCGCGCCAATTCCGATTATCCATTGCCTGACGTGCGGTCCGCAGCTGGTGCCGGATGACCAACTGCCGGTAATTTTGCCAGAGTTAAAAGATTTTCAGCCCAGTGGCGATGGCCGAAGCGCACTGGCTCGCGCCAAAGATTGGCTAGAGGTTGATTGCCCAAAATGCGGCGGCAAGGCCGAACGCGAAACCGACACACTCGATACGTACATCTGTAGTAGCTGGTACTTCCTGCGTTATCTCGACCCACACAACCAGCAGCACGCGTTCAATAGTCACATTGCCAACAAATGGATGCCGGTAGACTTTTACAATGGTGCCGACCACGCCACTGCACATATGCTCTACGCTCGCTTTGTTACGCGTTTTTTCACCAAAATTGGCTTGCTAGAAAGCCCGGAACCGTTCAAAGAGTTCCTATTCAACGGCAAAGTAACGGCGCACGACGGCCGAATGTTTAGCAAAAGTAAGGGTAATGGCATCGACCCGTTAGAGATTATCGACCAAGGCTACGGTGCCGACGCGCTGCGTACCTACCTGATGTTCGCTTCGCCGCTGGAACTGTGGACGCGCTGGGATGCGCAAGGCGTGCCTGGCACCTATCGCTTTTTGTCGCGCCTTTGGAACCTGGTACAGGAGTTCCTAGAGTCACGAACCACGAACCACGAACCACAAGTGCAGGAAGAAGTTCTATGGGCGGTGCACCCGGTGATTAAGAAGGTTGCCGAAGATATTGATGGCAATCGTTACAACACAGCGATTGCCGCCATGATGGGCTGCGTGAACGATCTGTACAAACTGAAGGAGCCAGGATTTGGCAATCGGGAAGTGTGGCAACAAGCGCTGGAAGCGATGGTGGCGATGGTAGCGCCGTTCGCGCCGCATATTGCCGAGGAGCTGTGGTTCTGCTTGGGTCACTCAACCAGCGTGCACCGCGACAGTTGGCCAAAATACGATGAGAAATATCTGGCCAGCGATACAGCTACGGTAGCCGTACAAGTAAACGGCAAACTTCGTGGCCAGGTGGAAGTGGCCGCCGACGCCGACGAAGCGGCTGTTACCGAAGCCGCCAAAGCCAGCGAAAATGTGCACGCGCACATCGAAGGCAAGGCGATCGTCAAAACCATTTACGTACCGGGCAAAATTCTCAACTTGGTTGTTCGCTGAGTAATTGGCGCGCCCGGCCTTGAGATTTCAACAGCAAAAGCGTATAATCAAACCCGAATATAAGTAATAAATCCTAATCAGGAGCACGCTAAACAGATATGGGCAAACCGAAGAAACGTACCAGCTCTCGCCGAACCGGCATGCGCCGTGCCGACGAAGTATTGAAACTCGCTCGCGCCGTCAACGCCAAGTCGCCAGTGAAAGTTCGCACTACCGTCCGCGAGTCCGGCAAGAAGTCTGCTGCAAAAGCAGCCTAGTTGACTATCTTTAATTTTTAGCGAAAGTCAGGAACCTTATGGCATCAAACCGTCACCTTGGCCGAATCATTGCGTTGCAAACGCTGTATGAGCAGGACTTCCGTCGTGATGCTGGTGATGCCAGCTTTAGTTTGGACGAAGTTCTGGCTCGCAACATTGCGCGCTATCAGGAAATGGTCGATGACAAAGAGTTTATCGACCGCCTGGTTCGTGGCGTAGCCGAGCACGAGAAGCAGTTCGACGAGCAACTTCAGCCCATCGCACCCGAATGGCCCATCGATCAAATCGCTCGCATGGATCGGGTGATTTTACGCATCGGGCTTTACGAGCTGCAATATGAAGCAGATGTACCGCCAAAAGTGGTTATCAACGAAGCAGTGGAACTGGCCAAGGCATTTGGTGGCGAGAATTCCAGCAAATTCGTGAACGGTGTGCTCGGCACGGCACTTCGCCAGCGAGATGGCGAGACTGAACAGTCAGCTGAAGCCGAAACGGCCACCAAAAAGCCAGCCGCCAAAAAAGCTGCACCGAAAAAATCCACCAAACCTAAGAAAGAGGCTGAAAAATGAAACGGCCAAAGCCATTAAAGGGTTTCCGCGACTTTGTGTCGTCGCGCCGCCGGCCATCCATTAGTGAGGTCGTGCGCGAAACTACCTCTGGTGGTATAGTCTTTCGCCACAATCCACGTACCAAACAGCTGGAAATCTTGCTTATTCAAGATGCAAAAGATCGCTGGACGATTCCGAAAGGCCACGTCGAGCCGGGCGAAGAGCATGGCGCTACGGCCGAGCGCGAAATTATGGAAGAAACTGGCCTCGCCGATATTGAGGCAATTAGCTGGCTTGGCAAGGTCAATTTCCGTTACCGCCGTGGCGACACGCTGGTACTCATGGCTATGCACATCTGGCTCAGCAAGGCGCTCGGCAACACCGACAAACTCAACCCAGAAGACTGGCTCAACGACATCAAGTGGTTCCCGGCTACCGAAGCGGTGGATAAGATTGCCTACGACGA
>JAICLK010000007.1 GCA_025927415.1 Candidatus Saccharimonadota bacterium | reverse complement strand
CAGCGCATCCGGTGGTAAATACTGGTGGCAGCAGCATAAGCTGGACGAAACATTCCGGCCATGGTTTGCTTCGTACGTCGATGTAACCGCAACGCCCGCGTATCCATTCCAGAAAATGGGATCTACACCAAATCGCGATGCGCTTCTGTCGTTCATTGTGTCACAGCCAGACAATCCGTGTACACCATCTTGGGGTGGCGCTTACACGCTAGATCAGGCAGACGACAACCTAGACTTGAACACGCGCATTGCTCGCTTGCAGCAGCAAGGTGGCAGCGTGGCAGTTTCTTTTGGCGGGCTCAACAATAACGAACTGGCCGTTGGCTGTACCGATCAAGCGGAACTCACCAACGCCTACAAGTCGGTTATCCAGCGCTACAACATCAATACAATCGACTTAGATATCGAAGGCAGCGACCTAACGAACCAACAAGTAGCAGCCCGCCGCGCCCAGGCAATTGCGCAGCTACAAAAAGAATACAAAGCTTCGGGCAAGCACTTGTCAGTATGGCTGACGTTGCCTGTGACGCCGCAAGGGCTCAGTGTGGATGGTACGAATGAGGTTGCGACGTTCTTGAGTAACCACGTCGATATATCTGGCGTGAACGTTATGACCATGGACTATGGGCAGAGCTTGCTGCCTGGCCAAAGCATGTTGGCTGGTTCCGAAAGCGCGCTCATCCAGACAGAGCGCCAGCTTGGCATTCTATACCAACGCGCTGGTTTGCCACTCAACAATGCCACGCTGTGGGCAAAGATGGGCGCCACGCCAATGATTGGCCAGAACGATGACCAAAAAGAAGTGTTTACACTTGCCGATGCGCAAGGGCTTAACTCGTTCGCTCGTTCGCATGGTTTGGGACGTATGTCGATGTGGTCGGCCAACCGCGACATCACCTGTGGCAGCAACTATACGACGGTGAAAGTTGTGTCGACTTCATGCAGCGGCGTAAATCAAGGCAATCAGACTTTCGCTACACTTTTGAGCAACGGTTTTACTGGCAATATTTCGCTCAGTCCGCAGCTGGCTTCAAACTCCGCGCTCAGCCAATCTGCCAACACGCCTGACAATCCAGCAACCAGTCCGTATCCAATTTGGTCGGCCACCTCTGCCTACTTGGAAGGCACGAAGATAGTTTGGAAGCACAACATTTATGAAGCAAAATGGTGGACGCAAGGCGACCAGCCGGACGACCCAGTGCTGCAATCGTGGCAAACGCCGTGGGAACTCATCGGCCCGGTGTTACCTGGCGAGAAGCCGATTCCGCAACCCACTTTGCCAGCCGGCACGTATCCGAGCTGGGCCGGCACCAAAACCTACAACACCGGCCAATGCGTCTTGTTCCAGAATGTGCCATACCAAGCAAAGTGGTGGAACCAAGGTGCTAGTCCGGCTGCTGCCTCGTCCAACCCTGCTGGCTCTCCATGGCAGCCGCTTACGCAAGCGCAAATCAGCGCCATCCTCGCCGACAAAAGCAGCCCCTGTAAGTAGTGAAAACCGGCCATCTTGTAGAAGAATTTGAACGGGTACCTTTTAGGAGCTGAACAGAAGATGATAGTTGGAGCAACGTAAAAGCTGTAGGGTCGGCTCCGGATTGTCGGTATATGAGTATCATACGATGCCCATTGCCGTTCCGGAGCCGACCCAGTTGAGTGCTTAAACACTCATGTACGTCAGGTTAGCTGCCCGCCAATTGGCAGGAAGTACAGGCCCGACCACGGCACACTTGGTCGCCGGATCAGTGTCACGACCGTGCTCCGGCCGTGCTCTGCGAGGAACTCCGGCTGATGCGCGAACCTGATTATGGTCCACGTAACGCCGCCGTAAGTGAAGGTGCCATATCCGAAGGTGGATACCGCCTTACGATTGTTTGCGGCTACGAGGTGTAGCTGTCCGCTCACGTCGCCCATGGCTAGGCTTGTGTTGTGAGGCGGTGCCGGCAGGAGTTCCCTCCCCCAGGACCATACGTCCTCGGCCCATTGATACTGAAGCCGGCAGGGCACCTCGATTATCTGCGAGCCGCTGACGAGCTTTTTTACCCACAGGCACAACCTGTGTGGTGTGACGAGGTAGAAGATGCTCTGCTGTATGGGCCCGGCCGCTCGTGTCGCATGCGCGACGGCTGCGACTGTTTGTGGCGAACGTGTTTCCGTTGCTTGCGCCGCTGGCACTGCGAGTCCTGTAGCCAGGATAGCAGTTACCAGGCTAACCGCTACGTTCCTTGTGCGTAGTTTGATACGCGTGATCATCGTTTTGTCTCCGATGGTCGTACTTCTCGTCGCTCGTTGCTTGTGAAAGCGAACGGTGCCTCCGTCAAAAACTGAACGTACATTTTTGCGGATTCTCCTCTTCTCTGTCAAAGGAGAGACGAGGCACAGCTGTCGATAGATCATACAGCTATGCCTCACCTCTCACTCTACGATAGGAGAGAAATGCCGCTAAAATGGGCATATGACTTTATACTTCAGTCAAAGCCCTTCTAAAAGTATACATAGGACCACTTAGGGATAAAAATGCCTAAGCTACATGCTGAAAGTCTAGGTTTTATTGTTGTTGCGGAAACGCTGCTTGTACCGTTTGATCTTCGTGCGAATACGAATACTCAAGTGCGTTAAGTTGCGGCAGCACCAGCTTGTCCAACATATACAGTGGTGGTGCAATCAAAGTAAATGCAAAAATGGCAAACCCAATAAATCTCATTCGTGCCATAGTAGCAAGTTTATTGTAAAACAAAAACTGCTTACGGTTTTGCTTAAAAAACTGATAAAACGGTTGTGCTCCCCTGCCATAAACGTTATAATTTTTGATGAAAACTAACATTTGAAGCGAGGGTAATGAAGGTATTGATGCTTGGGTGGGAATTACCTCCACACAACAGCGGTGGCTTGGGTGTGGCTTGTTACCATCTCGCAAAATCTCTGGCCAAAAAAGGTGTCGACATCGAGTTCATTCTGCCCTACACCGCCGACCACAGCGAGATTGACTTTATGAAAATCAACGCCGCGCATCCGCAAGATGTCGAGGCAGTTTTGAAAGCGGGCATTGCCTACGACAGCTTCAAATATGTGAAGAAGGATGGAGAGGTACAGTGGATTGACCTGTTTGGTCAGAGTGCACTGTACGAAGAGGCGGTTGGGCGCATTGCCGAGCTGGCTGAATTTGATGTTATTCACGCGCACGACTGGCTGACATGCCGCGCTGGTCTGCGTGCCAAGATGCTCACTGGCAAGCCGCTCATCGTACATGTTCACTCTATTGAGGCCGACCGAGCCGGCAAAGAAGGCGCCGGCAACCCGCTGGTGCGCGAGATCGAAGGGCTGGCCTTCATGCTGGCCGACCAAGTTATCGCCGTCAACCAGCACACTAAAGATGCCATTGTGCGCGAGTACGGCATCCCCGAAGACAAAATTGCCGTGGTACACAACAGCATCGACGAAGCGGCGCTCGTGCCGCAGGCAGGTGTAAACGACTATGTGTATCTCGAGAAAATGAAGGCCAAAGGCTACCGCGTGGTGGCCAGCGTCGGCCGGCTTACCATCCAAAAAGGCTTGGTAAATTTGCTGCGAGCCTTTGCCAAAGTGGTGCAGTACGCGCCGAAAACCATGCTGCTGGTCGTTGGCTCTGGCGACCAATATTACGAGTTGATTCGCACGGCTGCCGAGCTTGGTATTGGCGACAAGGTGCTATTTGCCGACTTCCAGCGCGGCAAACGCTACCGCGACGCATTCAGTGTCGCGGACATTTTCGTTATGCCGTCTATTTCCGAACCGTTCGGCATCACCGCGCTCGAGAGCATCGGCTACGGCACGCCCACACTCATGAGCAAGCAATCCGGCGCGGCCGAAGTAATTCGTAACGCGCTGAAGGTAGATTTCTGGGACATCGACGAAATGGCCAACAAAATTACAGCCGTCGTGCAAAACGACTCACTTCGTGACGAGCTGCATGCTCAAAGCTACCGCGAGTGGGAACGCCTCAGCTGGGACGATTCAGCCGATAAAATCTTGCCACTGTATAACAAACACACCACTGGAGTTACGGCATGAGCAAGGCGATTGTGCTCTACTTGCACGTCCACCAACCGTATCGCATTCGCCACTACACGGTGTTTGATACGGCAACACGCCACGACTATTTTGATGCGCCGTACGACTCGCGCGAAAGCAACGAGCGCATCGTGCACAAAGTTGCCGAGAAGTCGTACTTGCCTACCAACCGCCGCTTGCTGGAATTACTCAACCAAAACCCAGACTTCAAACTCAGCCTGTCCATCACCGGCACCGTGCTCGAGCAGCTGGAGAAATGGTCGCCTGAAGCATTGCAGTCGTTCAAAGATTTGGTTGCCACTGGCCGAGTGGAGATAGTGGGCGAAACCTATCACCATTCCCTCGCCTTTTTCTACAGCCGCGAAGAGTTTGAGACGCAGGTTGAAATGCACAAGAAAAAGGTGCAAGAGCTGTTCGGCCAGACGCCAAAAGTCTTCCGTAACACCGAGCTGGCGTACAATAACGACCTCGCCTATTGGGCCGACAAAGCCGGCTACAAAGGCATTTTGGCCGAGGGCTGGGACAAAGTGCTGGACTGGCGCTCGCCAAACTATGTGTATCGCCCGGCGTACACTGACAACATTCGCTTGCTCATGAAGAACTACAAGCTGAGCGACGACATCGCGTTCCGCTTTGGTGACCGCGGTTGGAGCGAGTGGCCGCTGACGGCCGACAAATTTGCGCATTGGCTGAGCGAAGATCAAAATGCCACCAACTTCGATTTGTTTATGGATTACGAAACCTTTGGCGAACACCAATGGGAAGCTTCAGGCATCTTCGACTTCTTGGCGCACTTGCCTGGCGAGTGGCTCAAGACAGAAGGCCACCAGTTTATGACCGTTTCCGAAGCCTGCGACACTTTTCAACCGACCGACCAAATTGACGTGCCGCAAACTATCACCTGGGCCGACACCGAGCGCGACCTTTCGGCGTGGCTTGGCAACGGCATGCAAACTTCAGCTATAAATAGTTTGTACAGTTTACAGGATAAAATTCTACAGTCGAGCGACCTAGCGCTCATCGAAGATTGGCGTCGCCTACAAACATCCGATCATTTTTATTACATGTGTACCAAGTGGTTTAACGACGGCGACATCCACGCATACTTCAGCCCATACGAAACACCGTACGAGGCATTCATCAACTTTATGAATGCCTACCATGATGTGCGATATCGCCTGAGCGAGAAAGGGTTTGAGGTTTAGGCGTGGGACGACCAGTAGTTTTAAGTAACGGTCAGTTGTTTGTGGGACTTGATGAAAACGGGCTGGTGCACGACTTTTACTATCCGTACGTTGGCCTGGATAACCTGACAAACGCTCGCAGCACGCAGCACAAAATCGGCGTGTGGGTGGACGGTGTGTTTAGCTGGACAAACGATGGCTCGTGGAACGTGAGCGTGAATTTTGCCAACGACGCGCTGGTCAGCGATGTGCAAATGCACTCCGACGAGCTGCAAATTAGCCTGTCCTTCCGCGATTTTGTCGACATGGAGTACAACGCGCTCATTCGTTCCATTCAAGTCACCAACGATGCCGACCATAAGCGAGACATCCGCATCTTCATGCACCAAGTCTTCCAAATTTCGCGTGCTGGACGGGCCGACACCGCCATGTATGTGCCCGACGATCACTACATTTTGGACTATAAAGGCCGCTGCTGTCTGCTGGTTGCCGGCAAGATCAGTGATGATGGCGATTTCGACCAATATTCCGTAGGCAATTACGGCATCGAAGGCAAAGAAGGCACATTCATGGACGCCGAAGACGGCGAACTCACCGGCAACGCAGTAGAACACGGTGGTGTGGACAGTGTGATCCGTTTCCGTAAAGAGGTTGAGCCGCACGGCCAGTTCGGCATTGATTATTGGGTGGTTGCGGCCGACAGCCAGAGTGACGCGCAACTTGCGCACACGCACCTCAAGTATTATCCATTGCAAAAGCGGTACGAGGCCGTGCGCAGCCATTGGCAAGAGTGGCTCCTTAGTTCCAAAGCGCAGGAAGTTACCGGCATTAGCGAAGAGCAGCGCATCGAGCTACAAAAGAGCATGCTCATTATTAAGGCGCACTGCGATGTGCGCGGCTCAATCCTTGCCAGCGGTGACTCCAGCATCTTCAACTTTGGCCGCGACTATTACTGTTATTGCTGGCCTCGCGATGCCGCTTACGCCGTGTGGCCACTCATCCGGTTGGGCTTGTACGATGAAGCTAAAAAATTCTTTGACTTCGCGCGCGACACTCGCCACCCAGACGGTTATCTCATGCACAAATATCAGCCAGACCGCGCTATCGGCAGCACCTGGCATCCGCTCATCCACGGTCGCAGCCAAGAGTTAGCCATCCAGGAAGACGAGACGGCGAGCGTTATCTTCATGATGGGCGAGTATTACAAACATAGCAAAGACCGCATCTACATAGAAAACGTGTTCGATAGCTTCATCGCACCGTGTGCCAGCTTTATGTGCAATTTTATCGACGATGCAACCGGGTTGCCGCACGCCAGCTACGACCTGTGGGAGCAAAAGTTTCTCACCAGCACCTACACTGTTTGCGTGGTAATCGCGGCGCTAGAGACTGCGGCCGAACTGGCCGACATGCTGGAACGTGGCCAAGCAGACGCTGTTGAGTGGCGCAGCGCCGCCAAAAGTATGCGTAGCGGCCTGGACGCGTTGTATCACCCGGATGGTTACTTCCGAAAAGGTTTTCTGCTGCAGCCGGACGGCAGTTTGCGCTACGACGACATCCTCGACATCTCCAACATGTACGGCCCATACATGTTCGCCCGGCTGCCGATGGACGATCCGCGGTTAGCCGGCACCGTGAAAGCAGTCGAAGCCCGCTTGCTCAACCAAACGCCGGTTGGTGGTGTGTTGCGTGACGAAAACGACGGCTACTTCCGCACAAAATCGTACAAAGGCAACCCGTGGATTGTATGCACGTTATGGCTGGCGCAAGTTTACCGTAGCAATGGCGAAACCGAAAAAGCGCGCAACTTGATAGATTGGGCCATGGCTCGCGCCGAAAAGTCCGGCGCCATGAGCGAGCAATTCGACCCTGAAAGCGGCTTCGCCGTCAGTGTTACGCCGTTGGTTTGGAGCCATGCCGAAACCATCAACACCCTCCTCGACCTCGGCGATGTTACGTAATAAAATGCCTGTTAGCTTGCAATTATGGCTCAGCCATGGCAAAGTGGGTGCACTATGAGTTTTTCTCACGAAATTGAAAATCTACCAAACGGCAGCGAACTTTGTTTTGTCAATGTAGATTCCTCCAGAATTCAGATGCAGGTAGAGTTTGCCAGTGCCGGCGGCTTGTATTCCCCAGAGGCAACACCGGAAACTGCCCATGCCATGGAGCACATGATTTTTGCAGGAAGTCGTGAGTACCCAAGTGCTCGTGACTTCCGCGATGCGCTACGAGGGAACGCCGCCTACGCTAATGCCTACACATTCGACGATCGCATGGAGTACCACCTCATTACGCCGCGTAACGGTGCAGATAAGGCGATAGACACGTACCTGGGAGCCATTGACGCACCCTTACTCGCGCAAGCGCAATTCGATACCGAACGTGAGGTTATCCGCGAGGAGCTTACCGGTTATTTGAGCAATCCAAACTGGTTAGTTTGGCCGCACGTCGAGACGGTTCTTGGCTTTAACCCTAAGCCGATGCAGTACCACATTGACACCCTTAACAATATTACGCCGGATGATTTGCGCCAGCATCATCGCAACACACATGCGTTCGATACCATGCGTACCATCGTTACAGGCAATTTGTCGGACCATGAAAAAGCGCGATTTATCGAGAGATTGCAAGGTCTATCACTCAGCCCGGTTGCCAATGTTCTCCAGGTAGTACCAACGCCGACAGCAGGAGGAGACATCGGTAAGGTAGTATTTGATAGTGCCTCAAACGTTAACTATTTAATGGGTAAGTTTGGTGTAGCTGGTGGTAGCGAAACGGACAGAATAGCGCACAACGTTGCCAGCAAGCTGTTGTACTCCTATCCCAACTCGACAATTATGGATGGTGGGCGCGAGCAAGGCATGATATACGGAGCGAACGGTGGCTGGAATGCCGGTATCCTAAATACATACGATTTCAATATGACCGGAAAAGTGTCGGTTGCAAATGCTCCGCGGTTCATGCGCCTCGTACGAACCGCCCTGCAGGGCGCCCTGGAACTTACAGATGTCGACACACTCGAACGTGCCAAGACTTACACTATTGCTTCGCAGGAAATGTACAGCCAATCAAACCATATTCATAGCGGCGTGGCGGCCCAGCTTCGCCAGTATGGTCGCGTCCGAACCGACGAGGAAACGCAGGCTATCATTGAGAGTCTCGATATACCCACGTTTCAGGCGACTATGCGTCGTGGATTTGTCGGCGGTATCACCACAGGCACAATAGTTGGCAAAGCTGAAATGCTTGAGAACGATGCGGTTGTGGGCGAATTCCAGGAAACACTCAATTACCTAGGTAAACTGTAGCCGAATTACTGCAGCTGCTTGGCACTAAAAAACAGGCTCAATCCCGAGCCTGTTTTTTTATGTTGCTAGAATTTAGTGCTTCTTCGGCTTCACTTCGTTGCGGCCGAGGTTTTTCTTGGTCTCAACAAACAACACGTGCTTACGCAGTTTCTTGCTGTATTTGCGTAGCTGCAACTTCTCTGGGGTGTTCATGGTATTTTTGGACGTGTAATAAATCCGTTCGCCGGATTCTTCACTCACGAGTCCTACCAGTTTTCGCTTGTCACCTTTTTTCGCCATAATGCATTCAATTTTAACAGATAAAGCTATCCTTGTAAACCATCGGCGGAAAATAAAAATAGTAGGTGATCAGCCTACTATTTTTACTCCTTCTGCAGTTGGATAAATAATTCGCAAATGCATTCTTTGGGTTTGCATTTATCTTTTGTATGGTATTTCTTTTGGAGGATTTACCAATACGTTGTCATAATAACAAGTATTAAGCATATGCGTCAAGCACTTTTCCACAATTTGATACAATGAGTACTACGCATGGAACCAACTGTACAAAAATTGACTGAGCTTGCCCGCAGACTGGTTCAGGACTGCATTGCACCGGTAGTTAACCGGGCTACCGGCGGGAAACTCCATCCGGACGCGGTAACGGTCGGTAGTTTTCTTATGCACATTCCCATCGCGTGGCTCATCGCGACGCAGCACAACTATTGGGCTGCGCTTTTTCTGGTAATTTTTGGAGCGATGGACGCACTTGACGGCGCCCTGGCTCGTTTGCAAAAGCGCGAGAGTGCACGCGGCATGTTGCTCGACAGTGCTACCGACCGCATGAAGGAGGTCTTGTTATACTCTGGCGCCGCTTATGCAATCATCGCCAGTACTGGTCGGCCGTACTTGGCGGTTTGGGCAGTTGCAGCTTGTGGTTGCTCGCTGCTCACCAGCTATATGAATGCCATAGGCGATGCTGCAATGGCGCGTTTTAGTGTAAAGAAACATGCCATCAACAAGGCGTTTCGCGGTGGTTTGTTCCCTTTCCAAGTGCGCATGCTGGTGTTGTTCGTCGGGCTGTTATCCAATCGGGTGCCGCTGGCTATTATTGTTATCGCTATCGGTGCTGCGTACACGGCGCTCAGCAGACTGTTTCTGATCATTGGACAGTTGAAGCATGTACAAGGTTGATCTGCACACGCACTCGGTTGGGTCTCCGGATGGCGGCTTAACTGCGCAGGATTACCGGCAAATGCTCGCAAGTGAGAAGCTGCATTCTATTGCTGTGACCGACCATAACACCATCGATTTTGCGCAAAAACTGCACAAGCAGCTGGGCAATCAAATTATTATAGGTGAAGAAATTACGACAGCCGAAGGCGAACTCATCGGTCTCTATCTTACAGAAGTTGTGCCTGCAGGCTTGTCGGCGCTCGAGACAGCCGAAAAAATTCATGCCCAAGGTGGGCTTGTTTACGTGCCGCACCCGTTCGAAACAGTTCGCAAGGGCTTGCCACTCCATGTGCTTGAGCAAATTGGCAAAGAAGTTGATATTGTTGAGACACGTAACGGCCGTGCAGTATTCCAAAATCGTTCGGTTGAAGCCAAGGCTTGGGCGGCAAAACACAAAAAATCCGGTGCCGCTAGCAGCGACACACACGGCCGCAGCGGTTGGAGCAAAACCTATAGTCTCGTTGCCGAAGTGCCGACGCGCGAAAGCTTGGTCGGGCTGCTGCATGAGGGAGAATATGAATTCGCCGCGCCTGGTCTTCGTGGCGTGCTGTATCCTAAAGTAAACCGGCTTAAAAAGAAACTTCGCCGTGCTTAAAGAATTGCTTTTCGCCATTTGGTTCTTCTTGCCAGCTGGTATCGCCAATGCGACGCCAGTTTTTACGGCCAAAATAAAAGTGCTGGAAAAGTACTCGTACCCAATGGATTTTTATAAAACGTACGGTGGTATCCGTGTTTTTGGGTCACACAAGACGTGGCGCGGCTTTGTCAGCGGCGTGTTCATGGCGACGCTCACGTTGGGCCTGCAGCAGTTGCTGGTAGTGCACTTCGGCTGGGCGCGTACGCTTACTTCGCAAGTTGATTATGTGCATTTGCCAACGCTCGTTCTTGGCCCACTGTTTGCCATTGGCGCACTCGGCGGCGATGCAATCGAGAGTTTTTTCAAGCGCCAACGCAAAATTGCACCCGGCCACGGTTGGTTTCCGTTCGACCAAACCGACTACATTATCGGCGGTGCTATCACTACTTCTCTGCTCGTTCAGCTCAGTTTGCGCGAGTACGCACTGCTAATTATCTTTTGGTTCGTCGCGCAGCTTATCACCGTGTACATTGGTTTTCTTATTGGGCTGCGCGAGCGGCCAATCTAGAGTTCTAATTCGATCAACTGGGAGATGTTCAGAGTTACGGTGTACAAAAACTTAGCGCAGCTAACTAAAAAATCGCCAAAGGCGATTTTAATATTTCTGGAGCCGATGACAGGGCTCGAACCTGCGACCCGCGGTTTACAAAACCGCTGCTCTACCAACTGAGCTACATCGGCAATACGGGGTAATTTTAGCGCAATTTACCTGTTTACTCAAGTTATTGTGCCTGGAAAACAGCTCAGGACTTATGTACAATGGAACCTCAAGGAGCAGTTATCATGCAGGAGTTCAAAAAGTTTATTCTTCGTGGCAATATGGTGGACTTAGCCGTAGCGGTAGTCGTGGGAGCTGCGTTTAATGGAATTGTAACAGCGCTCGTAAAAGATCTCTTTACACCGCTCATCGGTGCAATTAGTGGCAACAAAAATGGGCAGGCTGTAGACTTTAGCTCGCATTATTTCGTCATTCATGGCAGTAAATTCATGTATGGCGATTTTATAAATCAGGTTGCGTCATTCCTGATTATTGCAGCAGTTGTGTTCTTTTTTGTTGTTAAGCCAATCAATCATTTCCTTAGCAGGCTCAAGCCAGAAGAGGATGTTGATACGCCAGCCGAGAAGCAGTGCAAGTTTTGCCTAAGCGCCATTCCTGCAGAAGCGAAAGTCTGCAAGTTTTGCACGAGCAAGCTAGCCTGAGCAGACGTAAGCTTTGTCTACTACACCTTTTTGCCTGGGTTAGGGTTTTGAGTTACGATTTGCTAACTCCTTTATGACACTTTCTATGGTATCGACACGTCTTACAAGTGGGTGAAAATAAAACACGGACATGTGGTTCATTTTGCCGACCAAGAAGATTTGTGGTGACCCTTTCGTTTTGGCTAGTGCTAGTGCTGCGCCGAGCTCTACATACATTCCTTTGCCGCAATCCGCGTTGTCAGTGCATATAACGTAGGCGTCGCAATTGATAACTCCTCTTATATCTTTGGAGGCTCTGTTGCTCGCTTCCTCACGGTTCCGGAGCTTGTCTTGTGGTGTTTCCAGCATTTTGGCACCAGTTTCATTGCTCGTCCAATCGTGCGTGATAGTATGTCCGCTTTTGATAAATGCTTGCTGCACCGTTCGCACGTTGTGCAGGTCGTTGATTTGGCCAGAAACGAATATCTTCATGGTTCCAAGTATAACAAAAGCCCCTGCGAGAAGGGCTCTTATAAACTACTTGGTGCAGCATTGCGTACGAAGTAGGCACGCTACTACGTACTATTTAAGCTGCTTTAAGACGTCTTGTAAATCATCGATAGTTGTCCAAGTAAAGTGCTTGTCAACAAGTCTCGGTAAGTAGGATGACCCTACAGCTGAGCTGTGCTCAAATAAATACACTGCTTTTCCCTGACTCATTGCAATACCAATCTCCATTATTTGTCCAATACTTCGACTTGGAGAAGTAATAATGGCTACGAGTGCTTCACTTTTCTCAATATTCTTAAATGCTTCTCTGAAGATGCCCTTAACATCATCTTGCTTTTGTAATGAATCAACTACCTCGTCAAAGCGATTACAGTAAGCATCGTGCCCATTAGCATTCAAGGTCTCTACAACAGTACGCATTCGTTGTGTTACTGTTTCCGGATCTTCGCCCGTAAAGGCGTATGCACAAAATAATTTCATAGCTTTGATAAAAGTTCTAACGTACCTAGTGCACTATTTGAATTAACAGATAAGAAATATCTGGTGCAGGGAGAGGGATTCGAACCCCCGAAGGCGAAGCCAGATGATTTACAGTCACCCCCCGTTGGCCACTTGGGTATCCCTGCGCATTGCTAGATTGTTATGGAGCCGAAGACGGGATTTGAACCCGTGACCCCCGCCTTACCATGGCGATGCTCTACCCCTGAGCTACTTCGGCATCGACGCCTAACATTGTACCAAAACAGAGGTTAAATAGCAACGCGGCGCGGGCGAATGATGCGCTTTGGCCGTCCGGCTGGTACGATGAGTTTCTTCATGCGTTCCTGTATCATGTCAGCTTCACGCTCCATGCCAGCCGCCTGATACGCTTTGTAAAGCAGGTTGAGCGTTTCGTTGTTTTCTTCTAGCTCGGCCGCCTTTTCCAACTCCAGTACCATCAGTCTGGTGTTTCCAAGCTTTTCTTGCACTTTGGCATAGGCTACGTGGCGCGCAGCCAAGTCGTCCTCTAGCTTGAGGGCTTGCTCAAACGCAATAGCCGCTTTCTCGTAATTTTCCGTTTCGTAATAGATAAGACCAAGGTTGTGCAGCGAAGATGGCGTCGACTCAATGCTGCTGGCAATCTCGAAACAGTCTATCGCATCGCGGTATTCCTTCTGCTTGGCATACAAGATGCCGAGTCGGTTATAGGCGGCGGCGTTCTTTTCGTCAATTTTGAGAATGGTGAGCAATGCTTTTTCGGCGCGAAGGAAGCGATTCTCGCGCATGCCTTGGTGGGCGATGTCCCACAATTTGCCCATCCGGTCGCCAACTTTACGAGACATGCCGGCGTACTCGTCGTCATGAACCACGGTGTTGAAGTATGCTAGCACCGCGAAGGCGGCAAGGATGAGTAATTCAAGCATAATTACGTATTATACAAGCTTTAGAGACCCAGCATCAAGTTTGTAAGCACGAGTTTTGTCTGCGCGTTATTTGCGAGCGCTTCGCTGGCATCGTACGCCACTTTGAGTATCTGACTCCAGCGCTTCAGCGAATTCGTGTTGCCCTGCCGCAAGGCGGCGTGCGCCATTTGTTGCAGCACGAACAGCACGCGGGTGAGTTCGGATTTTTGCTTGGCGAGCAAATCAACCATAGCTAATCGCTCAAATGTGCTAGCTTTCAAAATAGCCCGAGCTTGCTCAACGGCTTGCACTAACGGATGTTCCTCGCTACCCAAAAGTAACGCATGCATCAAACCGGGCAATCCGCCGCTCATGAGCATGGCATTCTTAATACGCTGGCTGTCAAAACCCTGTGTCGCAAAATGTTGCTCAAGCGCTTGTGCGCTTGGTTGTCGCACACTGAGTTGCTGCGTTCGCGACCGCACCGTTGGCAACAAGTCCTGGGCATTTGCTACGTCCAGCAGAAAGACGGTGCCTTCAGGTGGCTCTTCCAAAAGTTTGAGCATGGCATTTTGCGCCTCAGTCGTCATAGTTTGTGCTTGCTCGATAATAATTATCCGTCGTATACCTTCACCCGCAATTTTGAGTTTCGTGAAGTTGAGTAGCTCGCGAATTGTCTCGATTGAAATAGTGTGTCCATCAGGTTCGATGGTACGATAATGTGGATAATTTTCTGGATTGTCGACTTGCAACAAAGCGGCCGCAAGCCGCCTCGAGATAGTACTCTTTCCAGATCCTTCTGGCCCGACGATCAACAGAGCATGAGCCGGTCGAACAGTGAACTGCTCTAACTCTAGCTTGGTGGTAGGGTGCAAAACGATACTCATTTATGTTGCCATTTTCTGCTTGAACTCTTTTGGCAGCGGCGCGGTAAATGTTTTGCGTTCGCGGTTCGGCAGAGTAAGTTCCAGGCTCAGCGCATGCAGGAACAGACGGTCTGCGGACTCCCCGCCATATAGTGTATCGCCAACAATCGGGTGCTTTTGGTACGCCAGATGCACGCGTAGCTGATGCGTCCGACCGGTTTGCGGCATGAGCATCACCAGGCTGTATGTATCGCTCACTTGCCCAACCTTATATTCGGTGATTGCCGACTTACCGTTGGCGCCCACGCGAAAGGTTGCCGGTGCTTTAGGGTTTCGCTCAATTGGCATATCAATGATGGCATGTGCTGGTGTGAGCTCGCCGGCCACGATAGCCATGTATGTTTTCTTAGCTTTACGCAACGAAAATTGCTTTTGCAGTTGTTTGAGCGCATTTGGGTTTTTGGCGCAAATCATCACGCCGGACGTTGCGCGGTCTAGGCGATGCACAACGCCAGCACGCTCTCCATCCATATTTTTCGTTCGAGAACGCAGCCATGTTGCCACGGTCGCTTCCGGGTTGAAGGCGCCTTTGCTGTGTGTGAGAACGCCAACCGGCTTATTTATAACGACGCAATCGTCGTCCTCGTACAAAACCGGCAGTTCGATATCTGGAATCTGTTCGAGTTCTTGCTCGTCGTAGTCTATTTTTACGTCGTCATTTTCACGAATTTTGTGGCCAGCTTTGGTTTGCGCGACACCGTTCACCGAAACTTTCCCGTCTTCGATGAGCTTTGCTGCAAACGCTCGGCTCAAACTCGGTAGCAGCTCTACTACCTTTTGATCTAGCCTTTGCGCTCGCGATATTTCCAAGTTGCTCATAGTTCGCGCACTTCCTCTAACGCCTCTTTCGGGCTGCTTATAAACTGAAAACAATCGCTGGTGAGCCTGTCTTCGTAGACATGCTGAACCATATTACAGTTGCTAGCGTTATACATTATGGCGATATCGGGCTCAACGCGTCGTTTGCGGTCGCCAAGGGTTTTTGTTCCGAATTCGTGCTCCATCTCCGCAATATAATCGTCTAGTTTCGCCTCCTCGACGATGGTGCCAAAAAAATCTATGTTGTGCTTGCCGTAGAAATCGTCGAACATTTGCTTGCGATTTTTGTCGTATCTATCGCTGCCTGTTTCACGAACGAGCTTTATGAGTTCGGCCTTAGACATGTCGTGATCTTTTGAGCTGATCAGTCGGACAATAAGCTGCTTCGACACAGCCTACCTCAACCCAACGGCTTTTTGTACTTTCAGGAGTGTTGCGTTGGCAATTTCATTCATTTGCTTTTCGTCTGTTTCGAGCTTTGCCAGGAGCTTCGCATCATCAACTTGTGCAAGTTTAGTCTGGAAGTCCACCAGGAATTCACTCACCTGCTCAGCAACTTCTTTCTTGAGGTCGCCGTAGCTTTGCTGGCCGTTGTGATGGTCGATAACCGCTTGCAGTGATTCGCCAGAAAGTAGCGCATGGATCTGCAACAAGTTGCTGATGCCAGGCTGTTTTTCGAGCTCGTAGTGCACTTCACCGACAGAATCGGTCGTGGCGCTCATCACTTTTTTTGCGGCGTCTTCTGGTGTGTCGCCGAGGAAAATCACACCTTTGTCGCTGTCATCACTTTTACTCATTTTCTTGGTCGGATCAGCAAGGTCTTTGATACGCAGACCTTGGTCTTTGCCGAAGAAAGTGTGCTGATCTTTCACCGGTTTTGGTACGACAAACAGATCGCCAAAGCGACCATTCATCCGCTCCGCAATATCCCGCGCAAACTCCAGATGCTGCGTTTGATCATCCCCAACCGGCACATACGTCGCCCCATACAACAAAATATCTGCCGCCATCAACACCGGATAGTTGAATAGACCTATAGGAATATGTTCTACCTTTTCCTCGTTAGCGATAATCTGACTCACAAACTCAAGAGATTCTACCATTACTTTATGAAGGAATTGCTCTCGCGTGTTACCTGTATTTTCCAATGATTTGAAAATATCTACCTGGGTCGTTAGGTTCGAATGTAGTTGTTCCACGAGATCGAGGATGTCTTGGGATTTGCTTTTTTCTTTGAACTGGGTCATTCGCTTCATCTGCCCGAAGCCGGTGAAACAGTCGAGGATCCAGGTGAGTTCGCTGTGGGCTGGGACGTAGCTTTGGCGATAGATACGGATGTTGGGGTGGTCGAGCGGTAGGCCGGCGGCGGCGAACAGGCGCAGGTTGTGCATGATTTGGCTATGTAACTGCGAGTGGTCGATGGGCGTAGTGAAGCTGTGCAAGTCTGGCACGAACAGGTTCACCTCGTATTCGTCGGCATGATTTTTCGCCATGTCGATTAGCGGCAGCAGCGCGCCAAAATAGTTGCCGATGTGCAGGTCGTTGTTAGCCCGCAGTCCGGTCAGGATAACTGGTTTATTCATAGTTGTAATTATACCTTACTTAATGACTGTTCTCGCGCAAGGTTCATTTGGCGCACCTTTTCCATGGCCGCGTCAATTGGTATCGGCGGATCCATGGGGCTTTCCAGGTCGGAACTTTCGGTAAGTTGTCCAACCCAACGGTAGCCGCCCTGCCGCAACTCGATGGCGCGATCCCAGGCAATCAGCTGTCCTTCCACTGACTTTTTGTAATCGTCGGGGTCACAAGCCATCTCAGCGCCATGTGCCATGTCGAGCATCACTGCGCCACCTGTTTGCTCGATGATCTCTGCTGCTCGGGCTTGCCATGCGTCGGCCGTGCGGGTCTGTCCGTCGCCGCGGTAGATGAGGACAGCCCTGCTGATGCCGACGTAGCCGAGATTACCGCGGATAGTGTTGATACGATCTACTTCCTGCAAGGCGCGCTCTATATCGCCAGACTTATGGTCGCTCTTGATGCCGATTGGCAGGGTCGGCTCGCGCTTAGCAAGTAACTCAATGAACGAATGGTATTCATCCTCGCGGCCTGCATAATACTCAGTCCGAGTACGCGGACCAACCCAGGCGAACGAGGCAAGCGGACCATAGCGAAGCACGTGCTCCGGCGATGCGAGTTCCATGGCAACATTACCATGACGGCGCGCTGCATCACGCACGATGCGGAACGCCAGCGTCGTGGCATCTTCCGCAGAACTTTCGCTGTTCGGGTGGCCAGTCTCCAGGCCGTGCCATTTGTCCAGCTTTTCCTCGAACGGCATAACGCCGCGCGGCTTCCAAACATTACGGCGCACGGCAATGACGCCGTCTACTTCCTGCCACCTCATCTGCTCCTCGGCAAGCTCTTCCATATCGTCAGTTGCGGCGCACGGTCCCGCTATGGTAAGTGTGTTGTCTGGGTGGCGAATAGCCTGGTCTATAGCAATCCGACTGCCAGCAACCACCAGAAAATCCCGCCGCTCCAAGGGCATTTCGGCGTGCAGCATTTCGGTAGTTGGGTGTTCGGGTGCGTAAATCATAAGTAATTCCTCTTTATATTAAAAAACCGCCTGTGTGGCGGTTGATTTTCTTGAGTCTATATTGTTTATGCAAACATGTGAACACACCGCCACGAATTTGTGTCGGTAAACCAATACTGGTTGTGTTGTTTGCTGGCGAACATGAGCACTATTTTATCGGTTTCTGCACAACCTGTCAAATCGAACAGAGAACACGCCACGCTGTTAAAGTTTGCTATATTTGTAGATATAGGATAGAGTTATCAAATATTATGATCTTCACCAACGAACGTATTGTGGACCCAGTTGCATTCATGGAGGCAAACCCGGACATTGTAAATCATTTTGAACCTGCCGCTCCTTATTATCACCCTGTCATCGAAGAGACAAATGGAGTGATTGTCTCTGGTCCCGATATCGATATGTTGGTGAGTAATGAAACACCCCAGCATACCAAATCTTTTCGTAAAGAAACAGAGCCAAGCCCTGTTCTTGGGCCGCTGTACCGTGATGGCCATGTCGGCAGGTATCTATTGGGGGATGGATATATTAATATAGCGTGGTATCCATCTCCAAGATATGTGAATAATCTTCTTGAACAACTAGAACTCCGACCAGGAGAAGATGTGCTAAAATTTGCCCACGCTCCTGGTCATGATGAAATACCTGGACCGGTATACGCTGCGTACCTGCAAAGAGGTGAATTTCCACAATCTGCCGGTGAGGTTCCGAGAGATTTTGATCACGACAGAGGTGGTGCACATGCCCCAGGCGTCATCCTTGCTCCAAAGAATTTTACCGTTCGTGCTATTACTACAGCACTTCTTTACGATCAGCGCAGACGTGGCCCAATTACCCCTTCCGAAACCGAGAATCCCGTTGCGAACTTTGATCGTGCCAGCGAAAAGCTTTCATATATACAACACCAACTAGGAAATTGGGGCTTGAAAGACACATATTCCGACCACAACACTGATCTTCACCTATTCAATGTAAGTCTTGACGTTTTGTATCAGTATCTGACGGGAGACTCTGTAATATATACCGCAGATCACTACAATCGAAACCCTCCAGGAGCCGCTCAACGTGTTGGTGAAACGATATTCGATCACATACATGAGCTTATGCCCAGGATTGAAGCACTGCAGACTGAACTTGCGCGTTAATATTCTCTGCCAATAAGAAATTCCTCGCTTTTTTGCCGAGGAGTTTTTCCGGTTTGTGGGCGAACTGGCGTTATTTTTTGGGCAGACACAGTCATAGCTGGTTGTTAAGAAGTGAGTGGCCGACTATGGTGGCATAATGTCCGAGCGTGCGGTTAGTGTGCACGGCAACTCGGTTGCCATTTTCGGCAAGTGCTGCCGCTAGCGGTGGAACAGTGTCCGGTGGAATTACACGATCTGCCGTCGATACATACATAGTTACTTGCGAATTCCGTATGTTATGCGACGCCTGATAGGTAGGCGCCAAACGCTCCCATAGACTTTGCAGTTGCGGCAAATCAACTTCCTGTTGCTCGTATGCTTGTTTGAGATGCTGGGTTCTACTACCTGTCCAAAGCGACCTTGCTAAGTCTCCGCCCGGAGCCAGCAAGGATATACGCCCTGTCAGTTTCCTTTCGCCCATAGCGTACAAAAGGACGGCACAGCCCAGACTCGATGCGATATATCGAACGTTGCTTATTCCTTCGGCGGCCGTACCGACATCTTCGGCAACTTGGTCTGCGACTTGCTCAAAGCAATCTATAGTTTGGTGCGGATTTGCTGTAAGGATATCGTCGTGCAGCGCATATGATAGCGTTGTTCTGCCCATCCGTACCTGACGACGCACCAGAGTTTGTTGCAGGCGTTTGCTTGCGTGCCATGGTGGAATAATAACCGACAGTTCTTCCGCACTATCGACTAGTGTTAGCTGACGATCTACAATAGTCTGCTCTGGAGTAAAGTTCGGGTCGGGGGTGGAGGGCGAATCCGCCATCAAACGACCCGCAACTTGGTCGAGTGAGATCATATGAAGAAGCTACGTTAACGCTTGGTGAACTGGCGTTGTTTGCGGGCGCCTTTGAGGCCGAACTTCTTGCGCTCTTTTTCGCGTGGGTCGCGGCTAAGCAAGTCGGCGCGCTTCAGCGTGCTCTTGAGGTCTTGGTTAACCTCCGTGAGAGCTTTGGCGATGCCAAGGCGGATCGCATCAACTTGCGAAGCGTGGCCACCGCCAGTAACGTGTGCCGAAATGTCGAACTTGTTGTCT
>JAICLK010000014.1 GCA_025927415.1 Candidatus Saccharimonadota bacterium | reverse complement strand
GATGGTTCCATACGCCGCCAACGAGCTGCCCGCAAAGCTCTGGTCGAGCAAGCAAGCCAGCTGGTTCTGTCGTTTATCCGCGTATGCGGTCCGACAGATATCGTTGGCGTACGCGAACACTTGGCCAAGCACGGGATCGTCAGCCGCAGCCTCGCAGGTGATGCCGTGTTGCTGCTACTCGGCAGAGACAGGAAGGACCGAAAGGAAGAGTTCAAACTTGTCATCGACGCAGACGGCAAGCGCTTCCTGCTCGCCAAGAAGGAGAAACGTTGACACCATGACCTGGCAGAAGTTCAAGGCCTGGCTGGGTATCAAACCAAAGGACGAGTTCATCGTTCTGCGACACCAGCCAGGCCAAGCGCGTCCGCGCGTGCTGTACGTCGGCAACCGCCGAAATGCACACGGACGGGCGCGCATCAGCCTCAGCCGCGGTGTTCCAGCAAACCAGCTGCGCATCATCCAGCAAAACTGGGATGAGTGGCTCCAACAAAACCAAGGAAGGTGAGCACCGCACCATGGTGGAAGTACGCTGCAAGGCCAACCAACTCGCGGCGTACTTGCCAGGCAACAGCCTCCCTGTGGGCGAGTTGACGTTCTACGACCTAGGCAACTACATTTTGCTGCACAAGGTCGAAGCCAAGGAGCAACAGCAAGGCGTAGGCACCAGCCTGGTTGCCAAGCTCGTAGAGATCTACGGCCACCGGGAAATCCAGCTCACCATACCGTTTGCGAACGAACCGCTGGATGCGAACGGCCTGCGACGGTTCTACGAGAAGTTCGGCTTCGTGGTAAGCGCAACCATGCTAGGAACCAATGGTCCCAGGTACTGCATGGCCCGCCCACCAACCCGCCAGCCCAGACCGAAAGGAGCCCGGGCATGAGGTTCATTCTCGACTCTGCTTCAAAACCACTGCCCGGCACGGCCAGCATTCCCCGCGAACCCGTGTCCGAAACGCCACCCCAGGCGCCAGACCACGACGACCGAATGGCACAACGCGAGCGAGAGCTTGCAGAACTCAACGAGCGCCCCAAGCGCCGAAAGGAGCTCCTCGTGAACTACCACGTCGATGACATCAACGACGTCGCCATGCTCTGCCTCTGGACCCGGATCAAGTCAGTGCTGAAGTGGGGCGAGACCATCCCGGTGAAACTGACGGTAGCTGGAACATACATTCCCGGGCTCGACCGCGAGTACCGATGTGGCCGTCGGGTCAAGAAGGAAAGGAGCTCTGAATGAGCGAATCAACCTGGAAGCACAAGCTTGATGAGACGCTTCAGCGACTCGTCACCACGAATCTCGCAGCCGATGGCACCGTCAACTGAGTGGTCACGACGGACCAGGGGAATCAGCCCGACGTCGCAGCCTTGATGGAAGCGCAAGGTGGCACCATCCACTGCTGCCTCGAGGCCGCTCCAGTGGTCGTGGCTTCTGTGCCGGTGCATGCAATTGCATCGATCGCAGCAAGCGAACACGTCGTGGCAATGGAAGCCGAACACACGGTTTCCCCACGAACCCCACCAACTCCATAACTCCTAGAAGAAAGAAGGTAACAACCAACGTGTCGCGGGCTGGCCTGCGGTTGATGATGGATTTGGTCCCTGACGGCCATTTTCTCTCAACCAAAGGCCACCCCAAGACACATGCACTCCATAGATTTTCAAAAGCTATGCTGATGAGCCGTAAGCGGCGAAAGTGCAAAACCCCTGATAGGGATATTGACAATTTACTCTATAAATACTATAATTAGTTTGATTTTTGTGTCTTGTGCTGAACAACCGTCGCACTTCGGCGAACATTTTCCGTTTGCCCACAGAAATCCTATAAGCAGCTTCACAATCTAGGAATCGAGAGAAGGAACTTCCATGACAACACCCGAACCGGAATATTATTGCCGCGAGTGCGGTGGCTGCGAGGACCGGCACTTTGAAGAGTGTCCGAAGGACAACGGCCGGCGGCCGTATGTGCACGGCACGGGCGTGGACCCTGTCCTTGTGCTGATGGGCCTCGCCGTCTTCGTCATCGTCATCCTTGGCGTGCTCGCCATGACTGGCGTCATCAAGTAAGTTTCGGCCAGCGGAAGGAAGCAGTATGGGTCACGAATTTCTGCGTGCGAGCAAGCACTGCGGGCTCGCCATGATCGCGGCTGCTGCTGGTGCAGCGCTCGTGATCGCCATCATCGCGCTCTGCGTTGCACTGGGCAACCAGGCCAACCGGGCGTCCCAGCCGCACCACCACATGAGCCACGTGCTCACCCACGGCAAGCCCGTGACACAGCGGCCTAGCCCAGCGCGTGGACCTTCGCCGATGGCACCATGAGGGGCTCGTCGCACCGTACGCCACTACCGGCGCGCCTGCGATCGCTCGCCAAGTCCGTTCCGCGCGACACCAGGCAGCCCATCACGCGATCGCGAAGCGGCCGGCGGCTCGAGCAAGTCGAACCTCAGCCTGTCCGCTTGCGGCTCATGCTGCCGAGCCCGCCGCTCCGTTAACCTAGAAAAGAGGTATGCTTCTGCGTGCGCCGGTGGCCATGTGGTCTGTAGTGTGTGGCACTTTGCCATTCCACCAACAGATCACCAACCACCAGCGCACGCCTTCATCCATATTATGAATAGTGCCGGCAACGGCAAAACTGCAGCTATAAATTATTTTTGCCTGTACGTGAATTAATTTGTATAATTTATATAGCTTTTGTCATGCTTTTTGACATAAGTGAACCTTCGTATCGAGAGAGCGCTGATTGCAGCGTTCTGGTCAGCCTTTAGGAGGCAGCTGTGTCCACCGACACCGTCAACCACCAGCCGTCCGAGTCCTATCAGTCTCCGCCACGCAAACTGTGCTGGCTTGCCGTCGCAAGTCCGTTTGTGGCGTTTTGCATCCTCGCGCCAGCTGGTGCGATCATGGGACACGTTGCTAAGCGGCACATTCGCGAGCGCAAGGAGCGCGGCAATGGCTGGGCATTTGCCGGCATCATCATCGGGTGGGTCGGTACCGCATTGTGGCTGCTCACGCTTCTGCTGCTGGTCGGCACCAACCACGGCTCGTCCGAAGTCTCGGCAAGCCAGTCGCTTCCGCCCACGCAGTCGCAGCCAGCCGCAAGTCCGAGCGCCATGCCTAGTGCATCGGCCAGCCAGTCGGCATTCGCACCTCTGGTCCCGTACAAGCCGGCCGCCGGTTCGTGCGTGTACCAAACCACCGACGCTGGTGTGGCGTGGCTGTGGGTGAAGTCCACCAACCCGCAAGTGTGCCAGCTCATGGCCAGCGGTGCGGCGTACAACCATGGCGGCGGTTTCATCACCTTCGCGGTGCCCACGCGCGTACCGGCAGCCACCAACGCAACCACCGTGTACCAGGAGGACTCCTCCGACGCCAACGGCAACAACCTGCCGAACAGCGTCACGGCGTTCACCGAGCCCAACATGCCGATGAACGGCACGAGTTCCATCCTGGCCACCACAGGCGAGCTGGTTGCCGACACCATCAGTAACACCGACGCCATCTCGGCTGCGCCGCCGGCGCACTCGGCCACGTCGTTCCGCGACAGCAACCCAACCGGCGGCAGCGATGGCTCGTTCTTCATCGTGGGCACTGCTCCGGGCGACATCGCTCCTGGCACGTGGCACAGCAATGGCGACCCAGGCAACTACATGGAGCTCGACGGCGATGCCTGCACCTTCACGGTGTACGGTACGGCCGCAGGCTACAACCAGGACATCACCCTGAACCAAGGCACCGGTTCCGGCGCAGAAGTTGCCGACGGCAACAACACGCCCACAGGCACCAGCAACACCATGGCAAGCATGAACATGTCGGTGACCACCGGCAACCTCGTGCTCGTCAACGGCGGCTGCACCTGGAACCTGGTAAACCCCGGCGCCTAGCAAGGCCGCGCTCAAACTCCGCTCAAACTCTACGAAGAAAGGGGACGATCTATCCCAAATCTCCCCAGGCGAGGGAACTGCAAGGTATAAACTGTCGCAACCAGCGACATCATTCATCCTACAGTTCTCTCGCCGTTTTCATGTATGAGCTTGTGCTTTTTTCCGCACGTTTCGAGTAAGCACATGTACGATTTGTCCAAACGCGCAATTTTGTTATGATAAAAGCAGGGCATTTACCAGACTCCGACCCTTTTGTGTGACTATTTTACTTTCTTATGGATAAACCGCTGCAAAGAACCGGACATAATATAGATGGCGTCGTGAGTCCACGACGGGCGCCGCATCGTGGTCAGCTCACTGATGCTCGTTTTGCGCGGCCACCGTATGGCAAGCTGGACGGCCGGCTTCGTGGCCACGTCCGCAAACCCATAACAGCGACACGTCCAACCGCCGCTTCGCTGCCAACGCCGCAGCGGGCAAGGCTCGCAACATTACCGAGGCCGCAGCCAGCCGAGCATGCCAGCCTGCCCAAACCGCAACCATCGTTTACGTCGACCCGGCCAAACCTTCCTACCGTCGCTCCCGTTGCGACTCGTGCCAGACACGACAAGAAAACCGGCAGAATCCGCCGCTTACTAGCTACTATTCGCACCAAAAAATTTGCCGCGCGCGCCGGCATTGTTACGGGTCTCGTCTTGTTAGCTTGCGTGGGCTGGATTGGCTGGAAGGCATTCCATGCTACCAGCAAAGTGTTCGGTAGCAACAGCAGTTTGTTAGGATTTTTGAGCCCAACGCCGCTGAAGTGCGAAAGCAGCGGCCGCTGTAACATCTTGCTGGCGGGCAACAGCGCCGACGATCCCGGCCACGACGGCGCCAACCTTACCGACTCCATTATGGTCATCAGCCTGGACATGAAAAACAAAACGGCGTTCATGCTGAGCGTTCCGCGCGATTTGTACGTCAACATTCCAGGCAACGGCTACAGCAAAATCAACGCCACATACCCCGACGGCCAGGCGCAAGGCTTTTCGCAAACCGGCTACGCCAAGGGTGGCATGGGCTTGCTCGAGAAAACGGTGTCGGAAAGTTTCGGCATTCCTATCAGCAACTACGCGCTCGTCGACTATTCGGCACTAAAAGAAGCGGTGAATGCAGTTGGCGGCATCTCGGTCAACATTCAGAGTGACGATCCGCGTGGACTGTACGACCCAAGCATCGATTATGCCACCCATGGTCCACTGGTCAAACTCACCAATGGCACGCACACCATAACCGGCGAGCAAGCGCTCGACCTCGCCCGCGCCCGTGGCGACGCGTACGGCTCGTACGGTTTTAGCGCAAGCGACTTTGAACGCACCCAAAATCAACGTTTGATGGTGCTAGCACTCAAATCTAAAGTGGCAAGCAGTAGCACGCTGGCCAATCCTATCAAGCTCGGCGAGCTGTTCGACGCCATCGGCAACAACATCCACACCGATCTGACAGCTGGGAATGTTCGGCGCTTGTATGATTTGTTCAAGGGCGTGCCGAACGCCGACATCAAGTCGGTCGGGCTGAACAAGGTTACGCTCAGCGGCCAGCAGAACGTCAACTTGCTCGCCAATTACGCCACCCCAACCCACGAATCAGCGCTTATACCATCGGCGGGCGTGGGTAACTATAGCCAGATCCAGTTATACCTGAAGCAGCTTACTTCCAGCAATCCGGTTGTGCGCGAGGCGGCAAACGTGGTTGTACTCAACGGCGGTAACACCACAGGACTCGCCAGCGCCGAAGGTCAAGTGCTCACCGCCAAAGGCATGGATGTGAGTGCCACCGGCGACGCCCCGAGCGCACAAGCCAGCAACGCCATCATCGACAATTCCACGGGCAAAGCGCCGGCCACCCTCAGTGCGCTTAAAACGCTGTTTGGCGTCAGCACCGCAACCACCAACGCCGCGCTGACCGCGAAATACCCACACGCACAATTTATCGTTGTGTTGGGCACCAGCCAGCAAATGCCAACTTTGCCTACGTCGTCGCCGTAGGCTAGGCTATAATCTATAATACTTATTAGTAAGCGAGGGCCTGAGCCGTATGTTGCATTTCTACAAGTTGACTTCGCCGGATAAAGTGGCAGATATCGTCGCCAAACGACTGGTTGCTGAGCTGAAAAAGAAGCGCCGGGTGTTGTGGTTGGTATGCGGTGGTTCAAATATTGCCGCCGAAGCCGCGACAATGGCTAAGATTCCGGCGGAGTTGCAAGAGTATCTGGCAATCATGCTGACCGACGAGCGGTACGGCGTGCTGGGCAACCCGGACTCCAACATTCGGCAGCTGTACGACGCCGGTTTTCGTCCAGGCAAAGCTACCGTGGTGCCGGTACTCACACCAGAGGAACTGTCGCTCGAGCAAACAGCCGAGCGGTACGCCAAGGCCGTGAAGGTGGCTTTTGAAAATGCGAACGTAATCGTTGCGCAATTTGGCATTGGGCCGGACGGCCACATTGCCGGTGCGTTGCCGGGGTCGGCTGGCGCAAGTTCGCGCAAGCTCGTGGTCGGTTACGACGCCGGTGCGTTCCAGCGCATCACCCTCACCCCAACCGCACTCAAAAAAATCAACGTCGCGTACGCCTTTGCCTTTGGCGACCCCAAGCGCCAGCAGCTCGAACTATTGCGTGACAAAAAGTTGCCGCTTGCCAAACAGCCCGCACAAATCCTCAAGCAAATCCCAGAAAGTTATGTATATAGTGATGTAATAGGAGAAAACCATGGAAAATAAAACCCTCGCATTTGAGGTCAAAATTGGTGCAGCTCCGAGGAGCGACCGCAACCGTACATTGAGTACGGTGAGGACGCACCGCAGAGAGATAAGCCAATTTGGGCCCAAAAGTCCTTTAGTAAAGCAAGCTTTGCTTGGTTTGGGAAAGGACGGGGCGTGGGTTTTATGAAGATAGCAGTTCACGGTTTGGGCCGCATGGGCATGCAAATTGCCCAAAAACTCGTCGAAGACGGGCACGAAGTGATCGCGCACAACCGTAGCGCAGAACCAATCGAACAAGCCAAAACGTTTGGTGCAAAAGGTGCCGCAACCAAGCAGGACGTTTTGGATGCGTTCGGTGGCGATCAAGTGGTGCTGTGGCTCATGTTGCCGGCCGATGTAGTTGAAAGCGAGCTGAATGCCTGGCTGGATGTTGCGCCGCAGGGCAGCTTGTTTGTCGACGGCGGCAACACCGATTTTCGCCTCACGCAAAAACACTCGCAGCTTGTCGCAAGCCGCGGCTCGGCCCTGGTAGATGTCGGCACCAGCGGCGGTGTGTGGGGCCACCAAAACGGCTTTTGCATGATGGCCGGCAGCGACGACGAAGCCGCATTCAAAACACTTGAGCCAGCGCTGCAAAGTCTCGCCAAACCAGAAGGCGCCTACCACTACTTCGGTAAAAGCGGCAGCGGCCACTTCGTAAAGATGACGCACAATGCCGTCGAATACGGCATGATGGAAAGCCTAGCCGAAGGCTACCGCATCTTGAAAGAAGGCCCGTACGAAAATCTCGACCTCGCCGCGGCCGGCGACGTGTGGCAGCATCACAGTGTTATTACCAGCTGGCTGAACGAACTCACGCGCGATGCACTGCGCGAAAACCCCACGCTCGAAGGCATCGACGGCTTCGTAGCCGAGAGCGGCGAAGCCCGCTGGACACTGGAAGTCGCCAAAGAGCGGAACATTCCCATGCCCAGCATCCAAGCCTCATTCGATGTCCGCGTTGCCTCACAAAAGGGCGAGACCAACTTCGCCACAAAACTCCTCGCAGCAATGCGCAATAAATTCGGCGGCCACGCCTTAAATAAAACAGAGCATTAAGATGACAGACGAGCCACAACGTTCGCATTCGAGTGCGATGCAAGGCGCCGGCGAGGAACGGAGTGAGCCGTACACTCAGTACGGTGAACGAGTACCGGAGCCGGCAACGCCGCAGCGTGCCGAAAGTGTCAGCTCGGTGGCGAGCTCCGCTCGGCAGCAAGCTGACACGGTGCGGGCGTTGGATCCAACCATTTTAGTCATCTTCGGCATCACCGGCGACCTGGCGCAGCGCAAGCTATTGCCAGCACTATATCATCTGTTAAAAGACGATTTGTTGCACCCGCACACCCAAATTGTCGGCGTGTCGCGCCGCGACTTTTCCGCCGAAGAACTGCTGAGCAAAACCGAGCTGTGCGTGCTGGAATCGGACAACGTGTGCGATCCGGCAGCCATCAAAAAATTTGGCGAGCGCTTCAGTATGTTCAAAATGGATCTCGCGAATGGTGACGATTACGACCGCTTGCTCAACCATCTCAACGACATGGAAGCCAAAACCGGCATGTGCATGAACCGCTTGTACTATCTGTCAGTGCCGCCAGGTGCCAGCAATCCAATCGTTGCAAACCTCGGCGAGCACGGCCTGAACGCCAGCTGTCCACATGGCCGGGCAGCTACGCGTTTGCTCGTGGAAAAGCCGTTCGGCTACGACTTGCCGAGCGCGCGCGAGCTCATCGCAGAAACCGCCAAATATTTCGGGGAAGAGCAGATTTTCCGCATCGACCACTACCTTGCCAAAGAAACCGTGCAGAACATTCTGACCTTCCGCTTCAACAACCCAATTTTCGAAACCATTTGGGATGCCGAGCATATCGCGCGCGTTGACGTGGTGGCCACCGAGACAATCGGCATCGAGGGCAGGGCAACCTTTTACGAGCAAACTGGCGCGTTGCGTGACCTCGTCCAAAGTCATCTGTTGCAACTGCTCGCCACAGCCACCATGGAACGACCCAGCGAAATGGCCAGCGACGCGGTACACGCCGAGCGCCTCAAACTGCTGCAAGCTGTCGAACCAGTTCCGGCCGACAAAACTGGCGAGCGTGCCGTCCGCGGCCAATACGATGGCTACAAAAAAGAGGTTAGTAACGACGATTCGTTTGTCGAAACCTTCGCCTCGCTCAAGCTGTTCATCGACAGCCCACGCTGGCAAAATGTGCCCATGCACATCACCACCGGCAAAGCGCTGGACGTTAAAAAAACAGAGGTGAATATCACCTTCAAGCAACATGCCACTGGCTCCCACACCAACGTGCTGACTTTTTCCGTGCAACCCAATGAGGGCATCGACATAAATTTGTGCGTGAAAAAGCCTGGCTTCGATGACCAAATTCAGTCGGCCGTTATGGACTTTAGCTACCAGCGTGCTTTCGACGATCACGGCCATCCGGACGCCTACGAACGCGTGCTCGTCGACGCCGTCCGCGGCGACCACACCCTTTTTGCAACCAGTGACGAAGTTCTGGCCAGCTGGCACATCCTCCAACCCGTCCTCGAAACCTGGACCAAAAACGGCGACGACCTAAAAACGTATAAACAAAACACTGCCGGTCCAATCAATTCATAAAAGTACAGACGCAGGGTGGGAGAAGAAAAGTTTCGACAGGCGATTGCCCGGAAAAATTCTTCATCCCCACCCTGCGCAGGCCAAAAATTACTTGCACCGAAGTGCGAATATTATTTGACCTTACGTACCTACTACTAGGAACTGGTGTGGTTGGCCGCGCCGAGCGTCAGCGTCAGCCGGACGTCCAGGGATAGATGCTCGCGAGGTTGTTCAGGACCTGCCGGATCCAGCTCAGGATCTCGATGAGCAGGCTGTCCGCCCAGCGGAAGCCGAGGGCCGCGATGCTGAGCCCGATGAACACGAGCATGAAGCAGAACAGGATGTTCGTGAGCGTGAGGATGATACTGGTCCGCTTGCTGAATGGGTTGAGGAACTTAAGAACGCGGAACGCGATCCGAATCAGGGATAGCATGCTACTCCTAACAGTTTGTACTGGCCTGAATTTTGGCAAGCCGATTCTGGACGATCACGCCATACATACCGTGAGGCATGTAGCTTTAGTTGTAGGTACTTAAAGAACTTGAGTGGCGCAATATGCGCTGAATTTGTACACTCCTTTATGGATCACTCGAAAATTATAATAGCATATTTATCGTATTTTACAATGCATCCGTTGACAATCACCTCTAAAAGTTTTAATATCGTACTAACTATTATGAGTGAGAAACTAGACGATGAACCGCGTTTGGCGCGACCAACCATGCGGGAGCAACTGCTGATCTTGGGGCACACGATGCTCGCGTCGACAGTAAGTGTACCGGGGCCGAAATCGGCGGCCTGGAGCAGCACGCTTGCCGAATTTCCCCATACACCTCCCATGCGTTTGCATGCCAATGTTGCACATTTCAAAGATAGGGAAGTTCCGGCGCACCGCTTTCGTATCGAAAACGCTATCTTTAACTACGATCCTGATGGGAACGAAAGCATGAGCGTTGGCATTGCAACGGCAAATGTTGACCCACTCAATGGCGACCCGTTTGCCATCGACATGCACGAAAAATTTACACACGTGTTGGCTGACACCAGGCATGTTGCCAACTACGCCGCATTTATGCGTGACTCGCAAATCCGCGATCTTTACGCAGCCGAAGTGAAACTTGCCGAGCCGGAGGTTGCTGAGTTAGACGTTGATGAGTTCGCCGAACCGGAGGAGCCACGCATGAAAGTGACCGGCCGTCACACTACTTTCAATTACTTTACTGATACCAACCTTACTGCCCGCTCGAGCGAGCCGCCACTATATCTCTAGCGTGCTATGATGGACGTATGAAATCGCACGAGCATGTCCGCCACCCGCGCGAAATTTTGCGGGCCAAGCGCCTTAAACGGAAACGCCAAAACCCCGCGCTCTACCTCAACGACGTTATTCTGGAATGGATTACCGACCATGTGCTGGCCAGCATCGCGCTGTTCGACATCGCGCTCATCGTGCCGCTCCTCGTACTGCCTGCGCCGTCATCTGTGAAAATTACACTGGGTGTTATTTCCGGCAGCTGGATTCAGTGGTGGGCATTGCCGGCGCTGCAACGCAGCCAAAATAGAACCCAGGCACAAAACGATGCGAAGGCTGAGGTCGACCACGAAACGCTCACATACCTTGCCACCTTGCAGGACGAGCAAATGACCGAGCTCCACGGCATCAAGCAAATCCTCGAGACTCTGAAAAAGAAATAATGTTGCAAATTTCCGACGAGCAATTTGAAGATCTGATCGGCCAAGCGCTCGACGAGCTGCCACAAGAGTACGTACAGCGGCTCCTCAAAGATGTAGCCGTCACCTGGGCAGACGATCCAACGCCGCAACAGCGCGAACAACTAAAACTTCGGCACGACAGCCTCCTGTTTGGATTGTACGAAGGATTGCCGCTGACGCAGCGCTACAACGGTATGCAAAAAATTACGCCGGACAAAATCACCATTTTCAAACATCCCATTCTGGCCGTCAGCCCTAATGCATACGCGTTGAAAGACCAGATCAAACGCACAGTCTGGCACGAAATGGCACATTATTTTGGCCTCAACCACAAACGCATCCACGAGCTGGAATAGGCCACGGGCTTAACTCGAACGACCAGCCGGAACGTAGTGACTACGTGACAATGTCGAGGAACCGCTGGTCAACGCTGATACCGTGTACTGTCGCCAAACGCGCCATGCTTACGGCCGCTGCAGCCAGACGAAGGTCTGATGTCTCGAGCAGTTTGGCCATGCGAAAGATAGTCTTACCGGTATTCCGTGTCGCTACGAAAAGCTCGTCTTGAATTCGTTGATCGCTCGGCATGGTTGCAATCTCGCGGTTTACGAAGGCGATGTTAGCGTTGTGCTCTTTGTCGGACGCGTCTACGCCGCCGCCATTTACCCAAATGTCCGGCGCAACCACCAAGCCACGCTTCACCATTTGTTTGTGCACGGCGCGTGAAGCGGTTGGACCGTTGGCAATCTCGAGCACACCTTTCTTAGCACCAATCCGCTCAACGTTATCTTTCGTAATAACATTGCCCATGGCGGCCGGCACAAAATAGTCCATTTGGTACTCCGTGATCGACCGTGGATCTGGGTCGTAACGCAACTCAGCAGCAGCGTAAATTTGACCGTTTTGTGTCATATAGTTGTGCAAGCCGGTAAGTTTGTCGCCCCTGTAGTTGGCATTGTCGCCGATCTGTTCAACCATACTGCGGCAAATACGAATACCTTCCGGGTTGCCGCTATAGATGATTCCTTCACGCTCGCCGATGGCTTGTATGGAAATGCGACGATCTGGGTCGATGGAGGCAAAGTAGGCATACCACGCACCCACGTTGCCAAAGCCCTGGAGTGCCACCGTGGCGTGATTCTCGCCGCGCTCCTCTAGCAGCTGGCAATGCGCAACCCACGCCGCATAGCCGGTTGCGGCCGCGCGGAACGTCAGGCCACCCTCATTTGGATTTTTGCCGGTGATGACAGCCTGCCAATATTTGTCTTCTGGGTGACGGCGTTGCCGCTCCAGCGCGTATTCGCTTGACTGGCCGTTGGTGGCGATATCACCAGCCGGCACATCGATGCTGCGGCCATTTATATGACCTACTAGCCCGGCAGCTTCCATGAGGTTTTCATATTGTCGTATAGCCGACACTTTTTGTTCGGGCACAAACTTCGAAAAGTTGGCCACTATCAAGCCTTTGGCACCTTTATATTGCGTAAGGTTACGCAGGTATAATTTGCTAAGCATTTCCACGCTCAACTCTCTGGAAGTACCGCGGGCAATTTTGAGCGTTTCGCACGGCCAGCCGCGTATGCCGCCTTTGCCCGTAGCTTGTTCGGGACCACTGTGCGTACGGAAGGCAGGCAACTCGCCACCGTTCGCGCCTTCAATAGTTATCATACCGAGGTCGTGCACCACCGGCTGTTCTGCCTCACGTACGTCGGTCCACTGATCTCCAGTAAAACCCATCAACCGACCAGCCTCTTCCTGTGCGGCAGTCAATGTCTCCAGTGCCATTTTGATCTCCTCCTTATAAAAAACGCCACGCATTTCTGCGTGGCAGCCACTTTAATTATCGAGTTCGATAATCCGCGTTATTCTATAGTTTGCCCTCATAGATTTTGTTAGAAGCCCTTATAGTATAGTCCCGGCTTGCAAATTTCACAACAACACTATAAATTACAACAATTTTGAGATGAGTGGAAGTTTGCTATGCTTGAACATAAGGGGATTTTATGGACGATACAATCGTGATAGCAGTTCTAGCCGGCACCACACGCGAGCAACGCGAATCTATTAAGGCCGCGCGCTACATCGCTCGCTTGGGCGAGCAGCAACCAAATGTGGAGATTATTTTTGTCGACCCAAAAGAGTTCAACTTTCCCGGCGACGGTAACGATCCCGAAGGCAAAGACCCGCGCTACTCCGACATCACCGCGCGCGCCGACGCGTTTTTCGTCGTCACGCCAGAGTACAACCACAGCTTTCCAGGCAGCTTGAAGCGAATGCTGGACAGCGAGCTGGCCAACTACAACCACAAGCCCGTCGCCTTTGCCGGCTGTAGCAATGGCAACTGGGGCGGCACGCGCGCTATCGAATCGCTCGTGCCAGCCGTGCGCGAAACCGGCCTCGTGGTTATGAGCTGGGATGTCTACTTTCCGTATGTCCAAAAGGTTTTCAACGAGCAAGGCGAGATACACGAAGAATTCCGCGAGCGCTACGAAAAATCCCTCGGCAAACTCTATGCCGAACTGCTGCTGTTTGCCCGAACCCTCAAACAAATGCGAAAAGAACTCGAAGCCCAAAATGCATAAAGCCCTCTTCGCCGCCGGCTGCTTTTGGGGTGTGCAACCCATGAGACAAACCTACGGTTTTTCTCATCGCGCCGGGCTTTGGCAAAAGCCAAAGTCTCGGGCTGCTCTTTTCCCTGAACAGCTTGAAAGGGCCTTGTATGCATAAAGCTTTATTTGCGGCGGGGTGCTTTTGGGGTGTGCAATATTACTTCGACCAAGTGCCGGGCGTCACCAACACAACGGTCGGCTACACGGGCGGCCACACACAAAATCCGACATACGAAGAAGTTTGCACGCACACCACCGGCCACGCCGAAGCGGCACTCATAGAATTTGATCCGAAAAAAGTCAGCTACGAAACGCTGCTTAAACAATTTTTCCATATGCACGACCCAACCCAGCTCAACCGCCAAGGGCCGGATGTCGGTGACAGTTATCGCTCTGCCATCTTTTATTTTGACGACGACCAAAAAGAACTGGCAGAGAAGGTCCGCGACACCGCACAAGCCAACTTCGACAAACCAATCGTGACACAAATCGTCAAAGCCGGGCCGTTTTGGCGTGCCGAGGAATATCACCAAAAGTACACCCAGAAAACTGGCCGCGGCATGTGTCATGTTCCATACGCAGTTGTTTCGTGAGCGAACGGGAAGAGCAGCCCGAGACTTTGGCTTCGCCAAACCCCGGCGCGATGATAATCTGAGCGATTAGCGAAGATTATATGCAGAGCCGGAGTCATTCCTTACAGTAAGGAAAAAGAATGACACCGCGTGAAGCTATAGAAACCCGCTTGCGGGTGTCTCATGTAGGAAATGTGCCATATTCCGTACGCGGCTGTTTCCTAATATATAATTAAGGGAATGAGCAAGTTCGAGGACGAATACGCCAGACTCAACCAGGCGCAAAAGCAAGCTGTCGATACGATCGACGGCCCAATGCTGGTGCTAGCCGGGCCGGGCACCG
>JAICLK010000005.1 GCA_025927415.1 Candidatus Saccharimonadota bacterium | reverse complement strand
TCGGTGGCAACTTCCACGAGAATTGCCACGCCGCCCGGACCGTAACCTTCGTACAAAAGCTCCTGCAGCTGCGCCGCGTTTTTGTCGTTCACACGGTCGATGGCGCGCTGGATGTTGGCGCTGGGCATGTTGGCCGTCTTGGCTTTGTCGATTGCCAAACGCAGCTCAAAGTTTGTACTCGGGTCTGCACCGGCGCGAGCCGCAATGGCAATGGCGTTGCCAAGTTTGGTAAATACCGCGCCGCGAGCCGCATCTTTTGCGCCCTTTTCGCGTTTAATTGTCGACCATTTAGAGTGTCCGCTCAAAACGTATTCCTTTTACTTTCTATCTGTTATTATAGCACATATGAATAAACTTTGGCGAGTCTTCGGGGCAATTATTTTGGCAGCAATCGTAGCAGGCGGGCTGCTGGCGAGCCAACCGCAAAAGGCAGCCGCACCAAACCAGCCAACGGTTACGACGACCAGCCCGGCACTCACGGCACTCGCAAAATTACAAGTTAAGCCAGCTACGTCCGGCGCCGGCTACACCCGCCAGCAATTTGGCGGCGCTTGGGCAAGTGAAGGCAGCTGCAACATGCGCGACAAAATTCTCGCACGCGACCTCACCAATGTCACCTACAAAGACAGCACGTGCGAAGTTGAAACCGGCATTTTGAGCGACCCATACACCGGCAAGTCTATTCATTTTCAGCGTGGGCCGAGCACCAGCAGCCTGGTGCAAATCGACCATGTCGTAGCCATTGGCGACGCATGGATAACCGGCGCGCAGCAGATTTCGCTAAGCAGTCGCGAGCAAATGTACAACGACCCGCTCGAACTTTTGGCTGTCGACGGCACCGCCAACGACGACAAAGGCGACAGCGACGCCAGCGAGTGGCTGCCACCAAACACCTCGTTCGATTGTCGCTACGTCGCCCGCCAAATTGCCATCAAACTCAAATACCACCTATGGGTCACCCCGCCCGAACACGACGCCATGCAACACACCCTCGCCTCCTGCCCCAGCCAAGTACTGCCGGCAGCTGGCTAATAGAACAAGTTAGGAAAACTAGTTTGCAGGGATTGCTTCAACCTCCCTTTTTAACTTCTCAAGTGCATCCATCGTAAGGCCGCCGTCGCCAACATCGCCATTGTCCAGCCATTCGGAATATTCCATTTCGGTCGCCGTTGTAGTAAGTGGCGTAAATCCATAGCGCACATGGAAGCCGCCTTTTGTACTCAAAACAAATTCTTTATCCGGCCGAAGGGCCGTCAGCTCAAACTCACGCCATTCGCCGGCAGTATTTTGGTTGCGATAGATCGTTCCCACTTTAGGCGGCCATTCATTTGCTTGCTCCACAGCAATGAAATCAATCCATTTCGGCGTATTTTTGGGGTCGAGCGTGAAGGCGAAAACGTCTTTTGTAGGCCTGTTGATCTGGACCGTCAGCTTGAATTCCTTCATGCTTTTGTCGCCTCAAGTTGTTGCGTTTTTGTTTTCTTTCGAAACGTTCAGCATCCAGTTGACGCCAAATTTATCTTGTAGCCAGCCGAAGGTGCCCCATGATTCTTCCTTGAGTGGCTGTTTTACCTTACCGCCTTCGCCGAGTTGGTCAAAGATTTTACCCAGGCGTTCGCGGTCGTAACCGCCAAGCGCAACAGCAATGTTGTCACCAACCGTCGGCGGATACTCCGGCATGCCATCGCTGCCCATGATCACCGCGCTGTCGGACTCCAGCCGGGCGTGCATAATGCTGTCGTCCGGACCAGCCGGCTTTGGGCCGTCTGGGCTAGCGGCCAGCAACACCAGTTCGCCACCAAGCACCTTTTGATAAAATTCCATTGCCTCTCGAGCTTTGCCCTGAAAGTTGATGTACGGATTTAAAAATAGTTGACTCATAATTACTCCTCTTTATTTTTCCATCCTAGCACGTTTGCCCAGACCGGAAAATCTGACTGCAATAAATAGTCATGCTTTGGGCTAACCCGGCGACATGTAATAATGCGCGGGAATGTTGGGACGGAAAATCCACGAAAGTTGGGTGGTAACGTGGTTTTCGGCTGCGCTGATTTGTGGCATTGCCGTGAGTTTTTGGATGAGCTTTTTGCCAGACAGCCTGTGGTTAGTCGTAGCCGTAGCACTACTGGTTGTCGCCATTGTAAAACGAACCGTAGGGGCGATCCTGCTCGCCATTATTGCCGGACTTTTGATCGGAGTCTGGCGCGGCGAGAGTGCACACAGGAACATGATGTCGTATCAAAAATTTATCGGCCAAACGGTGCAGGTGCAGGGCACGATTTCCAGTGATGTAAAACACAAAGGTAGTGAAAGCGAGCTGGAACTGAGCAATGTCCAGATTAACAAACACGAGCTTAGCGGCGAAGTTTGGGTTGGCGCCATTACCAAATTGCCGCTACAACGTGATGATCGTGTTACGGCTAGCGATAAACTCGCCCCCGGCTTTGGCACGTTCGGAGCCAGCATGTCGTTTGCGCATCTCGAAAATGTTGGGCGCAGTGGTGGCGATCCATTGCAAAATATTCGTGATGGATTTGCGGCGGGCTTGCGAAAAGCCGTGCCCGAACCAGAGGAGACACTTGGCCTGGGTTATCTCACTGGCCAGCACAATGACTTGCCCGAGCAACTTACCAAGCAGTTGCAGATGGTCGGTCTCATTCATATCGTTATCGCGGGCGGTTACAATGTCACAATTTTGGTACGATTCGCTCGGCGCAGGCTGGCAAAAATCTCAAAATATTTGGCAGCGCTGATTTCGAGCAGCATCCTGTTTGGACTCACGCTCATGGCGGGTTTTAGCGCGCCAATGGCACGAACTTTCGTAGTGACCGAGCTTAGTCTGCTGGCGTGGTACTATGGCCGAAAACTCCATCCGTTGGTTTTGCTGCCTTTCTCGGCCGCAATTACAGCGGTAGTTAACCCGAATTTTGTGTGGGGTAACGTTGGTTGGTACATGACGTTCGTTGCCTATGGTGGGTTGATTGTGCTTGGACCGATGCTCAAAAATGTGTGGTGGCGTGGGCGAGAGCAAGGTGCACTCAAACAAATTTTGGTTGACACTATCTCGGTACAAATGGTGACTTTTCCTCTGATGGCGTTTGCGTTCGGCCAGTATTCTGTGTATGGTTTGCCGGCCAATCTGCTCGTGCTGCCGCTTATGCCGCTCACCATGTTGGCAACGGCTTTAGCCGGACTTTCTGGCACTTTTTTGCCCATACCACTTGCACATGTCGCTGGGTGGCCAGCCGCGCAGCTGCTCGGCTATACCGACAAAGTTACGACTTGGCTTGCAACTGCACCGGGTTCCGGCGCTGGTGCAACGTTCAGTCCAGCCGAACTTGCCATCGCATACGCTGCCATACTGTTCGTTATCTTTGTGCTGTGGCGTAAAACTCACTACGACTTCCGCACCGAAAATGTCGTCGAATAAATCTGTTAAAAATGCTTGTGCTGACTGCGTGTAAGGTGATTTGTCCAGCCATAAGCCTTTGACATGCCGGCGGACAAACGATACATTTCTTGAAGAAATTATGAGGGTACTATTACGATTTGCCAGCTTTGCTGCTGCCATGTGCTTGTTGTTACTTACGGTTGCTGCTGTGCCCGGACAGAGCGTTCTTGCCGCCGCGCAGTGGCCAGTCATTATCACCGGACTACAAATTACAGCTGGCGCGCCGAACTTCGTGCAACTATACAACAACTCAGACACGGTTGCCGATTTGCGTGGCTGGCAACTTGAGCTTACGACAACTGGCGGGCAAACGTTTCTAATCACCACGTTTTCGAGCTGGTTGTTGCCAAATAACTATGCTTTGGTAGGGGACGGATCTATCGGTAACGCCGATGCACTATCTGCTATCAACGCCGCGATGCTGGCTGGGCTCAAGCCACAATCACTGATGCTTGTACCGCCAACAAGCAATACAACCGTTTCGCCCTATACTCTGGCCTATCCAACCACGCAAACAGCCGGTAACTTGCCCGTTTACACTTCTGGTAGTTGGCTGGAACGCACCCAAACCAGCAGTGGCACCTACCATACGGCTGGCAAGTCGAGCGATTTTGCGGCTATCACCAACGCCAATACGCCGCTGTATTATGGCGGCCTGTACCAGCCGCCCAGCGACACGGCGGGACTGGAAATCGCTGAGGTTTCGCCAAGCGGCTTTGCCTGTCCGGCAAGCAGCAGTGTAGATTGTGGTGATTTTGTGAAGCTTTTCAATGCATCGAGTCAGCCACTTGATCTTTCAAATTACCGCTTGCGCACCAGTTACGGCGGCCAAGCCAGTAGTTCGAGCAACACGATCAACTTGTATGGCGCACTCGCTGCCGGCGAGTTTGCCGTTATTAACACCGAAAACGATGGCAGCACGCCACTCGGCCTCACCAACAGCGGCGGCTATGCGTGGCTGGAAGATGCATACGGCGCACAAGCGTATCGACCGACAGTGCAATATCCGGATGCCAGCTCCACTACCAAGGCCGGCTGGGCGTGGGCACTTCATGGCGAAGCTTGGCAGTGGACGTCCCAACCGACATTTGGCGTAAACGAATTTCCGCCACAACCGCAAACGACAACCACCGTTTCGACAGCCTCAATGCTCAAGCCGTGCGCCGGCAACCAATATCGCAACCCGGCAACCAACCATTGCAAATTGCTGGTCACTGTCAGTACGTTGGTTCCGTGCAATCCAAATCAAGAGCGTAATCCGGCAACTGGCCGTTGTCACAACGCAGCTGCAAACAATTCAACCCTCCAACCATGCCAAGCCGGCTGGACACGCAATCCGCAAACAAATCGTTGCCGCAAAGATGTGGTCTTGGGTGCTTCCACCAAAATTCAGGATCTCAAAGCAGCACGCGTTCTGCACAACTGGCGCTGGTACGTAGCAATCGGGGTGGTCGTTGCCGCGCTTGCCTACGCCGCATACGAGTGGCGACAAGAGGTTTCGATCCTGGCAATACGTGCCAAAGCGAAACTCAGGCTGTAATCACCAGAACTTTGGACGAGGCTTTCCGATGATAAAAAGCTTCGTGACCTTCTGCGCATCCCGATTTATATGCAGCGCAAAACTATCGTTTGGCCAATACCAGTTAGCGTTACTGTCGTAGATAAATGTCAGAGCACCGCCACCTTGCAGAAAACACAATAAAACGACAATCGCCGCCACGCCGCGTGAACGCCCATGCAAAAAGCGCGCATACGCCATACCCATGGCAACCATAATTGGCAGTATGGCAAAAAACAAATAGCGCCCATTAATGGCGAGCAAGCGACCAAACTGCAAGTAGTCGTAATAATTTTTGCCGAGTAGAGATACAATGTACACGGCGCTCACAAACAGCAAAAACTGCAACGGCGGATCATGCGGAAATATCGAACGCGAGTAGCGTACAACCAAGTAAAGCCCAAGCCCAAAGACTGTTACCACCGCCACAGTAATGATCAACAACGGAGACCTGTTTTGGTATGGTGCCGGCCCACCGGGGCCGTTGATAGCAAACAACGAGTGCGACAACATGCCCTGCACCCAGCCGCCCAGAAACACCAATGGGTCATGCGAAAAATTAGCCGGCTTCGGCTGCAGCGAATACTGGTAGTTCCGCGCCCACGGACCATACGTCATGCAGCGCTGCACGCCGAGCACCTGCCCGCATTGCGGCGTAATATTATGGTACTTCGCCAGGTTGATGCCATATGTTTCCACAAACAAACCAACGCTTACTATCAAAAGTATAGTGGTCACAACCTTTTGCCAGCTCATCAGTTTTTGCCACGACTTTGCGGCATCAGCCACCAATTTGTGCCGGGGCAATTTGTTAAATTTCCACCGTACATACAAAAGATAAACGGTGATTGCAGCGAGAATCGGTAGATACGAAAAAACCACCAGCGAACCGAGCAACGCCAAACTAAACGTCGACAGTAGCAAGGCAAGATTAAGCTTTTTCTGCCGCAGCTGCTCGCCCGCTCGCCACGTCATGAGCAAGTTTGCCGGCAAAATGAGCATGAGCAAATTGTCGTAATTGATCTGGCCCGCCAGCAATGGTACGGTTGGAATCAGCACAAAAAGGAACAGCGCCGCATGCACTACACTCGCCGATGCGTGCGTTTTGAGTAGGAGCCTTCGGAATAAAATAAGGCCGATGGCGAAACACGCGATGTCTATGAAACGCAGTGAGATGACTGTTGCTTGCAAGGAAAGGTGCGGACTCAACATCCGGTATGGAAAACTCAGCAGCCAGTGGTATAGAAACGATGGATATCTTGTTACGCTGCCGAATGGCGCCGGCCCAGCCGGTTGATGCAATATGATTGGGCTCCACTGTTTGGCATAAATCCGCACGAGTCCCAGATGGTAACCTTCATCAAACGCCATAGGATAGCGCGATGAAAGTGCAATCCAGCCAGACTCAACTACAAATAGGACCAGGGTTGCCAGAAAGAAAACTCGAGATCGTACAAAGGCCGTTACTATTTTACCGAAGGAGTGCATGGTGTTTTTATTTCAACAGTTTGTATTTTTACTATAGCGCAACTGGTTTGTTTCACAAAACACACGCTATGGAATCAGCACAAGCTCAGGGATAAATATACGCCGAGAATTTACTGAGCGGGCTGTATGAATAACGGAAGTGCCCGTTCCAGTCGTAGTTCATCTCACTCACCAGCACGTAACCGGCTGGCACTACTTCCCCGGCGTATCGTTGGCCAGCCAAAGCCTGCACGATGGCAACGTGGCCATATGCTCCTCTCGTTTCGACCGCGATTGACCCCACGGCAGGCGTGGAATGTGTTGGATAGTTTGAAGTTGACGCCCAATATTTGGCGTCACCGGTAGGTCGGAAGTCGGTGTCGCCTTCGACGCTTGTGAAGTACCAGTAGGCGTACGAGGTGCACTCGCGATTGATCGGCTCACCGCCATAAGCAATGGTGGCGATAGAATCCATCGGCGCGTTGCACCATGCCGCAGGGTAGCTCCCGTTGCCCTGGCCGCTGTCGCAAGCGCCGCCAGCACCCGTAAGCTTCGGCAGCACAAAAGCCTTTAGCGTTCCCTTTTGAATTATAGCTGCTTGCTGAGCACGGAGTTGCCGAGTAATAACTGGCACGGGTGTGTTGTCCGGAGGCCGTATCACCGAACTCACATGCCGGACCCCGTAGACTAATCCAAAAACGTTACCTATGGCACGGCCGATGGCAGTAACACCCGCGACAATTACATGCCCAGTGGAAGCAAAACCACCGCCAATTGTGTGGGCCGTAAACATCGCCGAATTACCCACGCCATTAACCATATCTGTTGCCATGCCCTGCACGCCATGCATCATACCGAGGGCGGTGGCACGCATGCCATGCTCGGCACCATTATCAAAACGCGTGATGCCTGATGCTGCCGACACTACCCCGCTCAACATGTTTGCCTCCGTAGTGTTTGCGCTATGGCCAATATTATCCGCCGCCATGGATAGCGCATTTGTTACCGCATTCGGACTATCGTACAACGTAGGCGAAGTTTGGCTGGTTTGCGTTGCCTGAATACGCGCCGCAATACTTGCACGATGCGCCTGCAAGGTCGAGGCCAGCACAGAAACCAGCAGCAGGTTAGCAATGACAACCACGCTCGTGGCAGCCAATCGCCGTTTCTGTAGTAGTATGTCCATGAATTCGAACATAGGCTAAATGCTGGGCGCTCCTTTCTCGCACATTAGATGCTCCCCCCTAATCTTGCACAAAACGCATGAGCAAGCAGTAAGATATTTCCAAACCATGCCCGACATAGACACAGGCGGGAAATAGAAAAAGCCTCCCCTTGGAGGCTTAAAAAGCACTGGAAGCGCACCGTCTCCTGAGTTTATAACCTTGGTTAATGAGTTAATCCGCTGGAGGCGTTTATTGGACAACGGATTCAGGCCGTACCAGATAAGTATACGGGGTACGAAGTTCTCACTTAGTTCCCTGTAGTGTTTATATGTAGAGGGTGACAATCTACTCAAATCTAGCGTCTTGCGGCCTGGTTATGCGCTTCATGAGCGGCAACGTGAGAGTAACTATTATCAGAGCGATAGCTGATCCTGCCCCCACTGCTATGTAGTAGCCGACACTGGGGTGAACGGGATAGGCTGTGTTCGGTGAGAGACTTTTCATTAATGCTTTCACGACTGGTATGGCAACGCCGAGTCCCACGCCCGCCGCAATAACCGAAACCACTATCAATGGAACGACTGCCTCAAATAGTATTACTTTATAGAGAACTGAGAGGGGTGTACCGCTGACTCGCAGTAAGGTGAACGGCCGCTTGCGCTCCACGAGACTGCCACCAACTGTAACGGCAAGACTACAGCCTGCGGTAATGAGTGTTAGTGCCACCACAGCCAACACGATACGCTCTACGTTGGTGACATCATTATTTCTAATAGCAGCCACTTCGCCAAAAGTTTCCGGCTCAAGTGCGCCCATCTGCCAGGCAGTTAAAGTGTCTGGTCCGTCTCCGTCTTCCCCTCCCGTATGCGCGGCTGTGTTATATGTTGTGATATAGGTACGCACACGCTCTAAACTGCTGGGGCTATTAGTTTTTACGAGCAGGCCAGATAGCTGTACGTTATGTACGTCCAACTGAGCGCTGGGATTACTATGCGTAACGAGAGGTAGTGCATGATAGATATTCAGCGGATTATCGCCACTAAGTACATCAGCTGAGTTAAGTGAGACTGCGGTAGTCCCAGACATACAGCTACCGAGTATGCTCAAGTTCATAAGGTCCTCACAGCTAATAAGGCTGTCGTTAGGAGCTGTTGCATTATCATTAATAACACCACCGCTGGGAACATTTATTTTGCCCTCCTTAACAGCTTCAGCTTGTGCTTGATTGAACTGCAGGAACGCCGGATTGACATATATGGGTATGACGCTAGTTCCGGCAAATGTCCGCAGCTTATCTATAAGTGCTGTCGTTTGTACTGCGGGCAAACCTTCACCGGCAGAGTTCTGGGCATACGGTACCCGTAGCACGCTTGAGAGTGTATCCTTATTCGTCGGGCTTTGTGCGGCATTGATTGCAGGAACTAATACCGCGATAAGCGAGCCGACAAAGATAGCCAGTATAAGGCCGCTTACTGACCGAAACGCAGCCTTTGGGTTATCGGATAGTCGTCGCGTCGCCAAGAGTGCCGAGGCACTAGATGCAAATCGGGCCAATAATATGGTTGCTTGCATGGTGAGCCATGAGCCACCTAGCGCCAAACCAATCATTGTAAGTAATAATCCAATCAGTACGAACGGCAGCGGGCGACTACTATTGAGGTTATCGGAAACATGAAATGCCGCAATGACAAATACCGGTGCGCCTATTACGAGCGGTATTATTCGCCAAACGCCTGGCTTTGCAGCGGTTGATTTGCGGCTTACACCGAGCGGTGAAATCCGAACACGTCGCAGCACAATAAGTGAAGCTATGGCAGCTACAACCGGTACACCTATAAGTAGGCCAATGTACCCCCAGACTGTCGGATTGACATAGTTAGCAAAAAACTTCGTGCCCGAAAAGGATATACCCGCTATGGCTGGCCGCACTGCTAGAAAAATGGCAATACCTACCAGCACACCAATAAACGACCCTACGGTCGCGTCCACCGAGGCAATGATTGCAATTTGCCGAGGTGTAGCACCCACAAGTCGCATGGCAGCATAGCGTTCTTCCCGACGTGCAGCAGATAGACGCGTAGCGGTATTAATAAGAATAAGCAGCGGAAACAGAATGACTATAGCACCAATGCCGAATGCCATTTTGTACATATTCGTCGTGCCCTGTAGCTGTGCTTTGTTTGCAATTTTATCAACTACGACAGTATTCGGTAGCTGCGCTAGTTGTGCTGGCGAGTAGCCTACATATATCGCAAGCTCAGTGGGAAACGATAGAGCCGTTTGCCCGATAGTGCCAACCTGTGTGCCAGGAAAACGATTGCCCAGTTCATCTTTTGGAACGGTTTTTAATAAACTTGCAAGTGCTGGTGACGCATAAAACTGACCCGCAGCAGGTAGCCTTGATACGCCAGGTGGCATAAGAGTGTTTTTGCCAAGTGCAGCTACATTGAGCTGTTCTATAAACTGACCTTTGAATATATTCTCACTATAATTCCAAAGTAGGCCATTCTTATCTTGCAGGGACGTACTATTTACCGGTATGCCACTCGTAGCTTCCCATGCAGGGCGATTGCTGGTCGTTTGATACGCATGAAAATCAGCGAAAACTGTCAACAAAACAGTCGCACCTATCGCTACCGCAACGATGGTCAAAAGCAGCCGCGTAAAAGCCTCGCGGCCGCCCGCAATCGTGAGACGCAATCCCAGGCGATACATTATCGTACTACCTTTGCCTTGTGGTTGGTGGCCGTTACTTTACCATCACGCACCATAACTTCACGATCTGCGTAAGCGGCAATACGTGGGTCATGCGTAACTAGTACAACGGTTGTGCCTTGTTGGTGGGCAGCGTCCACGAGTAATTCCATGACCTGCTCGCTGGCGAGCGAGTCAAGCGAGCCAGTCGGCTCGTCGGCAAACAGTATTGTGGGCTGGATAGCTAAAGCTCGTGCAAGTGCGACACGCTGGGCTTGGCCACCCGACATCTCACCAGTACGGTGCTTTTCCATACCCTCTATCCCCAGTCGTTTAAACCAGGGCTGAGCTGTAGCGTATGCTTTGTGCCGACTAACTTTATTGAGTAGTAGCGGTAGTGCAATGTTATCTTCAGCAGTCAGCTCTGGCACAAGCTGGCCGAACTGAAACACAAAGCCAAATGCACTGCGCCGCAGCTTGGTACGTGCTTCCTCGCTCATGTCGTTAAGTCGTTTGCCGTCGTACCAAACCTCGCCACTATCCGGCTTAAATATGCCGGCCACGCAATGTAGCAGCGTTGACTTGCCCGAACCACTCGCGCCCATAATAGCGACAATCTCGCCCCTTTTTACTTCCAGACTTGCACCTTGCAGTGCTGGCGTTGCACCAAATGATTTTTGTAAGTTCTTTGCCTGTACTATGTATTCGCTATCGCTCACTGCGTATCTCCTTTGATAATTTCTGTAACCTAGCTGACGTGGTATCCACCCAACGTAAATCTGCCTCAAGATGGAATAGGGCGTAATCGGCCTGCAGCATTTGTGCCAGGTCGCCTTCACGGCGTACGACCGTTAATTGGCGCATACGCTCAATATGCGCCGCTTTCTGCGCATCCAAATATGCATCCGCGTCCTTATCCAGCAATATTGAAGTAACAACTTTTATGAATAAGACTGTCTGGGTGTTAGGATGTAACTTTTCAGGCGAAGCCAACCAAGTTTCCAAGTCCTTACGGCCAAGCGATGTTATGGCATATAACTTTCGTTCAGGCCCACCACTTTGCTCTGTAGTTTGTTCAATGGTTACCTTCCTATCTCGCAAAAGGCGGGAGAGTGTAGCGTATACCTGGCCGAACGCCAGAGGTTTCTCTTTTCCGTAATAAGAGTCGTAATCTTTCTTGAGGTCATAGCCGTAACTCGGTTGCTTGCCAAGTATCCCGAGTAAGGCGTATGAAGCTGACATATCAATAACTATACACCCAATGCATAGTTAGACAAATTCATCCTTGAAAGTAATCCGCAGAACCCTAGATTTACACCTTCAAAAACCAAAAAACGCCCCAAAATGGGGCGGATTTTACTGATTTTAGTCATAGTGGAGGGCCACCGGCTAATGAATTTATAATCTTGGTTAACGAGTTAGCCCGTTGGAGGGGTTTGCTCGATAACAGATTCAGACAATGCTAAAGAGGTAAGGTCTTCGCTTAATCCCCTGTAGTGTTTATACCTCAGGAGGCACGTCTGCCAAAAGCTTTTCGACCATTGGCACCGCAGCCTCCAGGTAGCTGGTCATTTTCATGTTTGGGGCGTCTATCCGCAATCTTTCTAAGGAATAGTTTTCTGCTTTTTCAATCGTAGCATCTTCGAGTTTATACGGACCCTCACTTTTGCCGATGAAGGCCGTAACGATTTCTTTGTCTACCTCGGAGGTGAACTTACCAATCTCCCGAAGTGAAGTCTTGATGCCCAATTCCTCTTCAGTCTCACGAATTGCAGCTTCAAGATACGACTCGCCAGCTTGAACATGTCCAGCGGCCGAGCCTGACCAATAAAGGGGGTATGTTTTCTTGGTAGATTTACGTTGCTGTAGGTAGAGTTCGCTTTTTGAGTTGAGGAGAATGACAAACGAAACCCTGCTAAGCAGACCCTTTTGTCTGACTTCGTCTTTTGGCGCAGAGCCAACTACCGTATCGTTTGCATCTACAATATCAACGATTTCCATGTCGGAAGTATACCAAACAAAAAGACCTCTCTGTTGAGAAGTCTTTCATACTGCTTATGTCTGGAGGGCCCGGTGGGATTCGAACCCACGACACGCGGCTTAAAAGGCCGCTGCTCTAACCGACTGAGCTACGGGCCCACGTCGGAACCTACGCCTCTGTCTTGTTTTGGCTAACGCCAAAAGCTTCGACTGACGGCTATGTTCCTCCTCTCAAAATCACCAACACTCGCAAAGCTTCTTGGTTTGTGATTTTGGGTGCGAAATTGGAGATTTCGCTGGGTTGCATCTTGCTCTTGGTGCAAAATAACCCTGTTATTATCTATTTTTTTGAGGAAAAAGTCAACGACTACTGCGATGCTTGCCGGGACGCCCGACATGCCCTGGACGTTGCAACGCCAAAAACGCCAGGCTCAAAATGGCGACGATGGCGACGATGAGCGACTGCAACATTTGCAGCGTATGCCATGCACTGGTTGCCGCAATGTTGCTCCGCAGCCCAGGCGCAAGCAGCGGCTCGGCCAGCAACAAACCGATGAGCCCGACGCAAAGCGCTGGCACCATGTTAAGCAAGGTATGCAATTTGCTGTGCACGGTGCCGATGAGCACGATGGCCGCAAAAATCGGCGGAATGAGCAGCAAGATGAGCCGCGAACCAAACTCCGTTGCTATTTTGCTTGTCGTGAACAGATTTACAAATGAGCCGGCATCGCTGCCCGCAAGCTGCACCAACACCGCACCAAGGCAGAGTGCAAGTAGTACAATCACTGCATTGATACGCAGTGCCGTCAGCACAATCGCCGGCACGGCAACGATTCCGAGCATGAGCACAAGCATGTTCATATCTTTAGTCTACCACGCGGCACCAAAAGCTGAGTGACCGGCGGCCGTGCGGCACCGCTCACTACGCGCCGATACGGTCTTTGCGTCGTGTGCGCTGTGCGTTTTGTTCGACGTAGTCGATGATCTTCTCGGCCACGTTGTGCCCGGTAACTTTCTCGATGGCAAATCCAGGGCTCGCATTCACTTCCAGAACCAATGGTCCGCGGTTGCTGCGCATCATGTCTACGCCGCACACGGCCAAGCCCATTGCCTTTGCCGCTTTTTGCGCCGTTTTGCGCTCTTCGTCGGTGAGTTTCACTGGCGTGCCTTCGCCACCTTGGTGCAAGTTTGAGCGAAAATCATCGTCCAAACTTTGGCGCTTCATACTGGCAACCACTTTCCCGTTCACCACAAATGCCCGAATGTCAGTGCCGGCACTTTCGGCCACAAATTCTTGCACTAAAAAGTTTACGCCTTCTACGTAAAATGCTTGCATTACCGCCTCGGCCGCCTTGCGCGTTTCGGCCAACACCACGCCGCGACCGTGCGTGCCACGCGCCAGCTTTACAATTGCTGGTGCACCGCCAACTTGGTCGAGCACGTCGCTCAGGTCCGCTGTTTCGCGAGCAAACACGGTTTTGGGAATACCGATGCCAGCCTTGGCAAGCAGCTGCATGCTGCGCAGCTTGTCACGCGAGCGCACGAGCGCAATAGAACTCGTGGTCGTGAAGATGTTTTGCATCTCGAACTGCCGCACCACCGAGCTGCCATACATAGTCAGACTTGAAGCAATTCGCGGGATAATCACATCGATATCACGGATAACCTCACCTTTGTAGCGCACCACCGGATTACTGCTTTCCATGGTCACATAACACTTGGCGTAGTTAATGATTTTGACGTCATGCCCACGCGTAGTCGCCTCTTCTTTGAGTCGCTGCGTTGAGTAGTTCGCTGCTCCTTTAGATAGAATTACTATGTTCATACTACTTACTGTCCGTGTCTTTCAATTTTACGTTGTTCGCTAAGTTTTTCTTGCCGCACCAGAGGTGTTCCGCGTTTTACATCAACCACGAATTTGCCACGTAATATGTTTCGGCCAACCAGTACAGGATACGCCTGTGTAGCGCGATTGGCCAGGGTAAAGCTAGCACGAATTTTGCGCCCTTGCAAAAAAACCGAATGCTTAACAACATATCGTTCCTCGACATGCCCCGTAGATGTAGAAACGAGTATCCTGGTAAATTCCTTCGTTGTTAGCGTTTTACCGTCGAACAATGGGCTGCCTTTATCGAAGAGGCGGTAATGCAGCTCGCCGTTTTGCTCGCGTATGTCCGATGCCCAAATTGCCGACGTTTTGGCCCCGGTATCTATGCGCGCCGGAACGACCGGCAGCCCTATTTTAGGGAACGCAAGATTCTCGGCTCGTCCAATGATAACTGGCTGCATGTCACTTACTCCGCCTACTGGCACGATGATTAATGTAGCTATCCAGCATTGCGGCCTTTTCTGAACTGAATGAACTCTCCTCCACTTGCGGTGCCCGGTTTACCTCAAAAAAATAGAAGCTTTCCGGGTGTCGTTTGTCGAACACCAAATCCACGCCCGCAAATTCACGGTCAAAAACCTGCGCCGCACGAATACAGGCCTTCCGCGCAGCTTGTGGTAGCTCGTCCAACGGCCGCAAGTCTGCCGCGCCGCCTTGCGACGTATTGTTAGTGTGCGTGCCCGCAGCAGCCGTCCGAAAAATAAGCAAACCAACAGAGTCACCCGTAACAAGTACTCGATAATCCCCGTCGTTAGGAATGAATTGCTGCATGAGGAAATTAACCGTGGGATTGTCCTCGACAATTTTTTGGGCATCTTTGAGGCTATGCACCAAGTAGTTGTCACCACCTCTTGTGCCGGTATCGCTTTTCATGATGCAGGGCAAGCCGACAACTGTCTCTAGCTGTTTATCTATCCATGCGCGTATGGAATGGCTGGGTACGAATGCCGTTTTGGGAAACGGTAAGTCGTGTTCCCACAGCCGCCAGTACTGGGTAAGTTTACTCAGCGAGCCAGACCGATCGGATTCCTTGTCCATAAATGGGACGTCTGCATTTCGCAGATACATTGCGCACGCCATGGCCTGCTCCGGCAGCTCACCCCATCGCCGCTGGTACACAAAATCATATGCATCCAACCGCGTGTTATTTACGACATTTAAAATATATGCCTCGTCGGCGCCAATCACATGCAGCAAGTCTTCGTAAAATGCAAATTCATAGGTAGTATGCGTGGCTTTGCCAGCATGATTTAACAAATCGCATAGCGCGGTCGGGTTGGCTTTTTGCTGACTTACGGCAGTTTTGGTAAAAAGCAATAATACTCTTGTCATATCTTGGCCTAGTTATATAGGGGTTGAACAGTTCTGGCAAGTACAAATTAGTGCTGCGCGTGTAAAACATGGAGGTAAATCAAGGCGATGATGGCGGCAAGTAGCAGCAGTAACACGATGAGCAGCGGCAGAAAACCTTTTTGGTTTTGCGAATGCATCTCGTAAACATAATACAGCTATTTGGCCGCATTTGGGAAGATCGTGGCGCTAGTCGTTAGCTAAACAAGCCGTGTTTGGGCTTTTCGCCGTGGAAATCCTCAAGGAGTTCTTTTTGTTTTTTGGTGAGTTTGGTTGGCGTATCAACTACAACCGTAACGATGTGTGCTCCGCGGGTGTTGCCACGCATGTGCGACACGCCGTGGCCGGACAGCTTGAAATCGGTGCCGCTTTGCGTGCCGGCGGGCACTTTCATGCGCACGTCGCCGTCCACCGTTTCCACTTCAATTTCCGTACCGAGTGCGGCATCTACCATGCCGATGTGCTCTTCGCTGAGAATGAGATCACCCTCGCGCGTAAAGCGCTTGTGCGCCTTTACCCGAACATGCACGTACAGGTCGCCTTTCGGTCCGTTAGCCACTGCTTCGCCGTGCTCGCGCAGACGAATAGTTGCGCCGTCGTCGATGCCGGCCGGAATTTTCAGCGAAATAGTTTGCGGTTTTACTTTGGTGCCCTTGCCGTGACACACGCTGCAAACTTTTTCGGGAATCTTACCACGACCGCGGCATTTCGGACATGGCGCCGCTTGTTGGATGTTGCCAAACACCGTGCGCATAGCATGCACCACTTGGCCAGAGCCACCGCAGTTGTCGCAGGTTTTTAGCTCATAGCCAGGTTCGACAGTCGTTCCTTTGCAATGTTCGCAGGTGTCTTCCAGGTTGAGCTTTACAGCAACCTCGGTGCCAAATACCGCTTGTTCGAAAGTGATGTCCACGCTTGTTTCAACATCGCGGCCACGATTTTGTCGTTGGGCATTGCCAGCACCTCCGCCAAAAAAGCTGCTAAAAATGTCGCCGAGGCCCATGTCGCCAAAGTCGAAATGCATTTCCTGCCCGCCGCCATAACCACCGAATGGGTTGCCTCCGGCGCCATTGCCGCCCACGCCAGCGTGGCCGAATTGGTCGTAGCGCTGGCGCTTGCTCTGGTCTTTCAGCACCTCGTAGGCTTCGTTCACTTCTTTGAACTTGGCTTCGTCGCCGCCTTCTTTGTCCGGATGGAACTCAATAGCCTTCTTGCGGAACGCTTTTTTAATCTCGTCCGCGCTCGCGCTCTTCCCCACCCCCAAAACTTCGTAATAATCTCGCTTAGCCATTGTCTTTTATTCTACCTTAGCAGCTCGCTTTTTTAGTCTCCAAAGCAGCCGGCCAGCCGGTACGACAAAAAGTGTGACGACAAAAAGTAGCAACAAAACACCCACTATGGCCGTAACTACCACTTCCCAACCACTTATACCCGTGCACCCAAAGTCAACAAGACCTGGGCCGGAACACGGTGTTTCTGGTGAGGATGGCACAAAGAGCACGACACCAATTATAGTGCTCACCAATACCAGCACTAGCACATCTAGCCAGGCCGTTCGCGGTGATGGTTTGAAGGCTGTTTCTAGCTTTTCGGCAAATGCAGACACACTAGTCTTTCTTGTCGTCGACGACTTCGCCTTCTACGGGGTCGTCGGTTTTTTTGTCGTCGGAGGTTTCGGCGTCTTCGGCCGGTTTTTCGTCTTTTGCGGCTTGCTCGTACATTTTAGCGCCGATGGGCATTATTTTGTCGTTGAGGGCTTTGGCGGCAGCTTCTAGTTCTTCACGATCGGCGTCGTCTTTCTTCACCACTTTTTTGGCTTCGTCGACGGCGTCGTCCAAAGTTTTTACGTCGTCCTCTGCTAGCTTGTCTTTGTGGTCGCTCTTCAGCTTTTCGGCTTGGTACACGGCGCTGTCTAGCATGTTGCGAGCTTCGACAGCCTCTTTCTTTTTCTTATCCTCTTCGGCGTGGGCTTCGGCGTCTTTGGCCATTTTTTCGACCTCGGCTTTGTCGAGACTACCACTGCCTTGGATGGTAATGTTCTGCTCTTTGCCGGTGCCTTTGTCTTTGGCGGTGACGTTGAGGATGCCGTTGGCGTCGATGTTGAAGGTCACCTCAACTTGCGGCACGCCGCGCGGGGCCGGCGGAATGCCGTCCAGCACGAAGCGGCCGAGGCTTTTGTTGCCGTCGATCATGTCGCGCTCGCCTTGGGCCACGTGGATTTCTACTTGCGGTTGGTTGTCGCTGGCGGTGCTGAATACTTCGGATTTGCTGGTTGGGATGGTGGTGTTGCGCTCGATGAGCTTGGTCATCACGCCGCCCATGGTTTCAATACCAAGGCTCAAAGGCGTCACGTCCAGCAGTAGCACGTCCTTCACATCGCCCTGCAGCACACCACCTTGGATGGCGGCGCCCACAGCCACAACTTCGTCTGGGTTCACACCCTTCATCGGGTCTTTGCCGAAAATCTTCTTCACTTTTTCTTGCACGGCTGGCATGCGGGTCATACCACCGACCAAAACTACTGCGTTGATATCGCTGGCTTTGAGGCCGGCGTCCTTCAGAGCCTTCTCGCAGGGGACGGCCGTTTTGTCGACGAGTTCGGCCACCAGGCTCTCAAGTTTTGCGCGCGTCAGTTTGTGCTCGAAGTGCTTCGGACCTTCGGCGTCGGCGGTCAGGAATGGTAGGTTGATGTCGACTTCTTGCGCGGTCGAAAGCTCAATCTTGGCTTTCTCCGCTTCGTCGCGCAGGCGCTGCATGGCAGCCTTGTCGTCGATAACGTTGATGCCGCTTTCTTTTTTGAACTCGTCCACGAAGTAGTTCACGATAACGCGGTCGAAGTCGGCACCACCAAGGTGGGTGTCGCCGTTGGTGCTCTTTACTTCAAACACGCCGTCGCCAAGTTCCAGGATGGACACGTCGAACGTGCCGCCACCGAGGTCGTATACGGCAATTTTCTCATCAGCCTTTTCTTTGTCCAGGCCGTACGCGAGGGCAGCAGCAGTGGGCTCGTTGATGATGCGCTTTACTTCCAGGCCAGCGATTTTGCCAGCGTCTTTAGTTGCTTGGCGCTGGCTGTCGTCGAAATATGCCGGCACGGTGATGACGGCTTCGGTAACCGGCGAGCCAAGAAAGCTTTCAGCATCGGCCTTCAGCTTGCCGAGAATCATGGCGCTGACTTCTTCAGGCGAATATTCTTTGTCGCCCATCTTCACCTTCACGCCGTTGCCGCTCTTTACCATTTCGTAGCCAAGCAGCTTGATGTCGCGCTGGACTTCTTTGTCGGTCCAGTTGCGGCCGATGAGGCGTTTTACTTCATAAATAGTGTTCTTCGGGTTGGTCACCTGCTGGCGACGCGCCACCTGTCCTACCAGGCGTTCGCCGTTTTTGTTGACGGCCACCACCGACGGCGTTGTACGGTTACCTTCACTGTTCGCAATAATTTCCGGCTTACCCGACTGCATAACAGCCATGGCCGAGTTAGTTGTCCCTAAATCAATCCCAATAATTTTTCCCATCTAATCTTGTCCTTTCGTTAGCAATTACTCGCTTCGAGTGCTAGAAATATTGTACCAGCACAAAACTAGCAGTCAATACCCAAGAGTGCTAATTTTTGGAGTTTTTGTCTTTGGGATTGAGTTCGAGGAAGGCCGACTTTGGCTCCGCAGATTTTTGTCCGGTGCGGGATAAAATGTTCATGACTATACGTTGGTTTTCAATGTCCGCCCCGCTACTAGCTTTTGCTCGATAGTAATAATAAGCCACTGCAAACGGCAAGCTAATGATGAGCGCGCCAATCGCCAGCACGAACCACAACTTGACCTTGCCAGTGTCCCCGCCCAAACCATATGGAATCATGCGCGAAATACAAAAAAGGATACCGACGGCACCAAACACCGAAATGGCACCCGCAATTCGCTGCTTGGCGACACTACTCATGCAGCTATTTTACTGCATTTTGACTTTAACCATGGCGTGGCGGATGACTTCGGGGCCGAGTTTGTAACCGGCTTGGAGTTCTTCGGTTACAACTTCCTCTGTGCCGTCGCCGTCTTCCATGCTCACGGCTTCGTGCAAGTTCGGGTCAAACGGTTCGCCCGCAGTTTTGATTTTTTCGACGCCGAGTTGCTCAAGCGTTTTCTCGAACTGCTTGACGACGCCTTGCACACCTTTGATAAAGTCGTTGCCTTGCAGGTCTTGCGGGACGTGTTTGAGCGCACGCTCGAAATTGTCGATGACGGGCAGCAGATCACGCACCACGCTGGCCTTTACCACATTCTTCAGCCCGGCAATTTGCTCGTCGTGGCGGCGGCGCAAGTTCGTGGCGTCGGCGCGCTCGCGCTGCAATGCTTCGGTGAGGTCCGCAATTTGCTGTTGCAAGTCCCCTAGTTGCATCGCCTCTGTTGTCTGGTCTTGCTGTTTGTGGGATTTCTGCGTCATTTCATCATTCCATTAATTTACCAACTTCGTTTATGGCTTGTACTCGTGCTTCAAGAATTACATCAACCTCATAGCCGCACATGTCGAGCAAGCCTGCCGCCATAAGAAAAGGCGTCTGTACCGCCACTCCATCACCGCCCATTAATTTCCGCTTGGCCGCGTACTGTGCCGCTACGAACATGATATCATCCGGAAATAAATCTTCTTCACCACTTTCACTTTTAAAAACTTCGGTTTCACTCATACAGCACCTCCTCGAGGGCTTTACCGGTGTGGGACACGAGGGTCATAACATCCCGGTAGGCTTGGCGAGTTGGGCCGAGGACACCGATGTAGCTACGGTCGGAATACGGGCTGCGGAAGCGACTGATGATGAGGCTGACGCCGGCGCTGCGACCGATGGGATTTTCCTGGCCGATGTAGACGCTGAGCGGCTCGTTAGGTGCGGCTTCGCGCAGCCACGGTTCCAGGTTGTCGAGTAGCTGCGCCACCTGCTGCACCTGCTGGCCACCCACAAACTCCGGCTGGCCGAAAAGGTTACTCAGGCCGCTCATATATAACTGGTTGCCGATAGTCGCCAGGCCAAGGTTGTGCGTCAGCTCCACCAGCGTGTCCACGGCGTTGCGGATGGTGCGCTCCGGCAAGCCGCCGCTGGCCACGCGTGCGCTCATGGCACGGCCAGCGCCAAGACTCGGTGCCAGCTCTTTTTCTTCGTTCAAATGGTTCACATAAAAACGGTAGCCTTTGTCCGTGGGCACGCGGCCGGCACTGGTGTGCGGCTGATTGATGAAGCCAAGCCGTTCCAGTTCGGCCATCTCGGCACGGATGGTCGCGCTACTCACGCCAAAAACTTTGGCCAGCAGCTGGCTGCCAACCGGGCTGGCCACCTCAGCATATTGCTCGATGATGGCACTTAATATTTGCTTTTGACGCTCTGACATTATTTAAAAGTATAGCCTGCTGGCACTCAAAACTCAAGATTGCCAAAAATGAACTAAAAATGTACTAATTCAACAAAGATTTCACATACGCGACAGACTTTGGCACAATGGTAAATTCTAACGCTAACGATTGGAGGAGCCTATGGCCACAAAAATCAGTAGAAAGAGTATAAAGCGACTGCTGCAAGCGACGAGTTTCGAGCTAGCGGCAGTTTTTATAGTAGGGATGGGGTTGAGCCCCATGGCAACGGCCGCATCAGCTGGCGGCCAAGTGCAGCAACAATATTTTGCTAGTGCCGCCCAGGAATTCGGCGTGCCCGAAAACGTCTTGCTTGCTGTGTCTTACAACGAGTCTCACTGGGAGTTTTCGCCCGGTGTCAGTAATGATGGCGGTTACGGCATCATGGACTTACGGGCATATACTCCAACCGTTGTGAGCGGTCGCGACGGCAAAATTGTCAAAAATCCCAACTCAATTTCTAGCGATTATAATACCTTAAATAAAGCAACGCAGTTGCTGCACGTTTCGATGAACACACTAAAAACAGATCAGCGACAGAACGTTCGAGGCGGTGCTGCCGTGCTCGCCCAGGAAGCACGCGATCTCAGTGATGGTAGACTGCCAACCAACGCCAACGATTGGTATAGTGCGGTCGCCAAATACAGCGGGGCAAATAACACGGGCGATGCCAGCACGTTTGCGGATAGTGTATTTAACACCATAAAAACCGGTGCAACATCTACAAGTGGCGATAATCAATCGGTTAATTTGCCCGCAGCGCACGATGTTCAGCCAAACACTCATGGCCTGTCGGCGCTACATCTAACTCCTATGAGCGTTTTGCCACCAACCGGCACCAAAGCCGAATGTCCAAAGACACTAAGTTGCCGCTTCGTCCCCGCCGCCTACGCCCAGGACGACCCGAACGACCCGACCAACTACGGCAACTACGACCCAGCCAATCGTCCCAAAGACATGCAAATTCGCTATATTTTCATTCACGATGGCGAAGGCACGTACGACAGCATCATCAACCACTTCCAAGACCCAACGGCTTACGACAGCGCACAATACGTCATCTCGTCCCAGGGAAACATAACGCAAATGGTCAAGAACGAGGATGTTTCTTGGGGCGTCGCCAACTGGAACTTGAACATGCATGGCATTAATATTGAACACGAAGGCTTCGCCGCCCAAGGCGCACAATGGTACACGCCAGCCATGTATCAAGCTTCGGCAACGTTAGTACGTTGGCTTTCCAACAAATACCACATCCCTGTTGACCGCCAACACATTCTTGGCCACGACAACATAATGCATGGCCCAGCAGCCGGCCAGGCCAGCCAACACTGGGACCCAGGTCCGTATTGGAATTGGACCTACTATATGGATTTGGTGAAAGGCAAAACGCCACAACAAGCCGCTGCAGACTATGTTAGGTCGTCATCAGATTTGATGCGCGCACCGGTTCGCAAAGGCGACGTTGTGACCATCGCACCAAACTTCAAGACAAACCAGCCTATCATCACGGACTGCCAAACGGGCAGCTGCATAACGCTGCCGCGACAAGGCGCCAGCTTTGTGTATCTGCACACGCAACCAAGTGATACCGCTCCGCTATTAAGCGACCCTTACCTTCACCCGGATGGCTCGGCCGGAACCACTGTGGACAGCGACTGGGGCGATAAAGCACCGAGCGGCTTCAAGTTCGTTGTAGCTGGTGTGCACGGCAACTGGACGGCAATCTGGTACGCCGGCCAGAAGGCATGGTTTTACAACCCAGCCGGACCGGATAGAACCGCGCACAAAAGCTGGAACGCCACCATGCGACCACGGCCAGGCTTAAGTTCCATTCCTGTTTACACCAACGCTTACCCAGAAGCTTCGGCCTATCCGTCGGATATTCCTGCACAACCGCAAGGCACAGCCTACAGCATACCCGCTGGCCAAAAATATGCCGTGGATGATGAAAGTGTCGGCAGCGACTACTTCTACGACGAAACCGTAAACTATAGCTTACCCGATGACCACGCCATTGTCGTCGGCAACCAGCGGTACTACGAAATTAATTTCAACCACCGAATCGGCTATGTGAAAGTTGGCGATGTCGTGATTAGCCACTAAACCTCCGAGATGCTGGCCGGCTCAATACCTGCCATGTGTGCTACCGCCAAGCTGGCCAGCATCGACGAGCTGAATACATAACGCTCAGTTGAAAAACGCAAGCCATGCGTGTCGCCAACTTCACGCTCTACTACGCAGCTCGTACCGTTGCCTGACTCCAGCCGGATCGGCTTTCCAGCTTCGTTGAATCCAGACAAAATACCAACATGCGTCACGCGCCAATTGCCACCTACCAACTGCCGCGAAAATATCAAGTCGCCAATGGCTTGTTCATCCACTTGCTCAAGCAACGGTGCATCCTGGCTAAGCTCATCCATTGCCCGAACCATTTGGCGGGTATGCCGAAGTTCACGCTCCCAACTTTCTGGATTGCACCCAAAAATCTTGGACATACTATTTATAATGAGGCCAGAACAGTCAAACGTACCGTCCTTGCCTAGGCCAATTTCCATACAGCGGTCAGGGGTGCGTGGCTGCAGCGAGCATTTTGGTGAGTATTCGTGATGACGTATTGACGGCGCGCCGAGTTGCGACCGAGCCGTAGTAATGAGTTCTGCTTTGAATAACGTTTCTGTAGTCCTATCCTCACATTCTGCCCACTTTAAGTTGGTTTTTGCCAGTGACAATGAGGTAGCTAGATCATGATGTGACAGTGTAACGCCGATAACACACCGAGGCAAGAATTTGAGCGAGCGAATACTATCCGGTATAATCGGCCGCATACCCTATGAGTGGACCGCAACAAACAAGCGAAGACAAGTGGCAAGCAGTTGCAGCATGGCTCGGTGCGGGCACAATCAACGTTTTTGGTCGGCCGCTCGCCGGCAAAGATACGCAAGCAAGCGCACTTGCCACTCACCTCAATGGCGCCCAATTATCTGGTGGTGAGATCTTGCGCAAAGCCGCCAACCCTGACGTGCTGGCAGAAATCGACAAAGGCCTGCTGCTCACCCAACAACGATATCTGGAGATTGTCACTCCGTATTTGCAGAAGGAAGAGTACGACAATCGGCCGCTCATCCTCAGCTCTGTTGGCCGCTGGAACGGCGAACAGCAGACTATTTTGGAAGTTACCAAGGACTCTGGCCACCCCACTCGTGCAGTCATTTATTTGGAGCTTTCTGAGGAGCAATCGCGCGAACGGCTTAGTAAAATCCAGGAAGAAGGGCACGGCAACCGTGGCCAGCGAGCTGACGATCACCACGCTGCGCTAGACATTCGTTTGCAAGAGTTTGCGAATAAAACTGAGCCCGTCATCGACTATTACGACGAAGTCGGCTTGCTCGTCCGGGTTGATGCCACAAAATCTGCAAACGACGTGACCGCCCAAATCCGCGACGCACTGTACCAGCGCGCGCAACGCTAAACTTCTTGCTATACTTTGTATATGAAACCAGCACCTGACTTTTCGCTGCCCGACCAAAACGGCGCTATGCACTCGTTGCAAGATTACGCCGGCAAATGGTTGGTGCTGTATTTTTATCCGAAAGACAACACGCCCGGTTGCACCACCGAAGCCTGCACCTTTCGCGACGAGCGTGAGGTAATCGCCGAGTTTGGTAATACCACAGTGGTTGGCGTCAGCAAAGACAGTGTGGCCAGCCACAAAAAGTTTGCCGACGATCACCACCTTAAATTCACGCTTTTGAGCGATCCAGACCACCGCGTTATCGAGGCGTACGACAGCTGGCAACCCAAAAAATTTAT
>JAICLK010000027.1 GCA_025927415.1 Candidatus Saccharimonadota bacterium | reverse complement strand
TATTCCAAAAGTCACCCAAGCTGAAGCCGACGACCGTCTGCGTATCGCACTACTCGGCCGGCCAAACGTCGGCAAATCGTATCTGTTCAACACGCTCGCCAAAAAGCAGCAGGCCATTGTGGCCGACCGCGCCGGCACCACGCGCGACATCAACCGTGCGGTGGTGAAGTACGAAGGCCGCGAAATTGAGCTAATGGACACCGCCGGCATCCGCCGCGCCGGCAAAATTGGCGTGGGCATAGAGCACTTTAGTATGCTGCGCAGCCTCGCCGCCATCGAGCAAGCCGACATTTGTTTCCTACTCATGGATGTCCACGAGCTGAACGTCGGCCTGGACCAAAAAATCGCCGGCATGATAAAAGAGGCCGGCAAGGGCTTAGTGCTGGTCGTCAGCAAATGGGACGACGGAGCAGTGCAGGCTGTCGAAGCTCGTAACGCGAAAACCGAAGCAAAAATTAACGCCAAGGTGGAGCAAATCAACGCCGAAAAGAAACTCAGCAAGTCTGAAAAGATTCGCCGCAGCCGTGCCATAAATTACACCGAAGGTGGCGACTTACAGCGCAATGCTTTTACCCGCGACGCGCTGGCGCCGCAAATTGCCGCAAATTACAACTTCGTGCCGTGGGCGCCGCTGATTTTTACCAGCGCTGTCACTGGTCAGAACGTTACCAAACTCTTCGATCTTGCGCTTGAAATCGACACACGCCGTGGCCAGCGCATGACCACCAGCGAACTCAACCGTTGGCTGCGCGATGTAGTAGCCTCGCACCCGCCAGCCGGTTTGAAAAACCGCGCGCCCAAGCTCAACTACATCGTGCAAGAGGACGACAACCCAACGCCGGCCTTCAAGATTTTCGGCAGCCAAACGCGCTTTATCCACTGGAGTTACCGCCGTTACATGGAGCGCATGATGCGCGAAAAGTACAACTACGAAGGTTCACCCATCCAGCTGTGGTTCATCGAAAAACACGAAGCCCACAAGCACGGCAGCTCGCCAACCAAAGGTGAGGCCAGGCCACCACGCAAAGCGCTAAAGTAGCTACGGACGGCCACCGCCGTAACGATACCAGCCTTGCTCCTTGAGCGCTCGTTGCTCGCGCTTATATTCGTCCAGTTCAGCCGCCAGCGACTCATCAACCAAATTCATGGCGTCGTGGGAAAGCCATGCCGCGTCGATGCCAAGGTGTTTGTTCGGGTCAAAGGGTGAATCGGTGCCCATATGCTGCGGCACACCATACCATTGCTGCATCCGATAGCGCGCGCCAGCCAGCCATTCGCTGGCCCTCGCAGCCCCGCCGCCGGGTGTGCCATGCTCAATACCGCTGCGGGCAAGCGTATCGGCGGCTTGCTGACGTTCTTCAAGAATGGTCGAGAGCGTGCCAACATACTCAACCACGTAGCCCCAACGGCCATCATTTTCGAGTAGTTCCTCATTCGCTAGCCGGTCAGCCCGCACCAGCATCTCAGTCGCCAGTTCATGCGTCATGCTAGCTTGGCGCAATGCCCACATTTGGTCTTCCAGCTCCGGGCTTCGTTCCATAATTATTGCAGATTATGTCTCTTATGCTAGCATTTGTCAATATTAGCTACGTTTGCGTATACTTACAGCAATGGCTTTATTTCAGAAACTCCCGCAACTCAGCAATCCTATCAATTACGTCACCATCGGCTTGAATAAGACTGTTCTGCTGGTCGGCCTGGGCAATCCGGGCAAAGAATACGATGGCACGCGCCACAACATCGGTTTTGCATGCCTGGACGAATTTGTGGCCAAGAGCGCCGACATGGGTGACTGGGTGGCCAAGAAAGACCTGAAATGCCTGCTCAGCACCGGCCGCATGGGCGAGGTGCGCGTGCTAGCCATCAAGCCAACCACTTTTATGAACCTGAGCGGGGAAGCGGTGCGCGCTGTTTGCGATTTTTATAAAATTCCGGCCAGCCAGGTTGTAGCGGTGCACGACGAGCTGGACATTCCGTTTGGGCAAATCCGCACCCGTATGGGCGGCAGTAGCGCGGGGCACAACGGCATAAAGTCCGTTATGCAGCACTTGGACGAAGGCTTTGGCCGCGTGCGGATCGGCATTGGTCCAAAAACGCCAGCGCAAATAGACAGCGCCGACTTCGTGCTTGCCAAGTTCAGTAAAGAACAGCAAGCCGACATACCGGCGCTGCTGCGCGAAACCAGCTCAGTCCTCAGCGAATATATATATAGCAGCGAGCTGCCAGCCGAAACCCGCAGCTTTTTATAGATCATCTTCCAGCCAACCAGGATAGCCGATGTCCGGTGCCAGTTCTTCTGATAGAGCCATTTGATGCAGGCAAATTTGTGCAGCAATATCCGTGACACGTTTCATTTTTGCCTCGGTAAAGAAACAGTCCACGGTGTAGCCTATAGCCACAAAAGTATCGGCCGCCGTAAATCGTGCCAGCTTGCGCTTACGTTCCGCTAGTTCCGTAGCCATGCCTTGCCATGGCACGTCCTCGATTGGCAAACATTCATCCCAACCCAACAGTAGTCGTTCTGTAAAGCTGAAGTGTGCGTTGTTGTCGGCTATTCGCATCTGTCTTTGTTATAGCACTTTTTATCGCGAACAAAAAGATCCTCCAGAGCGCAAGACGTACCAATGGCGTGTTGCAACGTAGGAAGCGCCGAACGGCAAATTCCGCCGAGCTGAGGCAGGCCCGCGCGTGGTAGTATGAACCAAACAAAAAAGGCCTCCGGAGGGGGTGGGCACCACCGGAGACCTTTTTTGGGCTCGAACATGTCAAGCCCAGGAAACACCCTTCAACCCACCTTGAAGGCCTTCTAAAGTCCTCTCGCAAGGAACTTTAGACCCACTCAGGTTTTTCCGATATTTCGCCACAGCTCAACTAAAACGAGGGGGAAATACGGGGTTAAAGGGGTTAGTCTGTTTTAGAGCGCATATCGGCCGGTAAAATTTTGCCGACCAGCGCGCAGAAGAAAGTGGAGGGTAACAACTTGCTCATGGCACGCTCTAAAACAATCTAACGTATATCTCTGGCAACGAGTGCCAAAAATGTTAGAATTGGGGATATAAGGTGCATTAAACGTGAAACCACGCTTACGAGTTGCTATTTTAGCAAAAACGTGTCTTTGTGTCAACCCCAAAACAGGATCTTGAATGCAAGTCAAAAAAGTTATATATAATGCTAATGGTTATCCGCCGCTGTTGTCGCAGCTCCATGATGCACCAAAACAGTTATTCGTTACGGGAGATTTGGATGAATTGCTAGCACGGCCGCGCGTGGCCATTGTCGGCAGCCGCAAAATCTCGGCGTACGGTCGCGACGTTACCGCAAAGCTAGCTGGCCAGCTGGCGGAGCAGGGAATTGTGGTGGTGAGCGGCCTGGCGCTCGGCGTGGACGCATGCGCGCACCGCGCGGCGCTGGATGCCGGCGGACTCACACTGGCAGTTTTGCCCGGACCAGTGGAGAAAATTTATCCATCAAGCCATGCCTCGCTGGCACAGCAAATTGTCAAGCAGGGCGGGGCACTCGTCAGTGAATATCCGGCCGGCAGCGACGTGTTTAAATTCAACTTTGTTGCACGCAACCGCATCATTGCCGGTCTCGCCGATGCCGTGCTCATCACCGAAGCAGCAGAGAAAAGCGGCAGCTTGCACACCGCACGCTTTGCGCTAGAGCAGGGCAAGGACGTACTGGCCGTACCGGGTAACATAACCAGTCCCACATCGGTTGGTGTGAACAATCTGCTGAAGAGCGGTGCGACGCCCGTGACGAGCACTGAAGACGTGTTGCACGTACTCGGGCTAGAGCCTCAAGCCAAAACCGCACGAGCCCCAAAAGGCGCAAATGAGCACGAGCAGAACTTGCTCGACCTCATTGCCGCAGGCACGCAAGATGGCGCGGAGTTGCAAGTGCAAAGTGGCCAGCACACCACACTCTTCGCCCAAACCCTCACCATGCTAGAAATCACCGGCAAAATCCGTTCTTTAGGTGGCAATAACTGGGGTCTACAGTAGTTCCACTCCTTGACAAAAACATAAGCTTATGCTATTGTGCATACACTTCGTTGAGGTGGGTCAACAGAACTACCTCCGAGGTACCTTGACAAAAGAAAGTGTGAATCTGAACTGTCTCACTTGAGGTCAGGCATATGGTGCTTACAAAAAATAAGCATCGTGCGCCTGGTCTCGAAAGAGATTTTCGGAAATTCCGAATGCAGGCTCCCCAGATGGAGAAGGCAATGAGCAACCCAAGCAAGTCGCAGCGCGACAAGCTCGTAAGGAGAATGGCAGTCACAAGGCGTGGCTATCAAATCCCGCTGGGCATGGTGGCGATGCTGCTCGCCTACCTCGGCGGCATCTACAGCGGTCGCGCTGGCGTATCGTATCTTGTAGTGGCGGCCGCCATAGCTACAATCACGCTGCTCGCCATCCTCGCGGCGACGGCTGCAACCGCGCACGACAACTACAAGCACGCGCTCGACGACCTCGACCGGCCGGCCGACAGCCCCGACAACAACCCCCAGCTCGAGCAGTAGCTCCACCAACCGAGGAGGAAACATGTACGCAATTGTACTCGTCTGCGTGATATCCGTAGCGGGCCTATTGGCCCTCATAGGCCTTGTGGGCGCCGGCTGCTATCTACTGAAGGCTCCAAGCAGCAACGAGCCCAAGCCGCTACCAGCCGACTGGTATGACCAGCAGGTCTGGAAGCGCTACCTAAAACGCCTTGTCGGCATCCGCCGATAAGGAGAAGTGGGACGCACGGGTGCGATTGGCAATAGATGGCTTTTGTCATCCCCAATCGCACCTCACCGCTCCCCCACTCACACTTTCTTTTGTCTCGCATACACGAATGAACCAAGTCGTGCTGACGAGTCCAAAAGGACGAAATGCGAAGAATAAGCTGTGCTGATAATTCGACCGATGAGGGAGAATTATATGCTGAACCCAAGGACACCTTATCTAAAGATTAAAGAGTTCTTGGCGTGAAGCTATAGGAGTCGTAAACGACGAAATGCGAAACAAACAAATGCTAAACTTAGAAGATGAAACTGCTTATTTGGATTGGCATACTTGTGGGCGGCACCGTGGGCGGGTGGCTGGGCGGACTGTTGGACCATGGCAACTGGCTGGGCGGCTGGAGTATTCTACTTAGCACCGTTGGCAGCATTGTCGGCATTATTGCCGGATACAATCTGGGTAAAAATGTAGGTTAGTCTCGCGTTGGATCGAGAGCGCCAAAATCCACTTCGCCAGCAACAAGCTGGTGCATTGCGTCGGTCCGAGGCACCCAGCCCAGGTTACGCAACTCTTGCTCGTTCTGTTGATATGCCGCTACCATACCTTCTACAAAGAGAGTGGTATCGCCTTGCACGACATCGTATGTATTAAAGCCAAAATCAGCCATGAGTACTAATTCCTTTCTACGGGTAAGGACGTCTCCAATCGGAAGTCGCTGGCATTTTAGCAGTGGCCTCATTCTTAGGGGCGTCCGCGTCCGTAAATTTAACAATGATTTAACAATATTGTTTTACTCTTGCAGAAAGTTTTTGTCAACGTTTCTTGCTTGCATTCTGTAGGCTTATTTGCCATTATAGCCACTTGTTGTTAAGCTGAACCGTAAAGCATGAAGAGCTCATTCCAGAACCTCATTCCGGCTAAAAACCGCGTCTTGCCGGCCACAAAGCCCGCATCACTCATCGACGTAACTACAGTTATGTCTCCTCGCGCTGCAAACTTTGCGACCAACAATCTGCAATTTTTACCTCGAAAGCAGGTTCTGAAATGAGCTCTAAAAATTTAGTCATCGTCGAAAGCCCGGCCAAAGCGAAAACCATCGAGAAATACCTGGGCAAAGATTACACCGTCAAAAGCAGCATGGGTCACATCCGCGGCCTGCCGAGCAAAGACGGCAGTATTGACGTGGCGCGTAATTTTGCACCAAAATTCGAAGTAGACACCGACAAAAAGAAAGTGATTGCCGCCCTAAAAACCGCCGCCAAAGGTGCCACCGTGTGGCTGGCAAGCGATGAAGACCGCGAAGGCGAGGCGATTGCCTGGCATATTGCCGAGGTGCTGAAGCTCGACCCAAAAACCACCAAGCGCATCGCGTTCCACGAAATCACCAAGCCGGCGCTGGACGAAGCCATCAAAAACCCGCGCATCATCGACATGCCGCTGGTTGAGGCGCAGCAGGCTCGCCAAGCGCTGGATTATCTAGTAGGGTTTGAGCTGTCGCCGGTGCTGTGGCGCAAAGTTCGCGCGGGCCTAAGTGCTGGCCGCGTGCAGTCTGTCGCTGTTCGTTTGGTTGTAGAGCGCGAACGCGAAATTGAAGCACACGCGGCAGAATCTACCTTCAAACTCACCGCTGTTTTTACCTTGAACGACGGCACCGAACTGCCAGCTGAATCTCCGAAAAAGTACGTAGGTGCAGCCGAAGTCCAAAAAATCCTCGAGGCCTTTGCCAAAAGTAAGTTTACCGTGAGTGCCATCGACCAAAAACCGGGCACGCGCAACCCGTCGGCGCCGTTCACCACCAGCACCCTCCAGCAGGAAGCCAGCAACCGCCTGGGCTACAGCCCGCGCTACACCATGCAGCTGGCGCAGCGTCTGTACGAGGCCGGGCTCATCACCTACATGCGAACTGACTCGGTGAACATCAGCAATCTCGCCCTTGGCGCAATGACCGATTATATTAAGCGCGAATTTGGCGAGCAATATCACCAAATTCGCACCTTCAAAACCAAGAGTGCTGGTGCGCAAGAGGCGCACGAAGCCATCCGTCCGACCGATGTTACGAAGCAAAAAGCTGGCGCCGATGCCGCCCAAGAAAAGCTGTACAGTCTCATCTGGCGCCGCACGCTGGCCAGCCAAATGACGCCGGCAAAATTGGAAAAAACGATTATCACCATTGATCCGAGCGAAAGCAAAGAAACATTGGAAGCCAAGGGCGAAATTGTCGTCTTCGACGGTTTCTTGAAAGTCTACGGCCGCAGTGGCGAGGACACATTGCTGCCACCGCTCGCTACCGGCGACACACTTCAACTTTTGAACGCAACGGGGCTAGAAAGCCTCAGCCGCGGCCCAGCGCGCTACACCGAAGCCTCGCTAGTACGCAAGCTCGAAGAAATGGGCATCGGCCGGCCAAGCACCTATGCCAGCACCATCTCGACCATCCAATCGCGCGATTATGTAGAGCGCGGCGATATCGAAGGTGTGCCAAAAGAAGTCCAAAAACTCGTGCTAGAAAAAGGCAAGATAGCCGCCAGCAAAGAAGCTATCCAATACGGCAAAGATTCCGGCAAACTCTATCCAACCGAAACTGGCAAAGTGGTAACCGATTTTCTCACCAAGCATTTTGCCGAGGTGATGGACTACGACTTCACCAAAGATATCGAGGAAGAGCTAGACGATATCGCCGATCGCAAAAAAGACCGCGTTGGCGTACTCAAACACTTCTACGGCCCGTTCCACAAATTGGTCGAAGACAGCGCCAGCGTGTCGCGCGCCGAAGTAGCGCAGGCGCGAGAGCTCGGTGCCGACCCCAAGAGTGGCAAGCCAATTATTGCACGCTTCGGCCGGTACGGCCCCATGCTACAAAAAGGTGAAGCCGATGACGACAATAAGCCCGATTTTGCGCCATTGCCAGCCGGTACAACGCTCGACAACGTTACGCTCGAACAGGCGCTGGAGATGTTCAAACTGCCACGCACCGTTGGCAAAACCAAGGATGGTGAAGAGATTAAAGCCAACATCGGCCGGTTCGGCCCATATATCCAAGTTGGCAAAACCTTCGTCAGCATCAAGCCACGCGATCCGCTAACCATTACCGAAGCAGAAGCCCTGGAACTCTATGCCGCAAAACTCAAGGCAGATGCCGAGAAAAACGTTGCCGACTTTGGCGACGGCATCAAGGTACTTAAAGGCCGTTTTGGACCGTACGTCACCGATGGCACCAAGAATGCTAAAATTCCCAAAGAAACCGACCCCAAAACCGTCAGCCACGAACAGGCAAAGAAGCTACTCGCCGAAGCTCCAGCTAAAAAATCCTTCCGGCGACGCAAGAAGAACTAGCAAAGCATACCTATAACTGCTTCAAACCGTCTTTTTGCGGAATTTGCCAATGAGTTATCCACGATATTTCTTACAACATAATGCTTACAAGAACGTCTATTTCGTGGTAAAATAAATTTATACGACGAGGGTACTTGACTTTTAGAATCAAAAGTTTTATAGTTGAGTTAAACACATTTACAAATTTCATTTTTACAGGGAAGATTTATGCCAGAGCAGAATGCAAAAGTTTTGAACACCGAGCAGGCAGTTACCGATATTCTCGGTACGATTGACCGTGAGCGCGAGCGTGAGATTATTGCACGCCGTTTTGGTTTGTTTGACCGCAGGGAAACACTTGAGCAGATCGGCGAACTGCTCGGCATCACTCGTGAGCGCGTCCGCCAGCTCGAAAAAGCAGTGCTGGTACGCCTCAAAACCGCCGCAGAGCAGGGTAGTAGCCTGCCGCACGTCAAAGAGGTTGAGGTTCGTTTGGTTTCTATTTTGCAGACGAACGGCAAAGCTGCTCGTGTAAGTGACTTGGTTACGCGGCTTGGCCTCGAAAACACGAAGCTAGAGCAGGCAAGAGTAGCCTTCTTGGCACAACTTTGCCCGGGCGTGGCAGTTATCGAAGAAGACGATAACCACTATCTTGCCGTTGGCATCGCCAGCGAGCACGACCAAGCCGCCATGAAAGCGCACGTTAGCAATCTTGTTGGCGCCATCAAAGAGCAAGGCAAGCCGGTAAAAATTGATAAAGTTACCGCTCCTGCCAAAATTGCTGACACAAAGCAAGCCGCAGCGCTCGCAAGCATCTCGAAACAACTCGCTACTCTCAATGAACTTTGGGGCCTCGTAAGCTGGCCGACGGTCAACCCTAAGAACATTCGCGACAAAATCTACGTTATTCTCAAAGAAAATGGCAAGCACATGCACTTTAACGAGATTGCTGCAGCCATCAAAACTTCCGATTTCAAGCGCCGTGACGTAACCACGCAGGCCATTCATAACGAACTCATCAAAGACAAACGCTTTGTCCTCATCGGTCGCGGTATTTACGCCCTCAAGGAATGGGGTTACAAGAAAGGCACCGTTGCTGACATCATTACCGAAGTGCTTCGCAAGGAAGACGGCGCACTGCACCGTGACGAGATCGTCAAACGCGTGCTAGAAAACCGCTACGTCAAAGAAACCACCATCCTTCTCAACCTGCAGGGTAAACCCCAGTTCAAACGTGTCGCCAAAGCCACCTACACACTTGATGAAGTGACGGCCGGCAACCAGGCCTAAAAACGCTCGTCTAACTGTTTTCCTAAAACCGTAAACCTCAGAGTTATCTGGTTTTAGGTTAAATGTACAAAATACGAACATTACGACAGCTAGCAACCATGAATGGGGCGACCGATCACATAAACACTTTGCGTCTGGCGGTGAAGTGGCGAGGATGCGGCAGCGCACACAGAAAAAATCGAGACAGAATCCAGACAATGCAAGCGGAAGAGAGCATAAACAGAATGATACATCTGACGTCGCACAATGTATATTTTGCGACGTGAATATACATGTTAAGGAGGGTTACTGATACGTCTGTTCTAATAGGGGACTTGCTGATTTTATGTAGATAGCTGTCGTATTTCGTTTTTGCATTCGCTAACTTGTATCTAGCACTGCTGCAACGGCGGTGACTTTATATATTCGCACAAAATACCTATAGCGTCTCGTATTCCTTTGCAACGCTATTTCAGTGATAGCTGTTGCAAAATTTGACTTTTCCACAGTTCTGTCGTGAAAATTTGCTTTTTTGACTTTTCATTGCAAATATTTTTAATTGCCCTTTCCCCTGCCTTTTTATAAAAGATTTGACTTTCACATACAGAAATACTTTTATATGTTTTTCCACGAATAGCGCTTGTACAGTATATAAGAACAAAATACGAACACTAAGGGGAGAGTGGGGCCGTTATTACCAGTCTTACTTAGCTAAAGAATTGAGATAGCGCTCCCCAACTACTTGTAATAAGCACGGCCCTCTATCCGCACATCGACGTATCGGCTGGGTGTCGTTCCCTGTGCTGCTA
>JAICLK010000032.1 GCA_025927415.1 Candidatus Saccharimonadota bacterium | reverse complement strand
GCTAAGCCCGAACGCCACCAATCCGCCCAATACTAGCACCAATGCAATGGCACCAAAAATCAGCTGTTTTTTGGTGAGCCGTTCGTTCAGCCAATGTTTTAGACGCCAAAAATGTCCGCCCGGCCCAATCAGCTTCAGACTACGACTTACCGGCGTGCCATTCTTTTTGACGTAATCAAACCCGCCCGTGCCAACCACGTGCTTCGGCTTGTCGTGTTCTGGATTTTGGTGGCCATGATGCTCCATTTAATCAATTGTAGCATTATGCCAGTGCTTATTTAAGTAAGTGCGCTGAGCATTTGGTCGATGCGTTTGAGCGAGACTTCTTTGCCCAGCACCGCGAGCGTATCTGCAAGGCCTGGGCTGGCTGGCGCTTGTGTGGTGGCGATGCGGATGATACTGAACAATACGGCCGGTTTTTGGCCGGTTTTCTCGAGCAATTCGTTGAGGCGATTCGTCAGATCTTCAACCGAAAAATCACTTTGTTCGAGGCTGGCTTTGCTCTCTTCCAGCAAAGTTTTGAGTTCACTTTGTTCCAGCTTCTTGAGCTGTTTGTGCTCTTGCCAGAGCCCAGGATTCACTGGCAAATCGGTGAAGAAGAAAGTGGTGAGTTCGGGTAGCTCTTTAAAAAACTTGAGGCGTTCCTGTACCAAACTGAGTACTTGTTTCTTGTACTCGTCAGTTGCATCCTTGGCTTCGACTGGCCAGAAGTCGGCTACCTTCTCGTAGAGTTCTTCCAGCGGCAATTCGCGAATGTAATGGCCGTTTATCCACAGCAACCGGCGTTCATCGAAGGTGGCGCCGCTACGGCCAACGCGCTCGAGCGAGAATTTTTCGATGAGTTCTTGTCGGCTAAAGATCTCCTGTTCGGTGCCATCGTTCCAGCCTAAAGATGCAATAAAGTTGACCAGTGCATCCGGCAAGAAGCCATCGCGGAGGTAGTCCAGCACGTCTTTTGCGCCGTCGCGTTTGCTCAATTTTTTCTTGCCGTCCGGGCCGAGGATGTGCGGCACAGTGGCAATTTTTGGCCGCTCGATTTCCAGCGCTTCGTACAGGTTGAGGTAGTTTGGCTGGCTGGCGATGAACTCCTGGCCGCGGATGATGCACGAAATTTCCATTTCCAGGTCGTCGATGATGTGCGCAAAGTTGTACGTCGGCAAGCCATCGCTTTTGATGAGGATAAAATCGTCGACTACTTCCGGGCCGGTATGCAAATCACCCATCACTTCGTCATGCCACTCATATGCTTTTGGCTCGCTCTTAAAACGCAGCGGCACGCCAGATTTCCATTCGGGCGTGTTTTCCGGCCGGTAGTCGCGTGCTAGAAAGGCTTTCTTTTTGCTCTTCGCATCTTCGCGGATTGTATCCAGTTCTTCCGGCGAGCGCGTGTCAGCGTATGCGCGGCCCGCGTCAATCAGTTTTTGTGCCCATTTGCGGTAACTTTCCGTGCGCTCACTTTGCACGTACGGCGCAAACGGGCCGCCGATGTCCGGGCCTTCGTCGTACTCTAGACCCAAGGCTTTCAGGCTGGCGATAAGGTGCTCGCGTGCACCCTCAACCTCGCGCTTTTTGTCTGTGTCTTCAAATCGCAAAATAAATTTGCCGTTAGTTTGGCGGGCGACCAGCCATGCAAACAGCGCAGTGCGGATACCGCCGACGTGCAAATAGCCAGTTGGGCTTGGTGCAAATCGAGTTCGGACTTCTTTCATACTCACAAAGTATGCCACAAACAGAGGTGGATTGGAAGTTACCATTTCTACTGCTTCTGTCTTCGAGCTTGAAAACAAAAGTAGTAGGACAAGCAGCTGTGGCAAAAACGAAAAATCGGGCGCCGGCGCGGCAACGTTGGCACATGGCCGCGGTTGCCGCACTCGGCGAAGGCTTTGCTAATTACTGACGCCATCGGCGTCCAGTGTGAACATGCGACACGTATCTGTCGCGCAGTCTGGATTGTTGATGAGCAACTTTCCGTCCCGGGTAGTAATACGAGCGAGTTGGTTGTAGAGCGCTATAGCTCGATCGGCTATGTCGCTGGTCGAAATATTTTGCGCACTAGCGGTTGCCAGCAGGCGCGCATGAATTTCGAGCAACAGGCTCACGCTCACAAGCTTGCGCTTGCCGGTCATCGAGCTTACGCTCTGATGGATGTCGTCCAGCAATTCCGAAATCACTGGGTTGAGCGACGCGCGGTCGACCTCGTACGCAATGTACAAGTATATGTCGATGGCGCGGTTGAGCACGTCAGCCCGGGTGTCGCCCGCTCGTTGTGCAACCTCTTTGAGTCCGCTGAAGGTTGCGGAGAACACTTCTAGTGTAACGAGCTCATCGTGCTTGTTGCGATCAGTCAATGTCGCTCCTTTTCCGTGTGGTACCCGGCCAAGCGCGGCAATGTTGACGAATAAACGCCGCGGTTGCCGCACTGGCCACGGGAAGGTGCAGGGCTAGGTGAACGTCGGCCTTGGAAGACGGTCGGTAGCGGGGGTGAGGATGAGCAGACAGCCGGGCGTGTACATGGCGCGCGTGAGCTCGTCGTACCTCTGGATAACCCAGTTCAGGGTCTCGCCGATGGTGTGCTCCTGCGCCCGTGCAGTCGCGAACAGCTGTCCGTAGGTCTGCAGGGGGAGTTGCAGGTGGATCAGCATGGCTTCCTCGGCGTGGCTCGGCTCTGGAGCGGTTCCCGACTTCAGCGGCTTCACCGTGTTGCGCTTCGAGTCGAGGACGCGTGGTTCCAGGCCAACCTCTTTGAGAATGGCCAGGGCCGCGCATACCCGGATGGCCCGCTTGATGGTAGCCGTTCGACTATATCCCTCCCTCTCGACAGTGTCGTCGAGTGCCGTGAAGGTCTTGTGGGTTAGGCTTGCGAGAAAACGCTTGTAACGCTCGTCCGTCATTTTCTTATCCTTCTTCCGGATGTTGGGTGAGTTAGGCGCTCTCGTCGTCGCGGTGGCGGAGAGTCTTGAAGTTGTCGATCTCGTCCTGGACATGTTGCCAGCCGTGTTCCTTCGCGGTGACGTATGTCTCGCGCAGTGTCTCGACGAATGTGGGCACGAGCCACTCTTCAGCCGTCAGGGGTTCCCCTGGCAGCGTGACGCAGTCTCTCCGTAGGAGAGCCCAGTTGTAGACGTCGATCCAGACACGCTTGTACTCTGGGTCCATGAACCACGGATGATAGCCGGAGCTAGCATGTAGTTGGATGCCCGCTTTGAAGTGCCACGAGAATCCGAGCGCCGTCCAGCCCTTGTGCAACAGCTCAACGTAGTCGCCATCCAGGCGATACGATGCGAGCTCCACGAGCAGTTTGATCCGCTCGACGGATAGGTGCTCGTCGAACTCAACCATCGGTTTGGGGAATGTCACGTGACTATTCCTTTCTGGCACGCTGCCTCACGCCTCAGATTCACGCCGGTTTCGGGTCGTAAAAGTTGCCCGTTGCGAGGAGGATATGCAGGCCGGTGGCATGCCAATCGACTATGGCTTGTATTGTGCCGGAGTCGAACGTACATGCGCTGCCGTACCAGTTGTGCGCTACGACCACCAAGCCACTGTATGTTTCCAGCGGTGTGCCGTTCAGGCTTCCGGTGTGGAAGTACTCGTAGACGCGATCGATGGGAATGAGCTTGACGCCACAGAGTGGCTTGCGCATGATGCCCGGCGTCACATAGGCCATGTGGGGGTAGCCGTCGGCGTTGACGTAATCATTGCCGGCGTATTCCCGCACGAGGCGGTCAATTTGCGGGCCGTTCATGGGCTGAACGAAACGAATGGGATGCCGTATGCTCGACATACGCATTGCAATCTTCCTTTACTCTCGGTAGGTTTCGTAATTTTTGCAGACAAGGTGAGCGGCGAACTTCTTAGTTTGCTTTATGTAAACATATAAAAAATCCAGCGCTCACCTTGTGGTAGCTGCTTGTCAAAAAACAACTGTCCAGAGGTGTTAGCCTCGACAGACAATCTGTTTTATATTACTACTTTTTTGCTTTTTCTGCAATTACATACTGTTGGCAAGGTTGATGAGTTGGTCCTTGTTGAGGCTGCCATCATCGTTGATCTGGTACCATATGCCGCCGCTCACCCACGTGGCGTTGTTGCCATAAATATATACTGTGCGACCGGAAGATAGGTAGGTGCTATACGTCTGACCGCTGGTGGCGACGTAATTTTCCAGCAAGGTTTGGCTGTCCCAGTTAGAGGTTTGCTGCACGACATTGTAGGCTTTGTTGCCAGGTGCGCGGAAGCCGAGCGTTACACTGCCAGAGGTGTAATGAAGCTGGTACAGTGCAAAGCCACCTGGTTTGTAGCTAGGCATGGCAGCAGCCACACCGCTGCGAGCGGCGGCTAGTTGCATTTCGACACTCACGCGGTTTTGCCAAAAGATGAATCCGCCCAGCAGTACCAACACGGCCGCACTGGCGGCCATACGCATAACGTGCTGGTGATGGCGACGACCGTGCTTAGGCTTTTGGGCGGCGTGCTGATTTGGCGCCGGTTGTTCGTGGCTAGTGGCGCGGGCGATGGCTTGCTCAAAGATATCCGGCTGGCGTTGTGGTGATTGTGCAGCATGGCTAGCATGGTGCTGATTTGGCTCTGGCTGAACTGGAATGGACGCGATATGTGCGCCGTGGTGTTGTGGCTGCACTGGGCGGAAGCGCTCAATTTTGGGACTGTGCGGTACCTCAAGTGCACGGCTGGCACGGTCTGGGTCGACCGCCTGGGAAGATAGTTTTGGCTGGACACGCAGAACGTCTGGTTGGTGTTGTCCTAACTTGGCTGGCACGTGTATTTTGATGGCAATCTTTTGCGAAGTGTCTGGCCGTTTGACGGCATCGCGCCGAAGCGTGTTGGCGTGTTGCGGATGGCGCGCCGCAATATGATGCGGCTGCCGGGGTACGGCGTGGTGCTGTGGCGCCGTCTCAGCCGGCTTAGCAATGTGTACTTTTGCGGCGTCTGGCTTTTCATCGGCTTTGCCCAAAAATGCACCGCTCTCTGCATCGTATCGGTTGCCGTTCAGCTCAACAAAGTTTTGTGCCACGTTGTTACCCTTTTATTCTCATCAATTACTACTTATGGTAACGCGGGCGCGCGCGAACCGCAAGTGCTTAAAAAACCGGCCTCTTGAAAAATAACACATAAAGTTTCAGACTAAGAGCAGCGGAACCTATAAAATAAATATTGATATGATGGATTTTCTCGACCCTAAAGCCCGACGTTGGCAAATGGCTAAGCTGCTGACAGGTTATATTTTGGCAGCTGCGGCGATCATTTTGGCGACAATCTTGTTGATGTATGTTGCCTATGGGTTTGGCCTGAAAAAGGGACAAGTGGTGCAGAACGGACTGATCTTTGTGTCTAGCCAGCCGGGCGGGTCGCAGGTTAAGCTGAACGGCCAAGCCAGAGGCACTACTGGTGAGCGGCTGCAGCTCCTGACCGGCACATACACCCTGACTATTGGCCGCACTGGCTATCGAACCTGGCAGCGCGCGGTAACGGTTGCCGGCGGGGCGATTGAACACTTCGACTATCCCTTTCTCTTCCCTGTTAACTTGCAGACCAGCAACGTGAAGAACTATACGGCCGCACCACCGCTGGTCACACAAAGTCTTGACCGCCGTTGGATTTTGGCGGAGCAGCCCGGCTCGCTCACCAGTTTTGATCTTTTTGATGTTAAAAATCCTAAACAGGTTCCGTCGCCGACCACCATTTCATTGCCCGATAGTGTGCTGACCGCCAGCACCGTAACCAAGCAGTCATTGCAACTGGTTGCGTGGGCAAACGATAACCGGCATGTTGTGCTGCAGCACATATATGGTAGTAGTAAAGAGTATGTGATGGTGGACACGCAAAAGGCCAGTAACTCAGTTAACCTCACCCAGTCGCTTGGGCTGAGTGCGACCGACGTGCTGACGCTTCAAAATGCCGCGTACAACCACTATTTTATATACAATTCGTCTGCCAAGACGCTCGGCACGGCCGCACTCAACAATGTTGGCCTGACGCCTTTGCTTGCCAATGTGCTCGCATACAAAACGTATGGCAGCAACATCGTGCTGTACACAACCAGCAAAAATGCGGCGAGCGGCGAAGTGAATGTGGAGCTATATCAAAATAACAAAACGTATACCTTGCGCCAGCTGAGCGTGACCAAAACCTACTTGCTCAACCTCACGCAATACAGCGGTGCATGGTATGTTGCTGCCGGCGATTCGAGCGAAGGTCGCGTGTACGTGTACAAAAACCCCGTGGATAGTCTGGTGCATGCTCCAGGCGGAGGTTTGGCGCCCACCACAGTCCTCAGGGTTGACCAGCCAAACTATCTGGAGTTTTCTGCCAATGCGCAGTTCATTGTGGCCGAAAATGGCAACCAGTTTGCCGTGTATGACGCGCAGTACGACAAGACATACGCGTATTCCATTGATGCCAAGCTGGATGTGCCGCAGCCGCACGCCACATGGATGGACGGCGACCGGTTGGCGTATGTAAGCAATGGCAAGCTGGTCGTTTTTGACTATGACAGCGCCAACTTCCAAACGCTCATGTCCGCTAGCTCTAGCTATCTGCCGTTTTTTGACCAACGGTATCGTGCGGTGTATAGCTTTGTTATCACGCCGGCCAGCAGCAAAACGCCTGCCCAGACCCAGCTCAAGCAAACATGGCTCTTGACGTCTGCCGATCAGTAGGTACAATTACCGATACATGCAAGAGACTGGAAGATCGGAATTATGGGTGGCAGATCCTGAGAACGGGCTCGACCTCGAGACATATCCCATTCCGGCTCCTAAAGAATTGGCAGCCGGCTGGCACGAATATGTCGACGATAAAGCGGCGTTGATGCCCGCACCAGGCGTGGATGGCGTGTTGGCCGTGCCGGACATTCCTTTCGCTAATATCAAGGCAATCGCTTCGGTAGACTTGTGCGAAACCATGCGACACACCGGCTTGGCTCTGCGTACCGTCGAAGAGTGGCCGCCCAAAACTGCTGCCGAGCTAGATTGCTTTCAACATTACGCAGAAGGTTTGTTTGTGCGTAATAATGCCCAAGTCGTTCAAACCCTCATGAATCAGGATCTGGTGCAGCCTGTTGATGGCATCGACGAAATCGCCGCCATTCTCCGTGGTTGGCGCGAGCATGACGTGTACACGTTTGCCAACACCTCCACTCTGCCCGGCTGCGAACTGGCAACGCTGCGCTTTTTGGGCAAGTACGCCGCTGGCGGCTTCCAAGGTATTGTGTTTCCGCGCAATCATGAGGGTAATCTACCGCTTACCAAAGGCATTGTGGCACGGAACGTAGCCGAGCTTTTTGGCAGCAGTTTACGCGCAGCGGTGCACATTGATGATCTTTCGGTTCATAACGTGAAGTTTCGTGAGGCAATGCAAGAGCTGCCCGACGTAACGACTGCAACCTTTCAGCCAGTGTGGCCTTCGTGCCTGCCGCTCGACTCCGCTAGCGTGCAACGTGCCACGCCACTCGAAACCTTCCAGGCTGCCGACGAATTTTTGCACCGATACATCGATAACTAATTGACAAAAATTAAAAAATAAGTCAAAGTATAACCTGTCGTTCGTTAGATGATTGGCCTATATGCCAACGGTGATACAACACCGTTCTTACGCAAGGGAGCAGAAAATGTTCGAGCAATCGGATTTGCCCGGAGAAATGGACCTGGAGCAGGCACAACGCCTGGTCACGCTGCTCACCATGATAAGTGATCTCGATCGCACCGGTATGGGTTTCATTGTTGGCCATGTGGCCTCGAGGAATCTTGACCTCGTCATCGAGGCATACGGTGAACTTATGGGCACCGAGCTGCCGGAAGACGCATGACATGCAAGTGTCGCTGCCGGTACCCTCCTTTCATGGTTTTGAGTGAAGCACAGTCCAACGACGACGTGCCCTGCGGGCTGACAAATGCGCATCGATGATGCATTTGATACCCGAAGGGCGAGCCGCATGAGTGAGCAAGATGACGTAGGTTTAGCTTTGGTTTAGAACTTCTAGCGTTTCTATTTTGAGCTTTCCGCTCCGCTACCTAAATCCTCAACCTCCGCAAACTTTTTACCTACTATCCATCTTCCCAACCCCCATGCGGCTTTTTTATGCTTAAAAATTGGGCTAAAACCAACTCTTCACGGTTTTGGCCAGCCGGCTCCACAGCGTTGGGCCGTTGTCTGGCAATGTCGAATTGGTGGTGGCCAGCGTGTCCGACGTGTTGTCGCCGCCGGTGTTGCCGTTCGGATTCGGGCTGACTTGCTCGCCCCACACCACCAGGCGGTGCAAGCTGGTTCCGGGCGG
>JAICLK010000021.1 GCA_025927415.1 Candidatus Saccharimonadota bacterium | reverse complement strand
TTCCGTACGCGGCTGTTTCCTAATATATAATTAAGGGAATGAGCAAGTTCGAGGACGAATACGCCAGACTCAACCAGGCGCAAAAGCAAGCTGTCGATACGATCGACGGCCCAATGCTGGTGCTAGCCGGGCCGGGCACCGGCAAAACACAGCTGCTGAGCGCACGGGTGGCAAACATTTTGGCCAAAACCGACACGGCCGCCGGCAATATTTTATGTCTCACGTTCACCGAAAACGGCGCTCAGAACATGCGCGAGCGTCTGCGCAGTTTCATCGGCGACGCTGCATACGACGTAACCATCAGCACCTACCACAGCTTTGGCAGCGACATTATCAAAACCTACAGTGAATATTTTCAGCGCTTGGCCGTGGAACGCGCCGACGACGTGCGCATGGAACGGCCGGTCGATGAACTAACGCAGATACAAATTGTCGAGCACCTTGTCTCGCGCTTGCCGTTCGACAGCCCGCTGCTCGGCGCTCGGTATTATATTAAAAACGTGGTGAGTACCATCGGCGATCTCAAAGAAAACCTCATCACTCCTGACAAATTGCGTGAACTGGCACGCGAAAATCTGCAGCAAATCGAGGAAGTGCAACCGGTACTGGACCACATTGTGAACGACGTTGGTGGCTTTTCGCGCAAAAAAGTCGAACTCGCCGCGCAGTACAATCAACTGCTCGAAGAACTTGGGCAACACGGTGGCAGTCTCGTCGCTGCCGCGGTTGTGGAGCTGCAAAAAGCGCATACGCTGAGTGAGGAGCAAAACTCAACAACACCGCTCACCACCTGGAAGAACGCGTGGCTGCACAAGGACGAGAACAACCACTTCACGCTGACCGAGCCAGCACGCAGCGAAAAAATGCTGGCGCTGGCGAACGTATACGAAGCCTACGAGCGCGAGCTCAAAACCCGCGCCGCCTACGATTTCGACGACATGATTTTGCGTGCCATCGACGGTCTGGCCAACAACGACGAGCTGCGCTACAACCTGCAGGAACGCTACCAATACGTGCTATTGGACGAATTCCAGGACACCAACCCGTCGCAGTTTGAGCTGGTCAAGCGTATCGCCGACCATCCGGTGCACGAAGGCCGCCCAAACGTTATGGCCGTGGGAGACGACGATCAGGCAATCTTTGCCTTCCAAGGCGCGCAGGTGGGCAACATGAAAGATTTTTTGGAGACGTTCCGCGACGTGCTAGTCATCAACCTCACCGAAAATTACCGCTCGCACGCCGACATTCTGCACGTGGCACAAAACATCGCCGAACAGATTGATGGCCGCTTGCACTCGCAGGTCGGCGACATCAACAAAGCACTTGTCGCGAGCGGCAGCAACCTGCCTAAAAACGCCGTAATTACTCGACGTGAGTTCAGTGCCGAAGCTGGCGAGTACGCTTGGGTTGCCAAACAAATCGCCAAGCTTGTGGCAGCCGGCGCCGGCCCGTCGCACATCGCGGTGCTATCACCAAAGCACGCGCCGCTCGAAAATCTCGTGCCATTTTTGCGTAACGCCGACATTCCGCTGTCGTACGAAAAGCGCGAAAATATTTTGCAGACCGACATTGTGCAAAATTTGCGCCTCTGCGCCCAGCTGCTGAGTGCGCTCGCTCGCGGCGAAACGGCGCCCGCCAACCAATATTTTCCGTTGGTTTTGAGCTTGCCATACTGGAACATTCCAGCGCGAGCAATTTGGGAAGTCAACTGGCAACTGGGCAAGCGGGACGAGACGCGGCCGTGGGCGCAAATTGCGCTGGAGTCGGCTACGCTAGAACCTGCCGTAACGTTTTATCTGGCGCTCAGCAGCACAGCAACCACCGAGCCGTTGGAGTTCACCCTCGACAAACTTGCTGGCACCACGCCGGTGCAAAACGCCGACCAGCAACTCAGCTCGCCGCTGCGAACGTACTATTTTGCGCCAGAGCGCCGGGGCGAAGACACACTCAAGTACTACGAAGCCATCTCGCATCTCAGCGTTATCCGCTCACGGCTGCGCGACCATCAGGCCGCAACCGACCGCCAGCTCACACTCGAAGACTTTTTAGACTTTTTTACAATGTACGAGGCCGCCGACGCATCGCTGATAAACTCGCATCCCATCGCCCAGGCAAAGTCGGCCGTGCAGCTTATGACCGTCTACAAGGCCAAAGGTTTGGAGTTCGACCATGTCTTCATACTGCAGGCAACCAACGAAATGTGGGGCAAAGGCAACGGCGGCAACAACAAGCTGATCCTGCCACAAAATCTGACGTACATTCGCTACCAGAACTCAACCGATGATGAGCGTTTGCGGCTATTGTTCGTAGCACTCACACGTGCGCGCCAAGGCCTGTACATCACGTCATATCGCACCAAAGACAACGGCAAAGCTACCACGCCGCTCAAATATCTTGGCGAGCGTGACGGCATTTCAACCTACTTGCCAGCGCCGGTGCAAACCATCATCAGCGAGGAAGTACCGCCAGACGAGCTGGCCATCGACATCGAAACCTTATGGCGCGCCGGGCAAGTGAGTCTGCCGGCAGATTTCCGCGAATTGCTTGCACCCCAACTCGCCAAATATCAGATGAGTCCCACGCATCTCAATGCTTTTTTGGATCTCGAGCACGGCGGTCCAGAAACGTTCTTAACCCAAACGCTATTGCGCTTTCCGCAAGCGCCGACCGCCAGCGGCGAATACGGCACCGCTGTGCATAACACGCTGGAGTGGTATCAAAATCAGCTGAATGCCAGCCACCATCCAAACGAGACGGCGGTGCTGACGCAGTACGATTTCGAATTGTCGCGCCGCTACCTCACCACACAAGACCGCGAACACGCTCGCGCCAAAGGCCATGCTGCACTCACCAAATATCTAACTGCGCGCGCCGATATGTTTGCGCGCACAGCCAAGGCTGAGGTGAACTTTTACAGCGAAGGTGTGGTGCTGGATGGCGCGCGGCTGAGTGGTAAAATCGACCGGCTGGAACTAGACGCCTCATCCAAAACCGTCCGTATCGTCGACTACAAAACCGGCGCACCACTGCCGGGCTGGAATGCCACCACCAAAGCCTACAAATACAAACACCAGCTGTATTTCTATAAACTCCTGATTGAAGGCAGCAACACCTGGCGCGGCTGGCACGTTGCCGAAGCTCGCCTAGAGTTCGTCGAACCCGATAAATCCGGCCGCTTGCAGCCACCGCTGGCCATCGTTTTCGACGAGCAAGCAGAAGCCGCCATCAAGCAACTCATCAAAACCATCTGGCGACACATTCAGGAACTCAACCTGCCAGATGTTAGCAGTTACAGCGCCGACCTAAAAGGCATCAAACAATTCGAGCAAGATTTGCAGAAGGGAAATGTATGAGCGAACAAGCGCCGGGCCTGCCGCCCGAAAATCCGATAGAAAGAATCTACCACCAGACGCGCAAACTTGCTGGCTGGTTGCTGCGTATTTTTTAGTACGAACCGGCAAGCTTTCACCAATATTTAAGGCTGAATTAATTATCCATAGGATACAATGAAGTGGTGAACACAACAGTTGACGTTATCGTTGTCCTGATATTTTTGAGCGCGCTGATGCGCGGGCACGAGCTTGGCTTGATACGCGAAATTCTGTCCGATGCCGGCTTTATCGGCGGATTATTCCTCGGTGCAGTGTTGCAGCCGCACGTCATCGGGCTCGCCACCACCGAGCTGTCGCGTACCGTGCTTGCGTTTGGGTTTACGCTCGGCTGCGCGCTATTCTGCTTGAGCATTGGTGAGTTTATTGGCGTGCTGCTAAAGACCAGGCTAAGGCGTTTCAAAATTAATAAAGTCGATGCGTTGCTTGGCGCTATCGGCGGCGGTATCACGTTCATCATCACCGTGTGGCTGCTGACGCCGCTGTTGGTTTCGCTGCCATATCCGGGCATACAACAAGCGGTGCGCGGCTCGTTTTTTGTGTCCAAGATTGAGCGCACATTGCCCAAGGCGCCCAACGTCGTGGCTGAGCTTGGCCACGTCATTTATCCAAACGGTTTCCCGCAAGTATTTACCGGCATTGAGCCGGCGCTACCAGCCAACACGCCGTTGCCGAACCTTGGCTCGCTGAATGCGGCAGTGCAAAAAGATCGTTTGTCAGTGGTAAAAGTTGAGGGTCGTGGCTGTGGCGGCATTGTGGAAGGTTCTGGTTTTGTGGCCGCAAAAGGTTTTGTCGTCACGAACGCGCATGTGATTTCCGGCGTAGCGGCGCCCGTGGTGATCGACGCCAATGGTGAGCATCCAACTACAGCCGTATGGTTCGATCCCAATCTCGACCTCGCCGTCCTGCGTGTCAACAATCTGGCCGGCCTGCCGCTGGACATCACCGCCGGCCATGCACCAAACGGCACGGCCACTGCATTCCTGGGCTACCCAGGCGACCACGGTTTTACCGCCAATCCCGCCACGATTATCCAAGATTTTACCGCGCTTGGCCGAGACATTTACGGACAGGGCGAGACAAGCCGCGATGTCTATGCCATCGAAGGCAGCGTCATCCCCGGCAACTCTGGTGGCCCGCTCGTTCGCAGCGACGGCACCGTGGTTGGCATAATTTTCGCCACCAGTACCACCTACAACAACGTCGGTTACGCCCTTGCCACGCCACAAGTAGTAAACGAACTGCACCAGGCGGAAGCTGCCAACAAGCCCGTCGCCACCAGTGCCCGATGTGCCCAATAACTGTGCGTGCCGCCAAAAAACACTAGCAAGACCAACTCGAAGATTGTATACTATAAATGATGATTAGAATTGCCAAGCTGGAAAATCGTTTGCCATGGCTGCTGATCGTCGGTGGCATCATCGGTATTGTTTGTTCGCTGTTTTTGGTACACGATCAAATTCAAATCTGGCTCAACCCGCATTATGTGCCATCTTGTAGCCTCAACCCGGTTGTTAACTGTGGTGCGGTTATCGGCTCCAAGCAAGGCGAGGTTTTTGGCATTCCGGCGCCGTTCCTTGGCCTGCTGGTATTTCCGGTGCTCGTGACCACTGGCGCGGCAATGTTGGCTGGCGCTAAATTAAAACGCTGGTTTTGGCAGTGGATAGAACTGGGCATGCTTGGCGGTGTGGTGTTTGCGCTGTGGCTATTTTGGCTCAGCCTGTACCGCGTGCATGCACTTTGTCCGTTTTGCATGACGGTAGATGTAGTCGTCTACACGCTGGCCTGGTACGTGACACTTTACAACCTCGAGCACGGCTATGCCATCTTGCCCAAGCGACTCGACAGCGCCGGGCAGTTCGCCCGTAAACATCATCTCGACATCTTGCTGCTGTGGTTTGTGCTGTTACTCGTATTTATCTTGCATCATTTCTGGTATTATTACGGACAGTACTTCTAGTATAAAAATAGGAAAACAAACATGGCCACCGAAAATATAGTCACCAAAACTGTTGAAGCGCCGGCCGAATTATTGGAAAAGACGGTCGAGACAACGCAACACGTTGGGCAGAAGATGCACGTTGCCGGCTCGATAAAAAAGACTCGTGACTACTGGCGCTCGCTGGGGCCTGGCCTGACTACTGGCGCGAGCGACGACGACCCGTCGGGCATCGCCACCTACTCGCAAACTGGCGCGCAGTACGGCTTTCAGCTGTTGTGGCTGAGTGCGTTTACCTTTCCACTGATGTCAATCGTGCAAGAAATGTGTGCGCGCATTGGGTTGGTAACGGGCAGGGGACTTGCCGGCAGTATCCGCAAAACGTACTCGCGGCGCGCGCTGTACATCTGTGCCATGCTGTTGTTTGTGGCCAACGCGTTCAACATCGGCGCCGACCTTGGCGCCATGGCCCAAGGACTCAAATTACTATTCCCGCATTGGAGCTTTATGTTGCTGGTGATTGGGTTTACCGTCATCATGCTGGGCTTACAAATATATACGCCGTACGCACGGTATGCGCGCTACCTCAAGTGGCTGGCTTTGGTTTTGTTTGCGTACGTCGCATCGGCGTTGCTGGCGCATTTGCAGTGGGGAGATGTTCTAAAACATGCAGTTGTGCCTAAGCTCACCTTTAGCAAAGAGCAGCTCCTACTGATTTGTGCAATCCTGGGTACCACCATTTCGCCGTACTTGTTCTTCTGGCAGACATCGCAGGAAGTGGAAGACCAGATCGCACAGGGCAAAACCACTGTTGCTATGCGTGCCGCCGAGACGAGCAAGGAAGAAATTTATGCCATGCGCAAAGATGTATGGACGGGCATGTTCTTATCAAACCTGGTGATGTTCTTCATCATCGCGGCATGCGGCGCACTGTTGTTTGCGCACGGAATTAAGAATATAACTACCTCTGCCGAAGCTGCCCAGGCACTCAGGCCGTTCGCTGGCAACGCCACCTACTTTTTGTTTGCGGTGGGCATTATTGGCACAGGCATGCTAGGCATTCCGGTACTCGCGGGCTCCAGCAGCTACGCAATTGCTGAGTGCCTGCGTAAACGCGGATCTTTGAGCATGAAGCTCAAACAAGCGTATGCATTTTATGGCGTTATTATCATCTCTATGCTGCTCGGTCTTGGCATGAACTTTCTTGGCATCAACCCCATAAAAGCACTGATTTGGTCGGCCGTCCTGAACGGCCTGGTAGCACCAGTGGTGCTGGTATTTATTCTGCTCATCAGTAGCAACAAAAAAGTCATGGGCGAGTGGGTAAATGGTCCGTTGGCAAAGACATTTGGCTGGTTTACTACCATTCTGATGGCCGTTTCCGGAATTGCAGCAATAGTATCCCTCTTTTAGACACGGCACCCGCCGCACTGCTGGTCCAGTTTATTCGTTCCGCAATGCGTTGATCGGATCTTTGCGCGCGGCTTTCAGGGCAGGAATCGACCCAAACAAAATACCCACAACCAGCGAAACGCCAACAGCGAGCCCCATAATTTGCCACGTGATGTCGGGCGTTAGCGTAGTGAACACGCGCAATAGATACTCGACCAGAAACGACACGATGATTCCGATGATTCCACCGGTCAGGCTCAACACCGTAGCTTCTACCATGAATTGCTCAAGTATTTGATGATTGGTAGCGCCGAGCGCCTTGCGAATGCCAATCTCATGCATGCGCTCCGTCACCGACACCAGCATCACGTCCATAATACCGATACCGCCGACCAGCAGTGAAATGGCAGCGATGCCGGCGATCATCCTCGTCAGTAAATTCAGAATATTGTTCGTCACTGCCAAGCCCTGCATTTGGCTCAGCACGGTAAATTGTTGCTGGTTTTGGTGCGCCTTAGCTAGCGCGGTGCTAATCGAGCCAACCATGGCATTTGCCTGGCCGGAAGTCGCCGGCTTAACCAACACTTCGTACGGCCGTATATTGTTGTTCGTAAGCGACTGCGCTGTTTGGTAGGGAATGAAGACGGCGTTATTGAAGTCGGTACTCAAACTAAGCGGGTTAGTGTCAAACTGGTGGAACACGCCCTGCACAAAAAAGGTTCGGCCCATAAACTGGAACGTTCGGCCAAGCGGCTGAGATTGATGGAACAATGTTTTCGCAGCAAAACTGCCCAGAACTGCAACGTACGGCTGTTGTGTGGTATCGGCAGGGAAAAAGTTACCGCCGAGTAGCGGCTGGCTGAGCACGGTCGGCAAATCAGCCGTTGCCGCCAGCACCGGTGTGGAGTTTGTTGCGTGGCTACCGACACTTACCGCGCCGTTGGTGATTGCGAGCGGCACGGCAGTCTGCACACCTTTCGTGTCCGCGATAGTCGAAATGTCCTGAGCCGCCAAACTGCCGCCATTGCCGGCATCAGCCAAGAGATTCACGCTGGAAATGCTACCATCCGAGCTAACGTTCACCAACTTGCCCGGCCGGATGGTGATGATATCGCGACTCAGCTCGCCAATCTGGCTGCCAACTTGGTTTTTGATACCTTGGCCAATGCTCACTACCGTCACTACCGAAACTACGCCGATGATAACACCGAGCATGGTAAACAAACTACGCCATTTGGTGCTACGCACACTGGCAATGGCCATCTTAACTTCGCCGCGCGATAATGGAAGGGCGATCATTTCTTAGCTCCGCTTTTCTTGCGTTTGGCTGGTTTGCGCTTTGCTTTTTTGCCAGATTTCGCTGCAGTTGCGCCACGAACCGCCGGCTTTTGCGGAACCGCGTGCATCAGCGCCGACACACCCGCCAGATCGTCATCCACCGTTCTTTCAGGAATGGTGTACATTTGTTTGAGCGCGGTCGCCGCCACCTCACCAAATTTCGTGGCCTCGTCCTGCATGATAGCGCCGTCGCGCATGTACACCACTCGGCTGGCGTAACGGGTGAGTTCTGGATTGTGTGTCACGAACAAAATACTGTTGCCAGTTTTGTGAATTTCAGTCAAAAGCTCCATGATAAGTCGCGACGCCACGCTATCCAGATTGCCCGTCGGCTCATCAGCAATAATGAGCTTCGGGTCGTTCACCAGTGCACGCGCAATCGCTACACACTGCACCTGGCCGCCGCTCAACTGCCCCGGATAAAAGTACTCGCGGTCTTGCAAGCCAACGCGTTCCAGCATATGGCTAGCCATGGCCAAGCGCTTGCCAGCCGGTACACCCTTGTATGCGAGCGGCAGGGCAACATTTTCAAGCACCGTCAGGCGCGGCAGTAAATTATACGACTGAAAGATAAAGCCGATGGTGTCGCGCCGAATCTTAGCCCGCTGGTCGGCACCGAGACGCGCAGCCGAACGGCCATTGAACTTAAACTCGCCATGCGTCGGCCGGTCCAGCAAGCCAATCACATTCATGAGCGTAGACTTGCCGCTACCGCTGGGACCCATCACGGCCACAAACTCGTTCTGGTCAATGGTCAGACTCACTTCGTCCAAAGCCAACGTCATGGCATCGCCGAAGCCATACAATTTGCTGACTTCGCGAAGCTCAATTATCGCTGACACGCCGAACCCCATCCCTCTTGGAACCACGACATAAACTGGACAGTATAACGAGCAGTAATCATTCCATATAGTGTAGCTTTGTTTTTACCTCTTGGGCAAGGCGTCGACGACACTTTCACAACATTTTTTATCCGACGCAACTGTCCAGAAAAATCTGTATAATAAAACGTCGAGGAGAGATGACCGAGTGGTTGAAGGTGCACGCCTGGAACGCGTGTGTGCGGGCAACCGTACCCAGGGTTCGAATCCCTGTCTCTCCGCCAAATAAAAATAGCCTGCGTTTGTAGGCTATTTTTATTTGCGTAGACAGGATGCGAACCCGAAGGGTTCGGCGGACGAGGAACGGAGCTGAAAAGGAGCTCGCTTCTTTTCAGCGAGTACCACAGGGAGGAGTGCGCCAAAGGCGCGCGATATCCTGTCTCTCCACTAAAGAACATGTCTGTAATCTTCCACCCAGTTCTTTTTAATTTAATTAGATTTTTGCAACAAATCGTCTTTATTTATATTAATCATCTCAATTTTTATAGTAACTATTGCAATATTTATACTTAATATAGTATTATTAAGACATGAATGGAGACAAACAATGAACGCAGGTGACACAGCATTTGTTTTAGTATCTGCGGCCATGGTGATGTTTATGATCCCAGGCCTGGCGCTGTTTTATGGAGGCATGGTACGGGCGAAAAACGTGCTGGCAACTGTGATGCAAAGCTATTTTGCGCTCGGACTAGTTTCGGTGCTTTGGGTATTGGTGGGCTACTCGCTGGCATTTGGGCCGGATGTTCATCATGTTATCGGCAACTTGAAGTTCGCAGGCTTCGCAAACGTGGGTGAGGCACCAAACGCGGCGCTGGCGCCAACTATTCCGCATCTCGCATTCGCTGCATTCCAACTGTTCTTCGCCGCCATTACACCGGCGCTGATTACGGGCGCGTTTGCGGAACGAATGAAATTTTCGGCGTTCGCCTTGTTTACCACATTGTGGCTATTACTTATCTACGCACCGCTGGCGCACTGGGTTTGGGCACCGGGCGGCTGGATCCACAACCTCGGCGCACTCGACTTCGCTGGCGGCACGGTAGTGCATATTAACAGCGGGTTGGCCGGTTTGGCAGCGGCAATTATGCTTGGCAAACGAAAAGGGAAGCAAGCGTCCTTCAAACCGCACAACTTGCCGCTCACTATGCTTGGCGCGGGCATGTTGTGGTTCGGTTGGTTCGGGTTTAACGCCGGCAGTGCGCTAGCTGCAAACGGTTTGGCGGCAAATGCGTTTATTACTACCAACACGGCGACTGGCGCGGCGATGCTGGGTTGGGCGTTTGTTGAGTGGATTAAGCACCGCAAGGTGAGCACGCTCGGCGCCGTCTCCGGTGCAGTGGCAGGGCTTGTGGCGATTACACCGGCGGCAGGCTTCGTCGGTCCGATGGCGTCGGTGCTAATCGGCTTGGTTGCCGGTATTGGCTGCGCATACGCCGTTGGCCTGAAACACCGCGCTGGCTATGATGACGCACTCGATGTCGTGGGCATACACGGTATCGGCGGCGTAATTGGCGCGCTACTCATCGGCCTGGTCGCGCAGACTATAGTCAACCCGGCGGGCGCCAACGGCTTGCTAGCTGGCGGCGGCTTCGCACTGTTGGGTAAGCAGACTGTTGCAGTACTCGCAGCCGTGAGCTTCTCATTTATCGGCAGCTGGCTAATATTGAAACTTGTTGACCGGCTGATCGGCCTGCGCGTCAGCGACGAAGACGAGCACCTCGGCCTCGACCACGCTTTGCACAAAGAGAAGGGCTACACTTTTCTTGAAGGCGATCTTAATTTATAAAGGAGACGTAAAATGGAAGATTCACTCACCAACTTTCTAGAACTCAGCTACGAAGATCTCGAGACCCTGAACCTCAAGGCTCGCGCGCTAACCGACCCCAAAAAAGCCGAAGCGCAACACGTAAAATACTTGGGCGACGAAAAGCATATCAAAGCCGTGACGGTTTGTTTTTCAGACATCGAGGGCCGACTGCACATGCTGGACTACGACAAGAAATTTTTCCTGGATTCGCTGGACAACCTGACGTTTGACGGTTCGAGCATTCGCGGTTTGAGCGAGCTGCACGAGTCCGACCTGCGACTCAAAGTCGACTGGACCAGCCTGACATTTGTGCCAGCCGACCTATTTGGCGCGGGCAAAGTTATCGTGTTCGCAAACGTTTGCGACCGCGAAATGAAGCCGTACGAATCGGACTTCCGCGGCCAGCTGCA
>JAICLK010000010.1 GCA_025927415.1 Candidatus Saccharimonadota bacterium | reverse complement strand
TCATTCCGGAACGCGTGGCGCGCCAGTACCGCGCCGTGGCATTCGACACCGACAACGACGGCGTGGTGTATGTCGCCATGGAAGATCCGGACGACATCCAGGCCATCAACTATTTACAGAAGCAACTGGGCAAGCCGATCCGTGTGCACATTGCGCCAGAAGGCGCCATTCAAGCGGTGATCGACCTATACGGCGGCGGCAATGTCGGCACTGAGCTGGCCAAAGTCATCGCCGTCGAAAACAAAGAAGAGACCGAAGAAGAGGTTGCCGAAGCCGACCTGGCCGAAGATTCGCCCATTGCCCAAACCGTTAATCTTATCATCGACTACGGCATCAAGTCGCGCGCCAGCGACGTGCACATCGAGCCGCGCGAAGACCAAGTGATCGTGCGCTACCGTGTCGACGGCGTGCTGCACGAGGCCAACAAATTGCCGCGCCGGCTGCTAGCAGCGTTGGTTTCGCGCATCAAAATCCTTGCCAACCTCAAAATCGACGAGCACCGCGCACCGCAGGACGGCCGCTTCAAAATCTCCATCAACGACCATGTGTACGCCCTGCGCGTATCCACCTTGCCCATTGTCGACGGCGAAAAAGTGGTAATGCGTATTTTGGATGAATCCAGCAGGGCCGCCACGTTGGACGATCTGGGTGTGTGGGGCGAGTCGCGCCGGCGCATCGAAGAAGCCGAAGTCCAGCCGCACGGCATGATACTGGTTACCGGCCCGACTGGTTCCGGCAAATCCACCACGTTGTTCAGTGTGCTCAGCAAGCTCAACAGCCCGGGTGTTAACATCAGCACCATCGAAGACCCGGTGGAATATCGCATCGTCGGCGTCAACCAGACGCAAACCAACCCTGTGGCGGGCATGACGTTCGCCAGCGGCTTGCGAGCGCTGCTGCGGCAAGACCCGAACATCATCATGGTAGGCGAGATTCGTGATGGCGAAACAGCCGACCTCGCCGTGCAAGCCGCCCTCACCGGCCACCTGGTGTTCAGTACCTTGCACACTAACAACGCCGCCACGTGTCTGCCGCGTTTACTCGACATGGGCATCGAGCCGTTCCTTATCGCCAGCACCGTGCGCATTGTCATTGGCCAGCGGTTGGTGCGCAAGCTCTGCCCTATTTGCCGCGAGGAATATCGGCCGAACGATGGCGCCCTGGATCGCATCAAAGCAACCTTTGGCCTCAAAACCGAAAGCACCCTGGCGCAGCTGCATCAGTTTGAGAAAGAGGCCATGGCCGCAGGCCTGGGCACCAAAGACATGGGCGAAAGCAAGAAAGCAGCTATCGACGACCTCAGCACTACCGAACATGCCATCCAGCGACTTTGGAAAGCACATGACGGTGGCTGCACCAGCTGCGGCCAAAGCGGCTACCGCGGCCGCATGGGTATTTACGAAGTGCTCGCGAATGACTCGGCGGTGCAAAAACTCATCGTCAATAACGCCACCAGCGAAGATTTGGAGGCACAAGCTATCCGCAGCGGCATGCTCACCATGCAGGCTGACGGGCTCATCAAGGCACTCCGCGGCGAGACCAGTATCGAAGAAATAATGAGAGTAACCACGTCGGAGGCATAGCATGGCACAATTCACCTACACCGCCCGCACCCCAAGCGGCCAAACACAAAAGGGCACTATCAACGCCAACAGTAAAGGCGCGGCCATCGCCGCCTTGCATGGCCGGCAGCTCATGCCGCTGGTCGTGAAAGAGACGAACGCCAAGGCAACAGGGTTTGGCATGAACATCACTCTGCCCGGCAGCTCTGGCGTCAAAAGCAAAGATCTGGTCATTTTCACGCGCGAGTTTGCGGTGATGATCAGCGCTGGCGTGCCGGTCTTGCGTGCGCTCAACATCCTGAAAGAACAAACCGAATCTGCCGGCTTTAAAAAAGTCCTGACAGAAGTAGTTGCTAACGTACAAGGTGGCACCAACCTCAGCGATGCGTTCGCCAAGCATCCCAAAGTTTTCTCTACCATTTATGTCAACATGGTTCGCGCGGGCGAGACGGGCGGCAACCTGGACGATATCCTCAACCGGCTGGCCTTCCAGCAAGAAAAGGACGCAACGCTGAGGGGCAAAATTAAAGGCGCCATGATTTATCCGGCGGTAATTTTTGCCGTTACTTTGGTTGCATTCTTCATCCTCATGACATTCATTGTGCCGAAAATCGGCGCCGTGCTGTCGTCACTCAGTGGTGGCACGGCGGCGCTACCTATTTATACGCGCATACTGCTGAGTATGAGCAAAGGCATGAAGTCGCCCGCGTTTATTTTCGGCGTTCTCTTTGGTCTTCCAACAGCCGTCACTCTCTTCCGTCGCTATACCAAAACGCCGAAAGGCCGCTACTGGTGGCACTCAATGCTGCTAAAGGTTCCGGTTATTAAGGTAATTATTACCAAGACAGCCATCGCCCGTTTTTCGCGTATTTTTGCCTCGCTGATGGGGGCGGGCGTGGGCATTGTCGAGACGATTGAGACAACGGCCGGCGCCATCGGCAACGCCGTGATCGAGAAGGAACTGCTGAATTGCTCCAAAGCCATCCAGGCCGGCAGCCAACTGAGTACCGAATTGCAAAAAAGCTCGCACTTCCCACCCATCGTGGCACAAATGCTGGCCGTCGGCGAAGAAACCGGCAAGACCGACGAAGTAATTTTGAAAATTGCCGAATTTTACGAAGAAGAAGTCGACACCGCAGTGGCAGCGCTATCATCCGTCATCGAACCAATTATGATCGTCATGCTCGGTGGCATGGTGGGCCTCATCGCCGTCAGCGTCTTCGGCCCCATCACCAAAACCGAAACTTCCGCGGGCAACTAAATAGCCACAAAAACATTGACTTTCGCTTAAGCATAAGAAATAATGAAACTCAAGTCAGATTTACTCTGATATATAAAAATTCGCAACAATTCAAAATTAAGAAAGGGTGGGAATCCATGCGAAAAAAACTGAACTCTAAGGGCTTTACGCTTATTGAGCTCCTTATTGTCATCATCATCATCGGCATTTTGGCCGCGATTGCGTTTGTGGCATATAACGGCACACAAAACAAGGCACACAAAGCCAGCGCACAATCGACACTAGAAGAAGTAAAGACCAAACTCGGTGAGTACAACGCCGACCACAGCAGCTACCCAGCCGCTATTGGTGACGTCGACAACTGGATTGCCAGCAGCGAAGGCGGCAACAACACGACCGTTTCTGGCCAATTCACGGCTGCAAACAGCTTCACCTACGCTGTCACACCAAGTGGTTGTGGCGACACTGTTGCAAGTGGCGGCGCCGTAACCGCAGGCGGCACCGCTTGCACCGGTTACACGCTCACCGCTAAGGGCACCATCTGGGGTGGCGCAACACCTGCTGACGACATTACGGTTACGAACTAGTATCGATATTCGGAAGCAACATAAAACCGCTTGGGTAAAAGCTCAAGCGGTTTTATAATTTAAGGAATGGTTCGAGACAAGCAAGTCGATGGCACGGTCGCGCCACAAAGTCCGGAAGCTGGCTTTACGCTGGTTGAGTTGCTCGTTACCATAATTGTGCTTAGTATTGTCATTACCAGCCTGGGTGGACTGTACTATCTCACGCAAATTGCGCAGGTACAAAGCCAGCACTACGACTTAGCTGTACGAGCAGCGCGGACAGAGATTGAAGATCTGCGCGACAACGGCTACAGCGCGCTGACACCAGGCAGTACTATTGATTTTACTGCCAGCCTCCCCTCTGCACTCCCCAAAAATAAATCCGGCACCGTTACAGTCAGCGAACCAGTGACAGATTTGCGACGTGTGGACGTTAGTATTACCTATACCGACTACGGTAAAGATCAGACCGTTTTATTGAGCTCCGAGATCGGCATTGTCGGATTGGGGCAGGCACACTAAATGAAAAAACCTACCTCCCAAGCCGGCTTTACCCTCATTGAACTCCTAATCGTGATGATAGTAATGGGCATTGTGTCATTGACCCTAGCCAACTTCATTGCCGTGTGGTTACAACAGTCCAGTCTCGAGCAAACCAGGTCTACGTTACTCATCAATGCAGAAACCGCCCTAGATAAAATAACGACTGACATCAAACTCTCTGGGAGTGCCGATCAGCCCAACCGCTGGGCAGACGCAAACGGACCAGGCGGGAACCAATTTGGCTGGACGTCTGGTAGCCAAGTGCTGGTGTTGGCCAAAGCTGCGGAAGACAGCAGCGGCAACATTATATTTAGTGACCCGGCCAAATACATCAGCCAAAAAGACAACGAGATTTATTACTTGTCTGGCACGACCCTGTATCGGCGGACCCTTGCCAGCAACAGCGCGGGTGATGCGGCAGTAACTACTTGCCCACCGGCCAGTGCAACCAGTAGCTGTCCGGCCGACTCGACCATTGCGACTGGCGTTAAGAGCCTCACATTCACCTACTACGACGCCGACAAGAGTATCGTGGGGCCAATACTCGCACGTTCGGTGCAAGTTACCATAACAATGTCCACAAGCCAAGGCGGCAAAACGGTAAGTGCAAGTTACACAACAAGGATGGTATTTAGAAATGGAGGATAAAAGGATTACACATCTAGCACAGTTGGGGCATGGGTTTGCACACCGATGGCGTTCTTTCTTCTCCGGCCTGAGTACAAAACTCTCAGTCCAGCAAAAGCAGCACCGTGAGAATGGCTGGGTGTTAGTTTCGGCCATTGTTATGATTTTGTTCCTCACGGCTGTTGGCTTCGCTGTCGCCGAACTGTCAGCGACACAATACCAACACACCCGCCTAGAAGCATTCCAGCAAAATGCCGAATTGGTTGCCGAAGCGGGTATTGAGCAATCGGTAGATGCACTCAATGGTGATGATTCTTTTAGCGGCTACGCTTCAGCTCAGACATTTTTTGATAACAGCACACAAGGTAAGGGCACCTTCACAACTACCGTGACCGTTAACGCCGACGGCACATCTAGGACAGTCGTCTCCACCGGGATAATCTACCGCCACTCCAGCGACACCTCTCCTTACTTAACCAGAAAGGTTCGAGCTACCGTAGTCGGCACTACGAGTAGCGGTTATTCGGTATCTACCGGACCGGGCGGGCTTATTATGGGCGGCAGTGCCGATATCATAAATTCGAATGTATACGTTAATGGCACCATAAATATGAGCGGCAGTGCCAAAATTGGCAGCCTGAGCAATCCAGTAAATGTGGATGTTGCGAACGTCGCCTGCCCAAAGGGCGCTAACCCCGGACCGAGTTACCCGCAGCTTTGTACCGATGGCAGCCAGCCTATAACCCTCGCTTTTAGCACTAATATTTACGGCACCGTGTGCGCCACCGGCCAAACCAGCACCGGACCAAACAACAACATAAAAGGTGGCAACAGCGGCAAAGGTCTGCAGGTTGGCTGCGTAGCACCGACTGTTTCGCAGCCAGTCTACAACCGATCAAGCGTTGTCAGCGGCGTAACGACAACCGCTTCAGGCACGAGCGGCACGTACGCATGCAACGGCAATGGCACTGTCACCTTGCCGCCAAATGTAAAACTAACTGGTTCTACCATTACCTGGGGCAACAGTTGTGTATACATCGTTACCGGCAATGTGTATATTCCAGGCAACTTGTCCATTGATGGCTCGGCGCAAATTAGAGTTGCAAATCAACTAGGCACAACGCGCCCAATTATAGTAGTCGACGGCACCGTCAACGTTGGCGGTTCAGCTTCTATGGTTGCCAATACCAGTGGTGCGGGCATAGATTATGTTAGCTTTCAAAATGCCACCGGCGATCCAAGTGCCACACCGACTGGCACCGACCTGTACAACTCGGAGCAAGAGCAAAACGTCACCGTTGGCGGAGCAGTCAATGTGCCAGGCATGATCTTTGACGCCTACTGGAGCCAGGTTGTCCTGTCTGGCAGCGGCCATCTTGGCGCCGCTGCTGGCCAAGTAGTTAACATAAACGGTTCCGGCGTCGTGTTATTTGGCACACAACTGTCGTCGGGCGCTAAAACCTGGAGCATTACCAGCTACCAAATACTCAATAATTGAGGTATACTAGCTATAACAGGCTTATGCTTGGCTGGGCGGCATAAACATATGGGTTTACACGCATACTTTTTTGAAGACAAACCACTGTTCGGTTTAGACATTGGCCACGACACTTTGCGCGTGGTGCAGTTCGATATGCGGCACAAAAAGCCGCGGATGGTTGGGTATGGCTCAGTCCTGTTCGATACAACCGCGATAGAAGACGGCGTCATCGTCAAGCCAGAACTCATTGCCAAACCAGCAGTCAATCTGTTCCACAAAGGCCTGATTGGCGACATCGCCACCAAACGTGTGGCCGTAGCACTGCCTGGCAGCAAGGCACTCAGCCGCGCCGTGCAACTCCCCAAGCTCAGCAAAAAAGAGATGGATGAAGCCGTGCACGCGCAGGTAGAACAATATCTGCCCGGCAGCGCCGACAACCTGTACATGGATTACACAACCATTCGGGAAAACAAGGATGGCGTGGAAGTTTTTGTGGTGGCTATGCCGAAAAAGATTGTCGACTCGTACCTGGCACTTACGCGTTTGCTGGGGCTTGATGCAGTTTTGCTCGACACCACTATTGGCGCCGCTGGCCGCTTGTTTGCGCAAGACAGGCAAAGTGATGTGCCGTCACTCATCATAGACTTCGGGGCCCAAAGTGCCGACATCACGGTGTTCAACCGCGGCTTGGTGGTTACCGGCACGGTGCCATTTGGCGGCGACGACATTACCAGACAAATTGCTGCCAGCCTGCACGTCACGCCGCGCGAGGCGCTGATGCTCAAAAGTAAATACGGTTTGAGTAAGAGTGTGGTTCAGAAACAAATTGCCAAAGCCATCGAGCAATCGATGGAAGAACTGCTGAAAGAAATTCGCCGCAGCATCCGCTACTACGAACAGCGTTACGACAAAGAAACACCGATCGGCCAGGTGGTTATCATGGGCGGCGGCAGCAACATGCCTGGGCTTGCCGACTATCTGACCGACCGGCTGCGGTTACCTGCACGAACCTTCGACCCTTCGGAGCACATCAACTTTGGCCACCTGCGTCCATTTTACCGCGCCGACCGTATGTCGTACGTTACTGCCGCCGGTTTAGCGGTTACCAATCCAACGGAGATATTCAAGTGAACGAACTTTGCATAACGGCACATCGCGCGCGGACTGTCGGCGCTCCGATGCTCGCGTACCTCGATGTACGCTCTGCTTCGGTGCTCGACATTCCACGCACGCTGCACCATTCTGCAAAGTTCTGGAGATGGCCGCATGATTAACCTGCTACCGCCAGAAGTTAAGGAAGAGTTTTCTTTTGCGCGCCACAACCGTCGGTTGCTCAGCTGGCTGTTTGCGTTTGTACTGGCTATCGTTGGCGTAGGTGTAATCACTGGCGCGGGCCTGGCCCTCATGAGCCATGCTGCCGACACATACAACGCACACATCGTTACCGAGAAAAACCAGCTCGCCAGCGAAGACAGTGTCGGCATCCAAAAACAGATAACCGACATGTCGAACAACATCAACCTGACAGTCAAGGTTTTGTCGCAGGAAGTGCTGTTCGGCAACCTGCTCAACCGGCTCGGGCAGGTTACACCAGGTGGCGTCATCCTCTCTGGCTTATCCATTACGCCGTCAAAAAATACTCTCGATATCACTGCCAACGTAGCCAGTTACGCCGCTGCCACGCAGCTGCAGGAAAACGTTTCCGACCCAGCTAACCAGATTTTTTCTAAGGCAGATCTGGTAAGTGTCAGTTGCGTTGGTTCGGCTATTCCCGGCTATCCATGCCTGGTGGATATCCACGCCCAGCTGGCAACTAACAGCCCGTTTTTATTCATCAACTCGAAAGCTGGAGGAGCCAAATAGCATGACCAGCAAGAAGATGTTCTTCGTGCTCGTTTGTTTGTTGGCGCTTGTTGGGGTCGGTTTGCTATTCAGCGTATACCAGGCAAACACCCTGCTCGGAAACAAGTCAAAAACACTGGTAAACGTGAAGACCCAAGACAAACAACTGGCGCAGCAGCAGGCGCAGATAGTCCAAGACAAGAAAGACTTAAGGACGTACTCCAGCCTCAACACCATCGCTAAAACCGTTGTTCCACAAGACAAAAACCAAGCCATAGCCGTACGGCAAATCACCACGCTGGCAGCGCAGAGTGGCATTGCGCAGCTCAGCTCTATACAATTTCCGCAGTCAACTTTGGGCAGCAACACCAAGTCTCCCGGCGGTCTCACACAAGTAACCGCCGTGCCAACCATTCCTGGAGTGTACGATTTGCAAATTACCGTAACACAGGACCCCGCCCAAGGTGTACCCTACAGTGCCTTCCACACATTTCTGGATAAGCTAGAGCTAAACCGCCGTACCGCTGTAATTAGCAGTATTACCGTAACCCATGTTGTTTCTACGACCGGAAGTTCTAACCAATATGGATTCACTGTAGTAATCGACGAGTACATAAAGCCATGAGAAGGATGACGACATGCAAGTAGGCAACCTCCAAGGACAACTCAAGCCAGTGCTCGATGGCCTAGCAAGATTTCGCATGTTGCTGTTTTTGGTACTCGTCGTCGGTTTGTATGCATTCTTAGGCTGGCGCATCAACACGCTCGAAAACGCCCAACCAAGCGCCACTGCGGTAGCCGTCAGCGCGCCGGCAACACCACATATTAATCAAGATACTATCAACAAAATTAAATCATTGCAGAACAACAGCGTGAGCGTGAAGACACTGTTTGATCAAGCTCGACGAAACCCGTTCCAAGAATAAGCACCGGTCGACTAAACGCCGCTTGGCCCGATGCTCACGATGTTGCTCACAAACATCATGGCGGCAAAGCCGAACACTGCGGCCGCACCAAGACTGAACGTCAGCTTATCCCAAGCCTTGGTTCTGGCGGCAATCACAGCTCCCCAAACCAGCAAAACCACATCTGCAGTTCCTAGCGCTGCCGCTGCAAACCAGGGCAAAAAGTAGCCATAGTCGAGAAGCGTGTAACCTGGAGCGTAGGGGTTTTCCGCCATGGGATAGTACTTGGCAGTAAAAATAAGTATAGCCACGCCAACTACGGCACAGAGTATTACGAGTATCGAACAAACTCTGGAAATTTTGTTCAAGGGTGGCATGTGTCGAGTATATGGCATTTTTGTGCTATTCAAAACCCAAAACTGCTGTACGGTTGGCGTTCCGTGAATGCCTGCTTGAGCATGTGGCGTACTTCGGGCACGGTGTCCCCGGGCAGATTATCGAGATTGAACCATTCGATGCCGGAGCATTTGTCTGGTTCAGCGTTTACGAGTTCGCCGGCCCAGCGTGTGGCCTCAAAGCAAAAATCTATACGCTCGTGCAGCTCGGGCACCTTGCCCAGGCGGTGCACTACATGCGCAAGATAAAGAGCTTTTGGATTGATATTGACGCCGACTTCTTCCTTCGCTTCGCGAACTGCTGCCATGGCGGCCGGCTCGCCGCCGTTCTCGTCTGCACCACTGACATGGCCGCCGGGCAAGCTCCACTCGCCGTCGCGGTAGCCGGTGTTAAACCGTTGGCTCAGCAAGACTTTCTTGCCACTTTTATCGCGGAAAATTATATACACGGCCGGAATAACCCTGTGCCTATCGGCAATACTTTTCATGCACTTTCGCCGGGCAATGGAAATGCTTGAGTGAACTTGCGAATTTCTTCGCGCATGCTGGCGAGCTTTTTATCGTCACCTCGGTTTACGATTGCCGCATCAATCCACTCAGCAACTTGGTCCATCTCTTTTTCTTTCAATCCGCGCGTCGTGAGCGCTGGCGTGCCCAGGCGGATGCCGCTTGGACTAAACGGTGGCCGCGGGTCAAACGGCACGGTGTTTTTGTTCACCGTGATGCCGGCTTTTTCGAGTGCAGCCTCAGCCTCTTTGCCAATCACGCCCTTATTCGTCAGGTCAACGAGCAATAAGTGATTGTCCGTACCACCAGTCACAAGCCGGTAATCTTTCTCTAAGAGCCTCTCGGCTAAACGCTTAGCATTCCTCACAATTTGCTTGCCATACTCTTTGAATTCCGGCTTGCTTGCCTCGTGCAGCGCCACGGCGATGGCCGCCGTCTGGTGGTTGTGCGGGCCGCCTTGCAAACCCGGAATGATAGCACGATCGATGAGTGTCGGAATGTTTTCCTTTGTTCGCTCCACTGCCTTGAGTGGATTAGATGGATTGCCGTTGGCAAGAATCAGTGCGCCGCGCGGACCGCGCAAGGTTTTGTGCGTGGTGGTGGTGACAACATCGGCGATGCCGGCTGGCGACGGATGCTCACCCGCCACCACCAGACCGGCGATGTGTGAAATATCGGCCAGCAAAAACGTGCCGACACTATCGGCAATCTCGCGCAGCTTTTGCCAGTCGTAAATGCGCGGATAAGCCGTGGCGCCAACAACCAGCAGCTTTGGTTTATTTTCTTTGGCGAGTTTGGCAATCGCCTCGTAATCCAAAAAACCATCTTTGCCGGTTTGGTACTGCACCGAATTGTACAGCCGGCCGGAAAAATTCAACTTCAGCCCATGCGTCATGTGACCGCCGAAATACAGTGCCAAACCCATTACCGTATCGCCGGGGTCGCACAGCGCGTAATACACCGCCATGTTGGCTGGGCTGCCAGAGTATGCTTGCACGTTAGCGTGATCCACGCCGAACAGCGCTTTTGCACGGTCGCGTGCCAGATTTTCGACTTGGTCTACAAACTCGCAACCACCGTAATAACGCTTGCCCGGATATCCCTCTGAATATTTGTCGGTTAGCCGACTGCCAAGCGCCTTCAAAACTTCCGGCGAGGTATGGTTCTCGCTGGGAATCATTTCTAGTCCATCGCGCTGACGCCGCGTTTCCAGTTCGATCAGCTTCTCAATTTCTTTGTCTTCCATGAATAAAACTCCTGTTACATATTTAAGCCAATGGGTCGGAGTCCTCAGATCATGCAATCATTGTATCATTGCGGCGAAACTCTAGAACACTTTGCAGACAAAACCACAACCAAAATCAATATTGCACAAAAATACCATATTTGATATTATTTGGCAGATATGGAAACTAGCAACGAAAAAATTGGTGGGCTTATTGCCCAGATACGACAAGAGAGAGCTTTAACCCAGGCTGAGTTTGCCCGCAAACTCGGTACTAGCCAATCGGCCGTAAACCGCATGGAACACGGCAAACAAAACATGAGCCTAGAGACGCTGGCGCGCATCAGCGATGTGCTCAACAAGCAACTGATTAGCGTTACTGGCGGCGCGGTGAATCTGCGCATTGAGGGCGGCCACGAACTGAAAGGCGAAATCACCCTAAAGACCAGCAAGAATGCCGCCGTTGGTCTGCTGTGCGCCAGCTTGCTCAACTATGGCATTACGCGCTTCGAGAGCTTTCCACGAATCGAAGAAGTGTACCGCATCATCGAAGTGCTCGAGAGTATCGGCGTTTCGGTAAAATGGCTGCCAAATAACGGCCTGGAGATTCGTCGCCCAGAGAAACTGAAAATGGAAAAACTGGATGCCGAAGCTGCCCGCAAAACCCGCAGCGTTCTCATGATGATTGGTCCACTGTTGCACGATTTCTCCTCCTTCAAAATCCCCTACGCCGGCGGCTGCAAACTGGGTGAACGCACCGTGGCCCCGCACCTGTATGCGCTGGAAGAATTTGGCGTGAACATCGTCGCCACGCAAGGTCACTACAACATTACGGTGCATAAACAACCGGCTGGCCGCGTGGTTCTGTACGAATCTGGCGACACTGCCACCGAAAATGTGCTGTTTGCTGCAGCTCGCACACCGGAAGAAACCATTATTCAATACGCCACGGCCAACTACATGGTGCAAGACGTCTGCTTCTTCTTGCAGAAACTTGGCGTGAAGATTGAGGGCATCGGCAGCACCACCTTGCGCGTGCGCGGCGTACCGTTCATCAAAAAGAACATCACCTACGCGCTGGCAGAAGACCCGATCGAGGCCATGTTCTTCACATCTGCCGCTGTGGTAACCAACTCAAAAATTACCATCAAGCGTGTGCCAGTCGACTTTCTCGCCCGCGAGTTACTCACCCTACAAAAGATGGGCTTGAAAATTGAGGAAACACCGCGGTACAAAGCACGCAATGGCCAGACCGATTTGGTCGATCTGACTATCCACAAACACAATGGCAAGCTCCATGCGCCGATTGAGAAAATTCACCCCAACGTTTACCCTTCCGGCATCAACGCCGACAACCTGCCGTACTTTGTGCCAATTGCTAGCGTAGTGCATGGCCGCACACTCATCCACGACTGGATGTACGAAAACCGCGCCATTTACTACACCGAACTTTCGAAGATCGGCTCGCAGGTAGAGTTGGCCGACCCGCACCGTCTGTACGTAACCGGCCCGACCAAGTTCAGCAAGGCCGACGTGGTTTGTCCGCCAGCGTTGCGCCCGGCCAGCTTGCTACTCATTGGCATGCTTGCCGCCGACGGCATTTCAACGCTGCGTAACATCTACACAATCCAGCGCGGCTACGAAGATCTGGCCGAGCGCCTCAACTCCCTCGGCGCCCACATCACCGTCCTCCACGGAATCTAAAAAATGAGAACGCTCATATTTGAAGGTATTGCTACCAGCGGTAAGTCTACCGTCACAAGTAAGCTTGTAAAATCTTTACAGCACAAAATGAGCATTGAGCTTGCGACTGAGAAACATACACACGAGCCGATTATGGCAGAGCGAGATACGTTGCATACGCTTTTCTTCAAGAACTTAATTCATCGGCTGACACTCAACAATCCGGATCTACTCATTTTCGACAGACTTTACATAACGCAAGCCTACCGTGCCAAGCGTAGTTTAAAAGAATACTCTTCGGTCGAGAATGCCCTTGCGCCGTACTCGCCCCACACAATAATCTTAAAAATTGACGAAGCAGCTATTGCCGACAGAATTGAAGCAACCTCAAAACATCGCGGCCAAGAATGGTTTGAAACATACTGGAAGTCTAAGGGCGATAGCTTTGAAGAGATAGCGAAACACTACATAGAACAGCAGCGCAGCTTGCTTCAGCTCGTTAAGCAATCAAAGCTGCCCCACACTGTATTCAACACAACTAATCATAACTACGACGCTATTACGGAAGATATTCTAAAAATGATTTCTTAGTGGTGCGGGTGCGGGGAATATTGCTTCGCGCCAGCTCGTCTTTTTCTTTTAGAGTAAGGACGAGTTGGGCTCGGCATATAATGCTCGCTGACCGCTCGCATTATCGAACCCTTTGGTTCGCCTCTCCGACATAAACCAACCCCAAAAACCTCCGTTGGAAGTTTCTGGGGTTGGTGCGGGTGCGGGGAATCGAACCCCGATCTCGAGTTTGGAAAACTCGCATACTAACCGCTGTACTACACCCGCGCGTCCTTCCGTACGCACCTTGTCTCGTTTTGCCGCAAGCGGCAAAAGCTTCGACCTGGCGCTACGGTCGTCCTTTCAATTTTGCAAACACTTCGTTGGTTTGCAAAATTGGCAAGCCACAAAACGTGGTACCCCGGGAGGGACTCGAACCCCCAACCAAATGGTTAGAACCCATTTGCTCTATCCATTGAGCTACCGGGGCATATACGCACTGTTACATTATAAAGGTTCGAATCTGGACTCGACCCACCTTCGGCGGGCCCGCAACTTCTGCCATGGCAGCACAGCTGCCAGGTGAAGGTTGCCTTGCGAACTGCCGCGGGCAGTTCTCACCCCAACCAAATGGTTAGAACCCATTTGCTCTATCCATTGAGCTACCGGGGCATCGATACAGATTATACCAGAGATAAGAAAAGCCCGGCTGCTTTGGCCGGGCTTTTTTAAGTTTTAAAAATTAGCTAACTAGGACATCTTGCGAATATGCTGGATTGAGTTCGCCACCGTAATCCGGATCGTCCTCTGCGGTTATCAGCAGATCACTGCCGTACCGCGTGTCGTAACTTTCATCTGGAGCTAAGTCTTCAGCACCCACAGCGCTCCTGTCGGTTTCTCCAAAAGTTAAACGTTCACTCATCGTATCCTCCTAATTGTTAGGATTTCCACTATATTAGCATAAGGGTTTTGATTTGTCAATAGCCAAAACAAGAAGGCCACCTGTTGACCTGCTTGTTTTTGGGGCGAGCGAGGAGAATTGAACTCCCGACCTTCTGGACCACAATCAGACGCTCTAACCGACTGAGCTACGCCCGCCTCGTCAGGCCCTACGCCTCTGTCTCGTTTTGCCGTGAACGGCAAAAGCTTCGACTGACGGCTATGGCCTTCCTCTCAAAATCGCATTCAGTCGCTTTGCTCCTTGGATTGCGATTTTGTAGAACTAGCTTACTGTAGCATTTTTTACCCGTAAGCGCTACCCTGACTGTGCTAAAATATAAGAAATTATTTTGCGGGGTATTTATGAAGCGACTGCTGCGATTTTTGCGGGAATATTGGGAGTTTAGCTTGGCTGTGCTGGCGCTTGTCGTTGGCCTGGCATTGCAGGTTGGCGGCCGGCCGGTGGGTGCTCATTGGGTACTGGGCGTTGTGTCGCTGTTTACCGTGCTGCCGATTATCAAAGGCATGTGGGCAGATCTGCGCACCGGCGCATACGGCATCGACATTTTGGCTATTACGGCGATTGTTGCCTCTGTTTTACTGAAGCAATATTGGGCAGCGATTGTGATTGTGGTGATGCTCACCGGCGGCGAAGCACTAGAAGATTACGCTGGCAACCGTGCCAAAACCGAGCTGGATGCCCTGCTCTCGCGCGCACCTACAAAGGCAACGGTGGTGCGCAAGGGCAAAACACTGGAAGTGAATGTACACGAAATTCGCGAGGGCGACACGCTGCTCATCAAACCAGGTGAAGTGGTACCAGCCGATGCAGAGGTTATCGAAGGCACCGCCGACTTTGACGAATCCAGCCTAACGGGCGAAAGTTTGCCGCAAGCAAAGAAACCAGGCGATGCTATTTTGAGTGGCTCGGTCAACATCGATGGCGCCATCACCGCCAAGTGCGTCCGCGCCGCCAAAGACAGCCAGTACGAGCAAATCATCAAGCTGGTGCGCAGCGCGCAACACAGCCAAGCGCCGGTGGTGCGTTTGGCCGACCGTTACAGCGTACCGTTTACCGGCCTGAGCTACTGCATTGCCTTGAGCGCCTGGTATTTTGGCCATTCTGCTTTGCGCTTTTTGGAAGTCATCGTGGTTGCAACGCCGTGCCCACTGCTGCTGGCCGCGCCGATCGCCGTCATTTCCGGCATGAGCCGAGCTGCCAAGCACGGCATTATTGTTAAAACCGGCGGCGCCCTCGAGCAACTGGGCGAGGCCAAAACCATCGCCTTCGACAAAACCGGCACGCTCACCCTGGGCAAACTCAGCGTCGACACTGTTACTGCATTTGCACCGGCAACAGAACAAGAGGTTTTGAGTCTCAGCGCCAGTTTGGAGCAAAACTCCAACCATGTATTAGCGCAGGCAATTGTCGAGAAAGCCAAAAAAGCGGGCGCAAAAATCGCCAAAGCTAAGCATGTAAAAGAGACGGCTGGCCGTGGCCTCATGGCAACCGTTGGCGGTAAGAGCGTGCTGGTCGGTCGGCTGGAATTTCTGCAAGCCAACAGCGTGGAACTGCCGGGCAAATTTGCCACGCCAGCCCAAACCACCATGTACATGGCACTCAACGGCAAGCTCGCCGGTTTGGTGACCTTCAAAGATGAGGTACGGGCAGAGAGCAAGCAAACCATTCAGGCACTCCGCAAGCTCGGCTTGGACAC
>JAICLK010000043.1 GCA_025927415.1 Candidatus Saccharimonadota bacterium | reverse complement strand
GTAACCATCAATAGTGCGAGCCAAATATGCTCCGCTTGTACCTGGGTGTGTCTCTGGTATTTTGATGAATAAGTCCAAGGTCATCCCGATAACGAACTGAGCCACCAGGAGACCCAGCATCAACATGCCTCGTAGTTGCAGCAGCTCAAGAGAAGCGTAACGTTTTTTGATAGTGTTTTTGTTCATTTTTACCCCTTAAGTTTATTATACTAGCGCGTGCAATAAACGCTAACTTCTCCTGCCATTGTCGTATGATTAGATAGGTATCAACGAGAAACGAGGAAGGATTTTATGAATTTTGCAGAATCGATAACGCCGCCAGATGGTTCAGTAAGACTGGAGCTTCGGTTTGGCAAAGAAGTTAAAACCTTCAATGGCGAAGACACGCTTGTTCGACGCTTTGCAGTGGGCGACGGCACATACGACCACTGCGTACATATCTTGCCGAGTGGAAACACAGTTGCCTTCACCCCAACTCGCGAAGCACTTGATCGTTTTGTGGAGCTGGGCTTTCCCGTCCGTGACGATAACGAACTAGACGAAGCAACTATCGAACACTACGCACGCGTGCAAGCGGCACACATCGACGAAGAAATCCTCTGAGAAACGCCGCTAACGCTTTCGGGGTGCTTTTGGTTTAGCCACCATGCCGGCGTGCATAAAGCCAAGCACCGCCAGGACCAATAACACCGCACCGGCAACCAACGCGCCCCATGCCGCGCAGTTGGCAACCATCGCCATAGTGTCGAACGCATAGGCATTGAGCAGTAGACCACGCAGCGTTTCACCCTTGAAAACTGTGTTGACTTGCGCCATCAATTTTGTGTCGGTTGGATTGGCAATCGAAGCCGCACTCAGTTCCGAATATGTTTTGCCGTCGCCGACCTTTTGCAAGTGAACAGCGATAAAGTGGTCGGCAAACGTCTCTGCCTGTGCGCCAGTAGTCAGCTGCTGACCGGCATATTTTTCCATAGCAGTCCGGTCAGCCGCCGGCAATGCGGTCAGGCCAGCGCTATCCCGTGGTGGGAACATGATCTTCTCTGCTGATAACTGGTTGTATACTTGCGTGTGCACAAAGTGATGCGCATAGAATAACGCGCTAGAACCAGCCAACAGGACAATCGCCACAATCAGGCCAGTTGAAGAAACAAGTTTATCCAAAGTACTGCGATTCATTGCGAATCTCCTCTTTAATTTCAGTTGCATTATAGCATAAGCGTTGTAAGTTTGATAATGGCAGCTTCTAGCCGAACCCCACCCAATCTGCTACCCTAAAGAAGCTGTTCACAAAACTGCAATCCAAGGAGCGTTAGCGACTGAATGCAGTTTTGAGAGGAGGAACATAGCCGTCAGCCGAAGCTTTTGACGCGTTAGCGGCAAAACGAGGCAGAGGCGTAGGTTCCGACGAGCGCGCGTAGCTCAGCTGGATAGAGCGTTGGTTTCCGGTACCAAAGGTCGGGGGTTCGAATCCCTTCGCGCGTACCAACATAAAGGTATTGAGGACCTACTATACGTTAAAAGTATCTATGAGAAAGTTGGTGGATAATGAAGGGGAAAATTAATCCCGCTGCACAGGCATATGTTGCGGCGGTGACAGATGAAAACCTGCAAGCGTTAGTTGATAGCTTCGCACCAAACGCTACGATAATAGATGTCAGCCGCACGATTAGCGGTCACGTCGCAATTGAAACTTGGGCACGTAATGAAGTCATAGGTGGCAGCCTGGAAGTATTGGAAATTACTGATTACCCGGGCGGCCAAGATCTACTGGTACGATTCTCGCCCAAAGATTTTGAAGGTTTTCGCGCCCACTATAGATTTGATTTTCAGGAAGGTAAAATCGTAAGTGCTAACCTGCAATACGCCTGATTGTCACCGCCCTACGCTGCTGCCTTCTCCAGCTCCTTATTGCCGCTGACAAACTTTACCGTATACACAAAACGGTTTATTTTCCAGTCTTCCGCCTCCTTAGCTAGCCCAAATTCATATCCCCCCACGAACGTACGCGTATCCTTGCCACTAGAATTTGGCAAGTAGTGGTAAGCAATGCCATAGCAGTACACGGTAGCTTGCGTGTCACTAAGCTGTATTTGCAAGTTGCCGATTTGATGATGCACAGCCTTGAGCGGTTTGAGACCTTCATCCCAACCTTTTGTTATATCGGCTGGCTTTACTTCCGAGGGCGCGCCACCAACCAACGAGGTTTGATCGAAATATACTTTCTCGGTAAAACAAGCTTCTACGCGCGGCCAATCCCGTTGATCGGTGGCAACGAACAGTTCCGTTACCCGCTCCGTAACCTTGTCTTTCTCCATAAGATAGACGAGTGCTTCCATGTTATCTCCTCCGTTTAACCCTATTTATTATAAATCCGATGTACAGCCCGAGCTTGCCGGACAGGCGTACATGGCAAAAGATTAAAGGCGGATGAACGATTTTAGGTATGTCATTGCAGCGGCTGGCATGTCGTGCAACACTAAAATTGGTTGTGGTTATTGCAGCTCAGCGCGCAGTAATTAACGGGGAGGAGGTGGAGTTTAAACGGCGCAGACTGCAACAGTCTGCAGCCAAGTTTTAGCATTTAATAAGAAAGGTGGAGATTATGAGCGTAGAGCTTGAAATCCATGATGGCTCGCCAAACTGGTGGCTGAGCCCGGATGTTTGGACCGTACCGGGCAACGACCCGGAAGGCGCACCCGGGCTGCCAATTGTCGGCCAGCCGTGTTATTTGTGGGCGCGTGTAACAAACAATGGTACTGATGCAGTCCAGAACGCGACGGTACGATTTTATTGGGCCAACCCAGCAGTAGGCTTCGATCGCAACACCGCAAACCACATCGGCTTTGCTAATATATCGCTCGACGCGGGCGAAACGCAAGAAGTTTTGTGTTTAACCCCCTGGATGCCGACGTTCGTTAACGGCGGGCACGAGTGTGTGCTGGCCGAAGCGTTCCACGAAACCTACGACCCGCTGCCAGCGTCACCAGACTTCAACGTAACAACCGACCGCCACGTTGCCCAGCGCAACTTATCCGTACTGATGATGGCCATGCAGATGGAGAAATTCTCTATGAGTTTCGAGATCCACAACACCCAGCGCATGGCGCGCAACTTTGCCATCAAAACCAGGCAAGGCGAGTTGGCCGAATTGCGGCCATTACTCAAGACACTCGGCCACAAACTGCCAACCGGCAAGGGCGAACTCAAACATGTTGGGTTTGTAGCCGCCGCAGATCCCTGCAACACCACCGAAAAACCGCGGCCAAAAGTTGAGCGGATTGAGGTTGGCCCGGGCGCACGTCAGGGCTTGAGCCTAGTTGGCGAGCTGGAAGGCGAAGCAGCCTTGGTACACGTCGTGCAAGAGGTCGACGGTAAAGAAGTGGGCGGGCTCAGCGTGCTAGTCGTACGCGGCAAAGAGCAAACCCAGAAAGGCAAGGAATAAAGCTATGGCAACGTTCGCAATTCCTAACCGCCCGTTTGCTACCGAGCCGCTGACCGGCCTGATGACGCCGGACGGCATCTTCGAAGTAGCGCTGGGCCAGCAAACCATCAACGCGCATGTGCAAAACAACGGCCCGGTGGTGGCCGGCGCGCAAGTGTACGTCGAAAGCGTATCCGACCCCGGCATCGTGGTCACCCCGCAAACGCAGTACATCGCCAGCGCCGCTACCAATGTGGCGCATTTGTTCAGCTGGCAAGCCGACTTTTCGGCAGCCCAACCTGGCAAGCACCTGGTGAGTTTCATCGTGCAAACGTCGGCTGGACACCAGCGCATCATCAAACAAATTTTCGTTACCAAAATGGCGTACCATCCGGCCACGCGTTCGTTCTCGGCTACCACACCGGAAGGCGTGCTCGCTGTCGCGTTTGAGTCGATGGTCGGCCCAGCCAACCCAACCTGCTGCCCTGGCAGCAAGCGCGGCACGTGCAAAGACGGCGTTTGCGTGGCGCGCCAAACCCTAACAAACATCCTCACTACGGCCAGCAAACAGCAAGAGTCCGCCGGACAAGCCGGCAACTTGCTGCACTATCTGTCGAAGGAGTTTAAGCAGCACGACCCGGACTTTGTGTTCTGCATGTCGCAAGTCCTTGTCGGCACCGTGGACACGGCCGTTTTGCCCACGCCGGCATTTGCCGGACAATACGGCGACCTGCCATTTCAAGATCCGTGGTGGAAATTGATATTGGCCATCATCGCCTTTCTGCTGCTGGTTGCAGCCGCAATTGCTGAGGCAGTTGATGGCACTGGCAGCATCACCGTTGGCGGCAGCGGCACCTACGATCCGTCCACTGGCACCGGCAGTTGCTGCACAGCCAGCGCGAGCGGTGGCGGCACCAGCTACGTGGCAGCCGGCCTGCTAGCGGCAGCGGCAACCGTGGCGACCATCGCCGCAGCCAGCGACGTGCGCGACCCATACCGCAAAGGCCAAGACCACACCGCGCCAGACACAGCCACCGAACTCACCACAGCCGAAGCCCTGCGCATGAGCCTGAAATACGCCGACCCAATCATCCCCGGCAAACCCTTCAAAGTTGGTATCGAATATAAGTACGTCCGCCACACCACCGCCAAAAACTACACCTACTCAGCAACCGAAACCAACGCCAACGTGCATTTGCTAGACCACTACGTCATCAACGCACCGGACGTAGTGCGCGCCTACAAACGTGAACGATGGATCGTAAAGGCGCAGTTCTACGAGATTGGCAGCAAGCTGTACCGCGGCGACCAGCTGTTTGTGCAGTGCTACCTCATCGGCCCAGCCGGACAGCTGCGCAAGTTCGCGCTGCAAGATAACGGCACCTTGCCAGACACCAAACCCAACGACGGCACTTACACCGGCGTTTGGCAATTCACCGAAGATGACCTGGGCATGTGGAAGTACTTTGTGCTGGCGCAAGACGTCAACCGCGCCGACCCCAGCCTCGACCCAGAGCAAGCCGCGCAAATCATTGCCGGCATGATACTCACCAACCAGTTGAGCATCACGTTCGAGGGCGGCACC
>JAICLK010000018.1 GCA_025927415.1 Candidatus Saccharimonadota bacterium | reverse complement strand
TCGGTTGCGAACGCCCATCCACACACCAACACCGACCAAACCATCTTTGTGGTGCACAACGGCATTATAGAGAATTACACCGACCTCAAAACCAGCCTGCAAAACCATGGCTACGTCTTTACGTCCGAAACTGATACCGAAGTCATCCCGCATCTCATCGACTTTTATTTCAAAGAGATTGGCAAATTTGCCGATGCGTTTGAAAAGGCTTTGCAAGATTTGCGCGGCGCCTATGCCATTGTGGCAATCAGCACACACGAACCAGAAAAACTCTTTGCAGCACGCTTGTCCAGCCCGTTGGTTGTCGGCGTGGGTACGGATGAATTCGTTATCGCCAGTGACCCAACGGCCGTGATGAGCCACACCAAAGATGTGGTGTTCGTACAAGATTATGAGATGGTAACCCTGACCCGGGATAAGTACGCCATCAAAAACTTCAAGCGCGACGAAAAAGTCATGCGCGAAGCAGAGCGGCTCGACTTCGACGTAACGCAAGCCGCACTGGGCGATTACCCCAACTTCATGCTGAAGGAAATTTTTGAGGTACCGCAGACCATTCGCTCGGCTACGCTTGGCCGTGTCCGTCCGGAAAGTAACATGGTGAAGCTCGGTGGCCTCACAGATGTTATGAGCCAATTGGCGTTCATCGATCGCATTGTCATTGTGGCGTGCGGCACCTCGTACTACGCAGGGTTAGTGGGCGAATATCTCATCGAAGAACTGGCGGGTATTCCGGTAGAAGTACAGCAGGCTAGCGAGTTTAAGTACCGCGAAGAGCCGTTTTCGCGCTCAACCGCGCTGCTTGCCATTAGCCAGTCAGGCGAAACTGCCGATACCATCGCCGCGCTCAAAAAAGTGGAAGATTACGGCGTACTGCGCCTCGGCATTGTGAACGCCGTCGGCAGCACCATCGCGCGCATGACCGATGCCGGTGTGTACTGCCACGCCGGGCCCGAGCAAGCCGTTGCCAGTACCAAAGCCTTTGTAGCGCAAGTTACGGTGCTCATGGAAATTGCTTTGCAGCTCAGCCGCGGCACCAGCAAACACTTCAAGCCACTTCTGAACGAGCTCGACCATCTGCCAGCCAAGGCCGAAGCGGTACTGAAACAGGCCGAAAATATCGAGAAGATTGCCGAAAAATACAAGCATTACCGTGACTTTCTGTTCATCGGCCGGCACTATGCGTTTCCTTGTGCGCTCGAAGGTGCGCTGAAGCTTAAGGAAATTAGTTACATCCACGCCGAGGGCTACGCCGCTGGCGAAATGAAGCACGGCCCACTCGCGATGATTGACGAGCATTTTCCTACTTTCGCGTTGGCTTGCGACTCGCCGCTGCTTGAAAAAACGTACACCAACATCGAAGAAATTCGCGCCCGCAAAGGACCAATTGTAGCCGTTGCAACCGAAGGCAACCAGGCCATCAAGAAGATTGTCAACGACGTTATCTACATTCCGGAAACATTGCCGCAAACCCAAACCATTCTAGAGGCGCTCGTCATGCAGCTGTTCGCCTACTACATTGCCGTTGCCAAAGGTCACAACGTCGACCGTCCCCGCAACCTCGCCAAATCCGTCACCGTCGAATAAAGCCTTTGTATGTATAAACGATTGAGGCGATTTTCGCCCATACGTACAAATTCTTTCACTGTACAAGCGTGACGGTAGGGAGAGCTCTAACTGGCTGGACCTCGAAATTACTGCGTTTCGTAGAGACGAACTTGATAGAACTGCCAGGCGTCAGCGATAATTTGCTCAAGCTGCATAACTTGTGGTCGCCAGCCGAGCTGGGCTTTTAGCTGCTTGCTCGAGGCAACCAGCACCGCCGGATCGCCCGGCCGACGCTCCCCAATAATCACCGGTACCTGTTTGCCTGTCACGCGCTCTACGGCCGCAACGACCTGCTGGTTGGAAAAGCCGCGGCCATTGCCGAGGTTATAAATCATGTGGTGCGACGGTTCGAGTTTGTCCAGAGCGAGTAGCGCTGCATGCGCGAGGTCGAGCACATGAATGTAGTCGCGGATACACGTGCCGTCGGGCGTGTCATAATCGGTGCCATAGAGTGTGAATTCCTTGCGGCGCCCAACCAACGTGTCAAAGATGAGCGGGATGATGTGCGACTCGCTGCGGTGCCGTTCGCCCGCGTCGCGGTACGCGCCAGCCACATTGAAAAACCGTAACGATGTCGCCGCCAAACCGTGGGCAAGACTCTCGCTCGTAATAGCCATGTCCATGGCAAGTTTGGTCATGCCGAACGTGTTGGTTGGCTTGCAAGCAGCGGTTTCGGGAATCGGCACTATTTCAGGATTACCATACACTGCGGCCGAGCTGGCAAATACTAACTTTTTGATGGCAAGATGTCGCATGCCATCCAACATGTGTAACATGCCAATCACGTTGTTGTGCCAATACCATTCGGGTTTGAGCATAGACTCGCCGGCTTGAATCGACGCAGCCAAGTGAATCACGGCGTCGATATGATCATCCGGGCGAATCACCCGGCCGAAATCGCGAATGTCCGCCTCAATAAGCTGCACTGCTGCCGGCACTGCGTCGCGGTGTCCTTGGCTAAGGTTGTCGAACACCACCACCTGATGCCCAGCATCCAGCAGCACGCGCGTCATCACACTACCGATGTAACCCGCGCCGCCTGTCACTAAAACCTTCATGTGTCGCGTCCTATCATTAGCTTTATTGTAGCATTTACGCCTGTATCTGGGGAAAAATTGCAACTAAGGTGTTATACTCGATAGGAAATATACGGAGTTGAGTTATGAAAGTGTTCGTGCAGATACCTTGCCTGAACGAAGAAGAAACGCTGCCGCTGGTTTTGGAATCTATTCCAAAAAAGATTGATGGTGTCGACCTAGAAGTACTAATTATTGATGACGGTTCGACCGACAACACGGTCGAGGTTGCTAAGAAACATGGCGTAAAACACTTTGTACGGCACCGCGGCAATATGGGATTGGCGCGCTCGTTCCGTGACGGTGTGGAATATGCGCTAGAGCACGGCGCAGACATCGTCGTAAACACCGACGGCGACAACCAATATCCGCAGGAACGGATTCCAGACCTCATTCAGCCAATTATTGATGGCAAAGCCGAACTTGTTATTGCCAACCGCCAGACTCACAAAATCGAACATTTTTCGCCACTCAAAAAACTCCTGCAGCGCTTTGGCAGTTACGTCGTAAACAAAGCTGCGGGTACTGATATTCCAGACGCAGTAAGTGGTTTCCGCGCATACTCGCGCGAGGCACTCATGCAGCTAAACATCATTTCGCGCTTCAGCTACACCGTCGAGACCATCATTCAGGCCGGCAACAAACGCCTGGCCATTGTCAGCGTTCCGATTACTACCAACGGCAAAACCCGTGACTCTCGCCTGTTCAAAAGCTATCATCAGTTGGTCTTCAAACAGATGGTTACCATCATCCGTTGTTATATTATGTACCGGCCATACATGGTGTTCGGCACCTTCGGCTGGACGCTCTTCGTACTTGGCCTTATTCCGTTTGCGCGCTTTTTCTACGAGCTTGCACACAACGGCACTGGGCGTGGACATATTCAGTCGCTCCTTATCGGCTCGCTGTTGATGACGGGCGCATTTTTGTGCCTGGTACTTAACATCGTGGCTGACCTTATCCGCACCAATCGCGCACTGCACGAGGAAACACTCGAGCAGCTGCGCCGGCACCACTTAGACGCAAAGAAAGCCTAGTGGTGAGTGCGCCGTTCGCATTGGAACGCCCAACCGTAACGGTGCTTGGCTGTGGGTATGTTGGCGTAACGACTGCAGTTGTGCTGGCCAACTGCGGTTACAATGTGTACGCCATCGAGCCGATGCCCGTGCGTCTGGACATCCTCAAAACTGGCAAATCGTTTTTTTATGAGGCTGGCGTTGACCCGCTCATTGCCAATGCGCTCAAGCACGGCACGCTTGTCTTCACCAACTCTTACGAAGCATCGGTGCCAAATAGCTCGATTATTTTCTCGTGTGTTGGTACGCCAGACTATGAAGACGGTAGTTCCGACCTCACATACGTTTTTGAAGCCGCCCAGCACGCCGCAAAGCTAGTAAAACCCGGCGCCATTTTTGTACAAAAAAGCACCGTTCCCGTTGGCACCGGCGCGCAGGTGGAGCAGGTTTTTGCAAAGGCAAACGCAGAGGTGCGCTACGTTTCCAACCCAGAGTTTTTGGCTGAAAGTTCGGCCATTCGCGACACGCTGTGGTTCGACCGAATCGTGACTGGCAGTGAAGATAGAAAGGCTGCACAAGCAATTCTTGATCTTTACAAAATCGTGGAGGAGCACGCTGATGATGTTGGCAAAATCGCTGGTCTACAACCGCCAACACACTTGCCAAAGCCACACTACATAAATACCGCTCGTAATAGTGCCGAGCTTATCAAAGTAAGCGCCAACGCATTTTTGGCACTCAAAATCACGTTTGCCAACTCTATTGCCAAGCTTGCCGACAAGTCTGACGCTGATATTACGGAAGTTATGCAAGCTGTGGGCGCCGATCGGCGCATCGGCAGCGCATTTTTGAACGCTGGCCGCGGCTATGGTGGTGGCTGTTTTCCAAAAGACGTGAGCGGCCTGATTCGCACCGCCGAAGATTTTGGCGTGAACATGGAAATCATGCACGCGATGGTCGAGCTCAACGCTTCCATGCCCCACTATATTATTGAAAAGGTAGCGCTGGCGCTCAACAGCCCCACCCTTCAGGACAAAAAAGTGGCGATTCTTGGTTTGGCATTCAAAGCCGGCACCAGCGATTCCCGCCGTTCGCCAGCCGTCGTCATGGCCAACACGCTGGCCGAACAAGGTACGGTTGTTACTGCATACGATCCCCAAGCAGCACTAGAAGCCAAGCACGAGTTACATGATGCCGTCCACCTCGCGCATAGTTTGGACGAAGCTGTGCAGAGCACGGACGTCGTTTTTGTTGCCACTGATTGGCCAGAGTTTATACATATGGACATTATCAAGCTTGCCAAGTTGTCTGGTGCAAAACTATTCGTCGACTGCATGAATCGCTTCGACCGCGACAAGTTTGCCGGCACGACACTCAAATACATCGGCGTTGGCAGAAATTAGCGTTCGGCAGGACAGGGAGCGCCCTACTGGCTTCTAGTCACTCATGACTTCGTGACCAGTTGCTTGATTGATGCGCGTTGAAGAGTCAGCTTTGTGGTTTCCGCCCACACCAAATACCATTTGGATATCGTACTTTTTGCATACGTCGGTTTCTGGAATAGCTTTTTCGCTATCGCGGTCGCCGCCGTTGGCAAAAATGAGTGTATCATCCGAGTGTTGCCTTGCCAGCATCTCAACCGTTTGAATCTGTGTTAGGTCTTCATCCACCGACAGCACCACCTCATCTACATCCCGCAGGGCGCGCATCAGCCGCACTCGGTTCTGTTCATCCAAAATAATCTTGCCTTTTTTGAGTAACTGCTGCTTGTCGTTATTAACGACAACGATGAGTTTTTCGCCCATCGTCTTTGCTGCCTCTATCATGTCCAGATGGCCGCCGTGCAATGGATTAAAATAGCCGCTTACAATTACTACCCTCATAGCTAAAAGCTAGTGTAGCACAGGTTCGAAACTGCGAGCGCGTTTCATGTATGAAATCTTCAGGGGCTATACGCTATACTTATTTCTAGCTTATATGAAAGACCGCAAAGCGTCTCGCTTCACCGCCCTTGTGGCGTCACCAACATTTTTCTGGATTGTCCTCGGCTTCTTTGTATTCGAAGCGCTGTGGTTCGTCTTCTCGGCCGTGTACCCGATGGCATTTGATGAGGACTTTCATTTCGGCCTTATCAAACTGTACAGCCAGCACTGGCTTCCTTTTCCTACGCACCAACCGACAAGCGCTAGTATGTATGGCCCATTATCGCGAGATCCGTCCTACCTGTACCACTATTTGATGAGTTTTCCCTACCGACTGATCGAGCTTTTTACCAAGGATCAAACTATCCAAATCATTTGGTTACGACTCATTAACGTGGCGCTGTTTAGCTACTCGCTCGTACTGTTCCGGCAACTATTGCTACGCATCAAATCGTCAGCGACGTTTGTTAATGTGAGCATCCTAGTATTTGTGCTGATTCCTATTGTGCCGCTGCTGGCTGCCACCATAAATTACGACAACCTATTCATGATCTTTGTGGCATGGACTGGGCTACTCTTAGCAAAGATTATCCCAGAGCTAGAAGCCAAGCGTGTGCCGCTGCGCGACCTCGGTACCTTGGCAATTGTCTGTGTGCTGGGCAGCATCGTGAAGTATCCGTTTCTACCTATATTTGCGGCGTGCGTTTTAATATTAGTGGCACTTTCGTGGCGATCATTCCGCCAACCGCGAGCAATGTGGCAAGCTGTTCGGAAGGCTTTTCTCGCCACCAGCAAGACGACGATGGCCGTACTCCTCACCTTGCTCGTGCTTAGTCTTACACTGTTCTCGCAACGCTATGTCCTGAACATCACCACCTACAAAACGTTAGTGCCACGCTGCGATGCAGTGCTTACCGTAGATGCATGTCAGTCGTATGGTCCCTGGGCACGCGACCGCGAGGATGCTCAAGAAAAAAACGACGACTTTCACGCACATATTTTATCGTTTGTGCCGACCTGGATGTATGGGATGTGGTACCGGCTGTTCTTTATGATTAACGGCAATGTGCCGACACCAGCCTGGGCACGGTACCAGAACTTCGCACCGTTGCCGGGGCTGGGTTTTACCGGCATTGCGCTCGCAGTTGTGGGCGCAGTACTTGTGCTGCTGTCGTGGCGGAGGCTGTTTCGAGGCGAGTGGCTGCTGGCGTTCTTTATGCTTGCCACCATGTTGTATGTTGCCGCGCTATTTTTGAGTGATTACCAATCCTACGCCAATTCTGGTGCGCCCGTTGCCATCAACGGCCGCTACTTACTGCCGCTGTTGTTGCCGCTCGCAGCCATTGCGGCCCGCGCGTGGAAACTTGTAATTGGCTACCGGCCAAACATACAACTTGCGATTGCATGCTTGGTAGTCTTACTCTTTTTGCAAGGCGGCGGCGTTCTCTCATTCATGCTCGACAGCAATACTACATGGTACTGGCCAAACCATAGGGTTGTCACCGCCAACGAAGCTGCCCAAGCCGCTGCCAAAAAGCTCGTCATTTTCGACAAGCCTCTCAAGATTCATTCGCCCTAGCGGTTCGCGCGCCTTATAATAAAGAGTATGCACCTGGTTGAAACGCTGATAAACCTGCTCCGCAAAGTGCCACGGAGGGTAGTTGAGATACTGTTTTTTGCCGCGGTGATTGTGTTTTTCGTACTGTACTTACGCGGGCTAGATTGGAGCCGGCTGGTACACTTGCACTATGACTGGCACTACCTTATAGCTGCTACTATTGTGATGACCATCGGTCGCTACTTTACCGTGGTAATTTGGCAATTCATCTTGCAAGATTTAGGCGCCAAAGGTTTGCCGCGTTTTACTATTTTAGCCAGCGTCTATGCCAAAGCATGGCTCGGTCGCTACATTCCAGGCGGCGTCACCTGGATTGCCGGAAAGGTGTACATGGCGGCCGCACACGGCATATCCAAAACCAGGCTTGCGGTCGGCTCACTACTCGAAGGTGCTATGCAGGTTATCTCTTTGCTGACTATCGCTATGCTGCTGCTAGGCTTTGACGCACGTATCAAAGCCATTCCGGAAAGTTATAGAGTGGTGATGATTTTGTTTGCAGTGGTGCTACTACTCATGCTTAGCCCAGCAGTGTTTAATCGGCTCATACGGCTCGCGTGGTTTGTGGTGAAAAAACGTGAGCCAACCGATGAGTTATTCATAAACAGCAAGGCGGTGCTGCGGTCGTTTTTGTTGTACGCAGTCGGTAGTTTTATTGTCGGACTTGCTGAGTTCTTCATTACGCGTACTGTCGTGCCGAGTATGAGCTGGCACAATTTCTTCTTCATCGTTGGTGCATTCAACCTTGCCGGCGCGCTGGGTATGATTGCTATTGGCGTACCGAGCGGATTGGGCGTTCGCGACGGTGCGTTGCTCGTGCTGCTCGCGGCAATCATGCCAAAAGAGCTGGCCTTGACCGTCGTCGTCACCTCCCGCTTATGGGGCGCATTCGCAGATGTAGTGTTCTTCGGCGTTGCGTCATTCGTACACACAACTTGGCGGCCCGAATCCACAAGCGTAACTTCTTAAGCCCACACTTTTTACGCTACCATACTGCGCATGGTTAGTGTAAGTTCCGCTACCGAACTATTAACTCCTTCTTAACTCTTTATCGTTCGCTCTTTTGCTAAAATGCTTGTTTATGGTAAAGTAGCCCCCGAGTGAACCAAATACAGAAAGGTTACCCCTAAGACTGCATACATACGTGCAGCCACTCGTTCTTTAATGTACCTACAACCCTGTGAAAGGGGTCATTCGTGTCTATCCGGACATGGACAGCAAAACTACGTCGGCTCATGCCGATAGTAGCCATCCCACTCCTCGTATCCATCGGAGTGCCAACGGCAGTCGCCATTACGTCGGCTACGCCGGCGATGGCGAATACTCTCAACTATCCCTGGCCGACCGATACGCAGGCTCCCTGCAAGTTTGGTTCGGCGGGCGGTTCGTCCTGTACGAACCCAAGCAATCCAAGCGACAAGTACGACTGGGGTATATACGACACCAACCACGTCTTTCACCCATACCGTAGTGGGTACGAATATCGAAACTGTACGGACTACGTACAGTGGAAGGAAAGTACCATCGGTGTCACCGTCCCAAGTAATTGGGGTAATGGTGGTCAGTGGTATGACAATGCGCCGGCTAGCGAGCGATCAACAACGCCTAAAGCGTGGGATGCTGCCGTGGTTCCTGGCAACCCCGGTCACGTAGCCTTCGTCGAGTCGGTAAACTCGGACGGTACGATTACCGTTTCCGAGTACAACCACAATCAAGACGGGACGGGAGATACGCGTATAGGCACATCCGCATTGATGGGCTTCACAGAGTTCATCGACTTCGGAGTGCACCCGGCGGGTAACGAAGGTGGCAGTAGTCCCGTAGCCGGCAGCTCGTCAAGCAATTCCAGCGTCACTCTAAATCCCAACAATGGTGAGGTGTATGGCTTCGCTATTGGGAGTAATGGTCACCTGTATAATCGCTCGCACCTCAGTGGGTGGTCGAGCTGGCAGGATCTAGGTAGCCCCGGAGTGAGTCTTGCTGGTAGCCCGAGTGCCACACTCAATCCCAACAATGGTGAAGTGTATGCTTTCGCCATCGGTACCAACGGCCACCTCTACGACATCTCGCACCTCAGTGGGTGGTCGAGCTGGCAGGACTTGGGTAATGGCGGGTCTAGTTTCGGTGGAAACCCAGGCGTTACCCTGTATCCCAACAATGGTGAAGTGTATGCTTTCGCCATCGGTACCAACGGCCACCTCTACGACATCTCGCACCTCAGTGGGTGGTCGAGCTGGCAGGATCTAGGTAGCCCCGGAGTGAGTCTTGCTGGTAGCCCCGGCGTCACTCTTGACCCAAGTAGCGGTGAGGTCTATGGCTTTGCCACTGGTTCCACCGGGGTCCTCTACAGCATCTCGCACCTAAGTGGGTGGTCGAGCTGGCAGAGTCTCGGAAACGATGGCACTAGCTTCATCGGAAGTCCTGGCGTGGCTATCAATCCGAGCGATGGTGAAGTCTATGCTTCAACCATTGGCAGTAACGGCCACCTCTACGACATCTCACACCTCAGTGGGTGGTCGAGCTGGCAGGACCTCAGCAATGGTGGAGTGAGCCTGACCGGGTAGTAGGTACAAAGGCAAGTTTAAACGCTTGGCCTGGCGCGTGGGGTGGGGAGATGAGATTTCCGGGCAGCCAGCTCGTGAGACCTTCTCCCCGCCCTCGCGCTTGTACTTTTATGACAAATTAAAAATCTCTGCAGCCGAAGCCTGCGAACAGAAAAGGCAAGAAGTTGGTATAATAGGCACGTGGCATTAACGTAAGCAAAGGAGGAATCCCCGTGAATGCTATCAGTACTATTTTTAAAGCCTATGATGTGCGTGGCAAGGTGGGCAGTGAGCTGACCGCCGAAGTCGCCGAAAAGATTGGCCGCGCCTACGCCGACTGGCTGCCAACCGAAGGCAAAGTTGCTGTCGGGCGCGACATGCGGCCGGACTCAGCCGAGCTAGCAGACGCAGTTATAAAAGGGGTGATGGCGCAAGGCCGCGATGTTATCGATATCGGCCAAGTCACCACCGACATGATTTACTTCGCCGTTGGCCATAATGGCCTCGCCGGTGGCCTGATGGTCACCGCCAGCCACAACCCGGGCGAATACAACGGCATCAAACTTTGCCGAGAAGAAGCCAAGCCGGTCGGCGAAAACTCCGGCCTGTTTGAGATCCGCGACAACGTGCTTGCAAACAAATTCAAGCCGGCGGCGGCCCAACTTGGTCTATTCGAACAAACCGACATTGTAGATGCCTGGATCGACCACGTTCTCTCCTTTATCGACCCAAAAAAACTCAAGCCACTGCGCATTGCGGTGGACGCTGGCAACGGTATGGCTGGCAAGATTTTCCCCGAGCTTGAGCCATATGTGCCATGGGAAGTCACCGAAATGTACTTCGAGTTGGACGGCACGTTTCCGAACCATGAAGCCAACCCGCTGAAGTTCGAGACACTGAAAGACCTTTGCAAGGTCATCAAAGACAACAAACTGGATGGCGGCATCGCGTTCGATGGCGACGGCGACCGCGCCTTCCTGGTTGACGAAACCGGCACCGTGGTACCTGGCAACGTCATTCTTTCCATGTTGGCTGAGTATTTTCTCGACAAATTCCCCCGTTCAGCCATCACGTATGATGTCCGCTTCAGCCACGCCGTGCCAGAACTTATTGAGCGCAAAGGTGGCAAGCCGGTACGTACCCGCGTTGGCCATGCCTTCATCAAGCAAGACATGCGTATGCACGATGCGCCGTTCGGCGGCGAGGTGTCCGGCCACTTTTACTTCCGAGACAATTTTTTTGCCGACTCTGGTTTGATTACTGCGGTTATTGGCCTGTATGTCGCTGGCCTCAGCGGAAAATCATTGTCACAACTGCGTGTGTTCTACACCAAATATCCAGGTCTCGACGAAACCAACTTTGAAGTAGCGGACAAAGACACCGTTCTGGGCAATCTTAAAACAGCCTTCATCGACCAAAAGCAGGACGAAATGGATGGTTTGACCATAGAATTTTCCGATGGCAGCTGGTTTAACGTGCGCGCCAGCAACACCGAGCCGGTGCTGCGTCTGAACGCCGAGGCAAAAAGCCAAAGTGAACTCGACCAACTGGTTGCAAAAGTCACCAAGATTATCAAAGGAGAGAGCTAGATGAAGCTGCTTGTAACTGGTGGCGCCGGTTTTATCGGTGGTAACTTTGTGCATTACACCGTCAAGCATCGCCCTGAGTACGAGGTTACGGTGATTGACGCGCTGACCTACGCCGGCAATAAAGCCAACTTGGCGCCCGTGATGGACAAAATCAAGTTCGTAGAAGGCAACATTTGCGATGCCGAGCTCATGGATAAGCTCGTTGCCGACACCGATATCGTAGTGCACTTCGCAGCCGAAAGTCACAACGATAACTCCCTACAAAATCCATGGCCGTTTGTGGAGACAAACATCGTCGGTACCTACACCATTCTGGAAGCCGTCCGTAAACACGACAAACGTCTGCACCATATTTCTACCGATGAAGTGTTTGGCGACCTAGAGCTCGACGACCCTAACCGTTTCAACGAAAGTACGCCGTACAACCCATCATCACCCTACTCTGCCACAAAGGCCGGTAGCGATCATCTTGTCCGCGCGTGGGTTCGCAGTTTTGGCGTGCAGGCAACCATAAGTAACTGCTCAAACAACTACGGACCATACCAACATATTGAGAAGTTTATTCCGCGGCAAATTACTAATGTGCTCAGCGAAATCAAGCCAAAACTGTATGGCACCGGCGAACAAGTACGCGACTGGATCCATGTCGACGACCACAACGAGGCCGTACACCTCATTCTTGACAAAGGCAAGATGGGCGAGACGTACATCATTGGCGCCGACAACGACCATGTTAATAACAAACAAGTTATCGAGATGCTTTTGGAGCTAATGGGCAAGCCAAAAGATTGGTACGACCACGTGAACGACCGCCCCGGCCACGACATGCGCTACGCCATGGATAGCTCAAAGCTGCGAACCGAACTTGGCTGGAAGCCACGTTACACCGACAACAACGGCATGCATGAAGGTTTGCAGGCAACAATCGATTGGTATTCCCAAAACCGCCCATGGTGGCAGCAACAAAAAGCCGAAGTCGAAACTAAGTACGCAAAGCAAGGACAATAGTATGTTTGATCCCAGTAACTACAACGAACTTAGCGTAACCGAGTCACCTATCCCGGGTTTGTTTACCGTCGAGCTGGCCGTGCATGGCGACAACCGTGGCTGGTTTAAGGAGAACTACCAGGCGGCAAAAATGGAAGCGCTGGGCCTGCCGCATCTCGATGTCGTACAAAACAACTTCAGCTACAACGTCGAAAAAGGCGTTACCCGCGGGCTACATGCC
>JAICLK010000048.1 GCA_025927415.1 Candidatus Saccharimonadota bacterium | reverse complement strand
TGCGCCAGATGTGGAACTATTCTCGTTATTGAAAATGGTTGCGTGTGCCGCAAACACACCACCGCCAACAAGCATGATGCTTGCTCCCACGGTCACCACCAGCGGAATGCCTCGCAGTCCAAGAAGTCGTTTACTGACCTTGGACTTGCGTAACTTTCTTGCCAATATTTTAAAAGAGAACTGTTTCATAGCTGAATTCTATGTATATTATAGCAGAAAATCTCTTTAAAGGGAAGCTGCTCAGCAAACCTTCTCCGACACCTGGTCCGCAAACTAGCCAACAGATAAGAGTGTGAGTTTTCTTACTTACAAGCGACAGCGCGCTGTTTACAATTTGGCGTGTAAATAATAAGGAGACATGCATGGCTGAACATATCCAACAGGTGAAACACCTACGTAACGGCGACATAGCAACTGAAACGACCCATATTACCGACGACACTGCGAGCGCACAGTCTCCTAGTGCGGTTGCAGCGCGACTGGTCTGGTTTATTGCCGGGGTTATCATCGTGCTGTTAGCAATTCGGTTCTTATTTATATTGCTGGGAGCCAACCAAGGCAACGGCTTTGTGGATCTTATATATAACGCATCCTATCCATTTGCGGCGCCATTCTTCGGCATTTTTGGTTACACGCTGCACTATGGTATCTCGCGCTTCGAGCTGTCCACTTTGGTCGCGATAGGCATATACGCACTTATCGCGTGGGGTATCGCACGGCTCATCACCATCCGGCACGGAACTACATATCAGTAAAAACAAGAGCTGGATAACCAGAATTTGGCAACTAGAAATTCTTGGTAACACCCGTGACTAAGCCCGACCCAGCCAGGTTACGTACAGTTATTGTGTTGCCATTCTGGGTAAATGCGCACGTTTGTATGAGCAAGCTAGTTGAGCATGTGCTTGGTACACCAAGCGATTCAGCATATTTCAGAACACTATCGATAGTGTCGCCAGCGGCAGTGCTATTGTAGAGGTCGGATATGCCAGTCGTTACCGCATTTGGTGGCGTTGTTGCGTTGGTGGTTGTCGAAGTAGTGCTGTTATTTGTCGTGCTACTATTGGTGGTTCCCGTTGTGGTGGCTCCATTGGTCCGCGTACTTGTATTCGAAGATTCGCCATTAGGAGTAGTACCGCCAGAACCAGACGTACTAGCACCGCTTGCTGTTGGTATTGTGCCATGAATCGTTCCAGCATTACCCGCCACAGTGGCGGTGGCTGGTACTTTGTCTTTGCGCAATCCTGCCGTCCAATCGGTGGCAAGCCCGAGCCACAATACAAGCAGCAAGATGGCAACACCGCCCAAACCAACAAGCCACTTTAAGTGCGTATCCTGTGTTCTGTATTTTTTGAGAAGGCTCGATTGTCGTTGCAGTTTTTTCTGTATGGAATCAAGTTCGGTTTTGTCGGTCTGTTTCATGGTGCCCTTTTAATTTTAATTTCTAACAAGATAGTAGCGTCACCAAAAACTATGCGCAAGCAAACCTACAATTTCGTACAGAACCTTTTCACAATTCTGGTGTAGCGCAAACGCGGCTCAATATTTTGCGAGAAATTTTATGGTGTGGGCGTGTTCGTTAAGCAGCTTGTGGGCACTTTGCTCATAAATATCGATGAGTTCATCGAGCACGTTGGGGCTACTAACACCTGCTGCGCTGCGAATTGAGGCGTGAGCTTCGGCGGCCAACGTGAGCATTTGAGCATTCATACTCGGCAATGTTTTGTATAAAAATGTTCGCCCGAGTTTTGGCATGAGCTCGGCAAAGGTGTAGGTACCGGCTGATACGTCGGCGTCATGTAAACTTCGTGCAACCACAGAACTGACATGCCCACGATGGATGTCTTTTTGCCAATCGTGCAAGTCGTCACTAAGTTGCCGCACGGCAAGATACCGCTGAAAAGCATGCGTAAGCGCGGTCACATCTAGTTTGTCTGGCACAGCCGCAGCTGCACCAAGTACTGGCAAGCAATGGGTCAATGACCGTCCATACAGATGCGAAAGGTCATCGTAATCCGGCAGTGGACCAACAGTAATAGTCGTGCCGCTAGCATCAAAACGACAATGCGCAAGCTCCCAGGCATTCGCAGCATCCACGGCGCCGAAACAACGCCGCACCGTTTCGGCGAAGGCTGCGCCAGGCACAGCTTCTTCAAACAATCGCACCGCTGCGCGCAAAGCGATATTGGCAAGCGGTAACAAAGTTGGCGCACCGTCACCATCCATGCAATCGTCGTAAAGTGTGTAAGCAACCCAATTACAAAGGTTGGCGGCGCCAAGCGTTTCAAGTACTGATAGAGCGGGGCGCTTGCTGCCGAGTGCCGGCGCAAACCGAAGCGCCAGAAGCCCAATCTCTTGATTGCGATCGATGGCGATAATACGATCGAACAAGCCATCAAGCTGTTTTGCCATTGCAGGTGCGCCCGAAACAGCCTTGCGTGCTCGGCGGACAATTGGACTATACGCGCTCGTGCCAGCCGCTTTGCGGGATTTAGTTTTTGTTGCGTAGAGCGTACGCGCTGCAACTACGGCCAGGGAACCAAACACGACCGCATCACCTCCAAAAGCATTTTTATAAAAGTAAACGGTGCGGTTTAAACGTCCTGCTGGCGCTACTATTACGGATTTTGTTCGGGCCGGTGCCATAACGCGCTGCAATTTTTCAAACTGCAAATCAGCGACCCACGGCTCTGTAAAATACCGGGATGGTGTGGAATCGTCGCTGCCAGTTACAAAATCCATAAGTTTCGGGAATGGGCCACCCAGTTGGTACAACAGCCGGGCTATGCTCACGTTAGTATCGATATCTGGCTCGCCATTTGCGTTTTGGACGTTGCGATATGGGCCACCCGGTTCTTGCTCATGCATAGTTAAGAACTGGATGCAGGCTGCCAACGCCGGCACCGGCAGCAGCTGCGGATCGTATTCGTACAGTACGGCGAGTGCCTGGAATACGGCACGCGTGTCGGTTGTCGCCAGGATGGTCTCGAAGTCATCGTTAAAAAGCACGCTAGCCAGGTACTTCGCCAACCGTTGAATACATGCCCGAACCTCAGCTATAGAGCAGTCCATGAAAAGGTCGAGCATGGTGGCCTGGATGGTGAGTTCGGCCGCCAGCGATATGCTTGTTGCAGGATTGCTGACGACGACAAAGCTACCATCTGGCCGTTGCTGTGTAGCGATGATTTCGAGTGCGCGCGTCGCGCTATTCGTCACGCTTCATACCTTTTAGCACGGCAGTGAAGCGCGTTTCGCCATTTTTGGTTTGGGCGCTCACCTTGCCCTGGAAGTGGTCTTCGGCAATTTGCCGAACAGCAAACAAGCCGATACCCATACCTTCGTGCTTTGTGCTATAAAATGGCTCAAAAATTTTGTCCTGCATGCCTTCTGGGATCGCAACGCCAAAATCGTAAACCGAGATCACTATAGAGCCGTCATCATTCCGGCCAGCCACAACGCCGACTTCACGCTTCGATTCCGGCGGCGCATCTGTATATGCGTCAACAGCATTACAGATCAAGTTAGCTACCAGTTGCCGGAAACGATTTCGGTCGCCATATAAACGCAGGGGCGCGTCAGTTTCGTTCGAAGCCAACAGCTGGACATTTGCCCGGCTGGCCTCGTACTGAAAGATC
>JAICLK010000004.1 GCA_025927415.1 Candidatus Saccharimonadota bacterium | reverse complement strand
TGAGCCAATAGCTTTTTCAACTTCTGCAGCCGGCACTTCGCCAACTGCCCGCAAACTACCAAAAGTTTTGATAAGTTTTTTGCGTGTAGCCGGGCCAATACCGGGCAACTCTTCCAGCATGCTGGCAGTTTGTCCTTTGGTTTTGAGCGTGCTGTGATAGGTGACGGCAAAGCGATGCGACTCGTCACGGATACGCTGCAAAAGTTTGATGAGGTTCGTGCTATGCGGCACATTGACGAGGATAAAATCGTCACTTTCCGTTGTGAAACCTCCGAGTTTGTTCAATACTTCCAAATGTAAAGTAACGTTAGATTTTTCTTTTTGAATGACAATTTGCTCTTCCCGTTTGGCCAGACCGATGAACGGAATTTGTCTGCAGCCCATTTCGTCACGCGCTTTGATTGCGGCATCTAGCTGGCCTTTGCCACCATCAATCAGCACCAAGTTTGACTTACCCCACGCCTTGATATTCTTCTCACTTAAGCGCCGCTTTAGGGTTTCATGCATATTATAAAAATCGTTGTTGTGCTCTTTTTTGGTTTTGAACTTACGATATTCACGCTTGTCGCTCACACCATTCGTGAACACAACCATGCTCGCCACCACGTTGGTGCCTTGCATATGCGAGATGTCATAGCCTTCGATTCTGCGCGGAAATTTGCCGAGTTGCAGCAAGTCGACCAGCTCGTTTAGGGCATGGTCTTTGCTGATGTCCAAAAATTCTTTGTCGCTGAAAATGACTTGGCGCGTGAGGTTTTGCAGCGCAAAAAGTTGATTGCGAATTTTCGCAGCTCGTTCAAACTCCGACTTTTTTGCGGCTATCTGCATTTCTTTTTCCAGGTCCTTTTCCACGCTGCGACGCTTGCCTTCAATCACGGCCATGAGCTTGCGCAAGTTGGCACGATATTCTTCCAAGCTGGTTTTGCCCTCCTCCAAACCAGGATCAAGTCCGATGTGATAAAAAAGCGTGGCGCGTTTTTGCCCAGGAATTTTTCGGCTAGCAAAGGGAAACACGCGGCGCAAACTTTTGAGTGCCGCGCGAACGCTTGTAGTGCTTGGGTAGGGGCCAAAATACTTAGCGCCATCATCCAGCGGGCGGCGCGTGGTGCCGACGGTCGGGAAATCGCTGTTGTAGTCGATGCGGATGTAGCTCATCGCCTTGTCGTCGCGCAGCATAATGTTGTACTGCGGCATGTAGCGGCGGACCATTTCTGCTTCCAGAAACAGTGCTTCGATTTCGCTGTCCACCACCATCCAATCGGTATCCGCAATCTCGCTCACCAACGCGTCGGTTTTCGGGTCTCGCATGCGCGATTTCTGAAAATATTGCCGCACTCTGGTGTTCAGGTGCGCTGCTTTGCCCACATAAATAATCTGCCCGGCGACGTTTTTATGGAAATACACACCGGGATCTTTGGGTAACTCACGCAATTTTTTCTCTAACTTTGCATTCACGTTTTTCATTTTACGCCTTTTCGCTCTTTTGAGCTCGTCAGCATGAGCACACACTCATAGAAAGCAAAACATTGACAGCAGACGATTGAAAGAAAAACACGCGGGCGGGCGTGATGCCTAAAAAGCGCACCACGCCGCCACGCACATGTAAAACTAGAGAGGAATATCGAAGTGACCGATGTTCTCGAACCACTCCTTCTTGCAGTCGGGGCAGCTCCAGCGGTATGCGTAACCGTCCTCTGGGTCGTACCACATGCCGTCGTCATTCACCCGATTTGGATGCTCGCACGACTTGAAGATCGCAGGCACATTTCCCCACAGACCGAGGAAGGCAGCACCGACGAGCGAAGGCCCCAAGGCGAGGATGTCGCCAGGCCATGGGTCTCCCGGACGCCACACAACGAACACGAGTATGGCGATTGGTATGGTGATGGCCGTGATGACCGCGCCGACGGCGATGATCACCGGAGCGAGAAGAACGCATAGAATGCGTTTGAATACTCTGGAGAAGGTCATCTTCTGTCTCCTTCGATCTAATGGAACGAGTCGCCGCAGGCGCAGGTGCCGCCGGCATTTGGGTTGTCGATGGTGAAGCCCATCTTCTCGAGTGTGTCGACGAAGTCGATGGTCGCACCTTCGAGGTACGGAGCGGACATTTTGTCCACTACCACCTCGACGCCGTCGCAGTCGGTGGCAGTGTCACCGTCGAGCGAACGCTCGTCGAAATGGAGATTATACCGCAGGCCGGAGCAGCCGCCAGGTTGGACAGCAATACGCAGCCTCAGGTTCCGCCCAGGGTAGCGCTCGCTCTCTTCTGCCAGCAACTCCGCCACCTTGGCAGATGCCCTTTCCGTGAGCGTAACACTCACTTCATCCTCATCAGCCACAACTGACCTCGTGTCCGGATGCGGTGAGTAGGTAGCCACAGTCCTTGCAGCGCTCAGCCTTCGGTATGGCTTCCTTCATGCTGGTCTGGCTGGTCGCTTGGCGCTCCAGGTACTCTGGTGGTGGTATATCGGGAATCGCGCCCGGAGGACGGACATAGGCGCACAAGTCACTCTGACCACTACGCCGGAGACCCTCCAACTCGCGCTGGTATCCCTGCTCGGTTCGTGCACGCTGACCATTGTCGCGCTTACTCATTCTTTTCTCCCTTTAGAGAGATTGGATTGCGTATTCTCTTTTCCTGCAAAGCAGGAAGCAAGGCTACTTTTATAGCCCTGGTTCCTACTTTGCAAAACTGTCTGCTTGTCAATGTACCTCGGAAGTTTCCACCTCAACGAAGTGCACTTACTTTATCATAAAATTCGCTCTTCGTCGACGATGCCAAACGACGTTGCACGATACACCAAGTTCATAAAAAAGAGCAGATTTTGAAACGAGTGCGAGAGGAAGGAGGGGGAAAGGAAATTGGGTAGGGCACGAACGCGTAGCAGGCGCGGATGCGGACAGCAGTGCTGCCAACCTCCGCGCCGCACGCAACTTTCTAGCGTAGCTTCAGCCACGGTCACCTGGCCGAGCGCGCCAGCCTCCTGGATTCGCGTCCCTCCCTGCGGATCTGGCGACGGTAGGTGCGCCAATAGGCCCTGTAGCGCCGCTGGAATGAGCTCCAGTGATGGCATGCCCAGCTCGCAACTAGTGGGACAGCGATGCTGCCGCCGAGCGCCAGCAGGATGGTGGGAATTGACAGCCATGGGCTACCAAAGCCGACATGGCTTCCGAAGGCACCACCAACGGCGCCAAGTATTGCCATTATCAAAAGCATCTACTTCACCTCATTTCGTACCTTACCCTAACTGCAGGCTGCAGCTTAATATAGCCACTGTGCGAGGGCAGAATTGCCTATTATCAGCAACTGTCCGCTCACGGAATGGCTGGCAAACTGATGCATAGTGCAGTTAGGTCTATCACTTCACGCTGGCTGCGTGATCCTCCCGTTATGGAATGAACAGTAAAACTACGACAATTCGTAATCTTGCTGTTCATTCCATACCTGTTTCAAAATCTGCTTTTAAGGTGCTTTGGAGATTTTCACCTCACAAAGTACATATATTTTACCATTTTTAAACAAGAAGAGCAACTATACTACAGGGGTTACGTCCGCTAGTTTGCAGGCTTCAGTATGATACCGTTTTGTGGAATCTTGTGTGCACGTTTCGCAGATGAGCACGAGGTCATTACACGCATTGTTGGCGCAGTTTTCGTAGTTGCTGGTCTTGGCTACGCAGTGGATGCACGCACCAATGTCTTTGCTTTTGTCGGAAAATTTTATGCCCATGCGGTTGTCGAAGACGTAGAGAGAGCCTTCCCACAAACCGGCGTCACCGAATTTTTCGCCATATTTTACGATGCCGCCGTCCATTTGGTACACGTCTTTGAAGCCGCGATTTTTCATGAGCACGCTCAGAATTTCGCAGCGCACGCCGCCCGTGCAGTATGTCACCACTGGCTTGTCTTTAATGCCGGCGTACTTGTCGCCTTCAAGTTCATCCAAAAAATCTTTGGTCGTACGCGTGTCGGGCACAACGGCATTTTTGAACTTCCCGACTTTTGCCTCGTAGGCATTTCGCCCGTCGAAGAACACTACATCGTCGCCTTTTTCGGCCACCAATTTGTGTAGCTCTTCGGGCTTGAGATGTTTGCCGCCACCAACTACACCATGCTCATCGACTTTTAACTCGCCTGCCGCGCCAAACGTCACAATTTCATCACGAACTTTGACGCTGAGTTTTGGAAAATTATCGCGGCCGCCGTCGCTCCATTTGAACGTTGTGCCTTTGAAGCCGGCGAATTGTTTGGTTTCCTTCACATAAGTTTTGAGGTTTTTGAGGTCACCACCGAGCGTGCCGTTGATACCGTGTTTGGAAATTAAAATACGGCCGCGCAAATCTAACTTTTCGCACAAAGTCTTCTGCCAAAGCCGCACTGCTTCCGGATCGGCGATCGGCGTAAATTTGTAGTACAAAATTATCTTTTGCATTGTTCTATTTTAACGCTTGAGCGCCCAAATGAGGACGATAAAATATACAATAGTGCCGACGGTCCAAGCTGCAATTTTGGCCGGGCTCGGCGGTGTGTCGCGCTCCTCGATCATGCGCTCCAAGCCGCCGACAACAAAAGCTGCCGCGTTGTCAGCATGCTGTTTGACTCGCTGCGGATTGACTACCTTTTTAGCTTGTTTACTGGCACCAGATCCCATACGGCTCAGCAAGCTTGCCGTGGCTTCCGGTGAGTGGCGCAAAGATGGATCCATCTCAAATTTCATCTGCTCTCGCAGCTCCTCTTGCCTCAGCACTTCTTCTACTGGATGGCCTTGTAAGGATTCGGCCACGATGTGACGCAGGCCATCTTCATCGATGCGCTTTGCATTGTAGATTTCCAGCAGGTTTGCGCCGCCAATATTGATAGTGCCAGCAAAGAGCAGCAGTTCGTGATGGCTCAACTGCGCTATCTCGGGCGCTGCTTCAGGCGAGGCAGGCACCGCTCGTCGCTCTTGCTCGAACTGTTGGAAGGTTTCGGTTTTTGCCGGCACCGTTTTCGGCGCAACCGATGGCAAAATGTCATGCTGTTGCTCGGGTTGGTGAGCTGGGCGAGTTTCGGAATCAGTATAAAAATGCTGCGGACGAATGTCGAGGTTGGGCAACGCCTGGGTTTTGAGAATATCGCCGAGCGCTTCCGGGCGAGCGTTGCGCGGCGGACCAGCCGCCTCTTGTTCGGGTTCGGCAGCAACAACTGGTTGCTTTTCCGCGGCGTTGCGACGCTGCGGTACGGGCAGTTGCACATGGTCTGGATCGACTCGTGTCCATACCGTTTCCGGCATGGTCATTTTTGGGCGACGCTCTATTTCGGCTGGTGCCGCGAGGGGCACTGCCGCTTCCGCATCTGGAAGTAGCTGCTCACCACCAAAAGAAGCATGCGATTCGCTAAGCATTATGACTTATCCACTGGTTTATTACGTTTTTAACAGATTTTGATTGCAATCTCTTTTTTATTAGTATACAATATCACCTATCAATTATCAACTTAACCGGAGGCGGCCAAAAAATGTACACAAAAATCTCTCGTTTTGGCGTTGCCGTTAACCCGGTAACTCTTACGTAAACAAACCTAAAAACTCTTTCTACACCCATTAATCGCCCCTGCAGGAGGCAGGAGCCATGAATAAAGATATTGCATTTAAAACATTTGGCTATTATTGGCGCCATGTGCGTCGGTTTCCGCGGCTGTACTTGCCCGTGGCTATTTTGCTGCCCATCAACACTAGCATCAACAATTACATTTCGCCTATTGTGCTGGCCAGTATTATTAATAAGCTGAGCCGGCATGAGTATTCGCCCAACCATATTTGGGGCGATTTTGGCGGGCTGATTTTGCTGTACCTTTTCTTCCAGCTAGTTACTGGTGTGTTTTTGTGGCGAGTATTCGACCGGTTTTACTGGCCACTGGAAGGCAACGTGGAGCGCTCGATTAACCGTGAAGTATTTAATGGGCTGACCGCGCAAACGGCCGACTTCCACGCCAACCATTTTGGTGGCTCGCTGGTTTCTGCCACCAACAAACTCACCGGTGCCTACGTTCGCTTGGCCGACACCATGCTCTTCATGCTCATTCCGCTGGTAACGGGATTGACGCTGGTTACGATAATCATGTTCCATCGTTCGCCGTTGTATGCGCTGTCGCTTTTGGTATTTTCGGTGATATACATAACGGTGGCGTTCTTTGTGAGTGGACGCGTGCGCGACCGCGGGCGCGAAGTTGCCAGTGCCGAAAGCAAACAAACCGGCGCGCTAGCCGATGCGGTTACGAACGTCATGGCCATCAAAAGCTTTGCGCGCGAGCACGAGGAAAATGTGCGCTTCGCCACCACCACCGACCACACCTACGGCAAGCTCATCAACATGATGCATGCATTCCAGCGCCAGCAAATTTACCTCAGCAATGTGTCAGGTTTTATGGCCGCCATCGCGCTGTTTGTGGCCATTATCAGCGTGGTGCGCTTTGGTGCGGCGCTGGCTACGGCCTTCCTGATTTTCAACTACACGGCCAGCATCGCCCAGCAGCTGTTCCAGTTCAGCAACAACGCGCTTCGTAACCTCAACCGCTCGTTTGGTGACGCCGCCGACATGCTGGAAATTTTGGAGTTGCAGCCGGCCGTTACCGACCCCAGCAACCCGGAGCCGTCGCACATTAGCGAGGGCAGCATCGAATTTCGCAACGTAACGTTCACACACAGCGGTTCGGACGATGCGTTATTTGAAAAGCTCAACATCACCATTCGTCCTGGCGAGAAAATTGGTTTGGTTGGCCACAGCGGTTCAGGCAAGACAACACTTACCCGTGTGCTGCTGCGCTTTTCAGACATCGATGGTGGTGAGATTTTGATCGACGGCCAAAACATTGCGCACATTACGCAAAACGATTTGCGTACGTCCATGGCGTATGTGCCGCAAGAGCCGCTGTTGTTTCACCGAACTATTCGCGAAAACATCGCCTATGGCAAGCCAAGTGCCAGTGAAGAGGAAGTGATTGCAGCCGCCAAAAAAGCCAACGCGCACGAGTTTATTGTTGGCTTGCAAGCCGGCTACGACACACTGGTGGGCGAGCGCGGCGTCAAGCTTTCCGGCGGCCAACGGCAACGCATCGCCATTGCCCGCGCCATCTTAAAAGACGCACCGATTTTGGTGCTGGACGAAGCCACCAGCGCACTGGACTCTGAAAGCGAAAAGCTCATCCAAGCCGCACTGTGGAAGTTGATGGAAGGCCGCACGGCCATCGCCATCGCCCACCGGCTGAGCACCATTCAGCGCATGGATCGCATCGTGGTTCTGGATAACGGCCAGATCATCGAACAAGGTTCGCACAAACAATTACTAGCCAACAACGGCACCTACGCCAAGCTTTGGTCACACCAAAGTGGCGGCTTCATCGAAGATTAAGGATAAACTATGAGTAAAACTACACTACCTACAGCGGGCTTCCGCTCGTTCTTCAGTTACATCGCACAGTTCAAGCCGCGGTTTTTGCTAGTCGGCTTTGGATTCATGATATCCAATGCCTGCTTGGCAGTTGTGCCATTCTTCATTGGTAAGCTAACCGGCGCGCTGGCGGCAAATCCAGTTCGCGGCCACGAAGCCGTGATGCTCACCTGGCTGCTGATTGGTTTGAGCGTCGGGCACAGCCTTACCTGGCACGGCACCGAACTGCTATATATGCGTTTCATCCGTCCGCTCGGCTATTGGTACGAAAACATTCTGTTTCGCCAAACCATCCGCCAGCCGTACCCGTACTTTGTGGACAAATTCACCGGCAAAATTTCCTCGTACATCGGCACCATCAGCCAGGAAATGCGCGACTTTCTAGACAACCTGTTCTACAACTACATTGGCCAAGTCGTCAGCATGGTGGCGCTCATCGCCATCATGGCCAGCGTCAACTGGCAAACCGGCGTCATATTTACGCTGGGACTGTTAGTGATGTTGTTAACTGGGAAATACACCGTCAAAAACATGGGCGAGTACGAGCGCCGCGCGTCGGACACCATGTCCACCAAAAACGGCAAAATCATCGACGCCATCGCCAACTTCGTAAACATCAAATCGTTCCACAAAGAAATGGTCGAGACAGCCGCGGTGGAGCGCGAGCAAACCATAATGATCCGCGCCAACCGCGAGTCGTTTTGGTGGAGTGTGGTGTTTTGGATGTCGATGTCCACGTGGGTGCGTATGTTCATTTGGCCAATTGCCATCGGCTTAAACGTGTATCTGTTTTTGCATCACGAAATTAACATCGCACAGCTGGCAACGCTCCTGTCCGCCATCCTGCTTTTCTCCACAAGCATTTGGGAATCGGTATGGTATATTTCGCAGTTTAAGCTCAAGCGGGCGCGCGTGGAAGAGGCACATAAATACCTGTTTGGCGACAGCAATTTGATTGAGCAGTTCCGCGCCGACCCAGATGTTGCCGTACATGCACCAGGTTTTGGAGAAAGTCTGCAATTTGCCAATTTGCACTTCGCCTATCCAGAAAAAGCGGACACGCCGGTGCTGGCCGACATTAGCTTGTCGATAGCAAAGGGCGAGAAAATTGGCATTGTCGGCCACTCCGGCAGCGGCAAAACCACGCTTACCAAACTGCTGCTCGGCTACTACAAAGTTGAAGGGAGCCAGCTTCTCTTGGACAGTGCACCGATTGACGCGACACATTTGTCGCGGCTCATTTCGTACGTGCCGCAAGACACGTCGCTGTTTCACCGCACCATTGGCCAGAATATTGCCTACGCGGCCGAACGCAACGTTACGCAAGACGAAATTGTAACCGCCGCCAAGCGCGCCCACGCCAGCGAGTTCATCGACAAATTGTCGGAAAGTTACGATACGTTGGTAGGCGAGCGCGGCGTGAAGCTTTCGGCTGGCCAGCGCCAACGTATCGCCATTGCTCGTGCATTTTTGGACGACAAGCCCATCCTCATTTTGGACGAAGCAACCAGCGCGTTGGACTCTGAGAGCGAAATCCTCGTGCAACAAGCGCTCGAAGCATTGTGGGCAGACAAAACCGTCATTGCCATTGCGCACCGTTTGAGCACACTACGCCACATGGACCGCATTGCCGTTTTGGACAAAGGCCAACTCGTTGAAGTTGGCTCGCACAAAGAACTCCTCGCCAAAAACGGCCAATATGCCAAACTGTGGGCACACCAGTCCGGCGGATTCATCGAGGAATAAAAAGAGCCGCTTGTGCGAGCGGCCCTTTCGAGTAATTTACGAAAGCTACTTCTTTTCCGGATTGTGGCCTTGGGATTTGTCCTCTTTTTCCTCTTTGCCACCAGGACGAATCTCATCTTTTTGCGTGCCTTCTTCAGCAGTGCTCTCGTGCTCGGCTTCTACGTTTTCGGCATCTGCTTCGTCGGCGGTACCGCCGGTGGCGTCGTTGGCAGCCTGCAGGGCGCTTGGTTCATACACAGTTGCCAGCGCGTGGTCGGCTGCAATTTCAACCTCCACACCGGCCGGTACAATTAAGTCTGCGACGGTTACGTGGTCGCCAACTTCTACCAGCTTTTCGCCGTCAAACTCCAGCACGTCAGGCAAATCTTTCGGCAGCGCTTTTACTTGCACGCTTTCCAGGTTGGTGAGCACAATGAGACCAGCTCGCTCGGCCGGGCTCGCCTCGTTACCTTCGGCGTACCGCGCGTGAACAGGAATTTCTGCCTCGACTTTTTCGTTGGCTTTGATGGCGTTAAACACTACATGTGTGAGCGAGTTCAAGCGTGGATCGCGACTCACGAATTTGATAAGCGCCGTGTGTTTTTTGCCGTCAACACTCAACTCCACCGGATGGTGTTTACCAGCCGCCGCAAACACCTTGTCGAGCGCCTGCGCGTCGGCCTGCACCACCAGCGAATCTTTGCCGTGGTCGTGGACCACCGCCGGCACCTGACCTTCCCGACGCAAACGTTTTACTGCTTTGCCGGTTACAGCGCGCGGTTGTAAATCAAGACTTATAGAATCTGACATAGTTTCCTCCTGTTTAGATTTTCCCCACTACTTATTAGTAGTATACCATAAGCGATGAAGACCTGGACGGTCGCTGAATTCTAGTCCGGCAAGCGTTAGGTAAAGTATGTGACATCGTGTAAGCTAAAGAAGTGTTTAGCCCATCTACTTTACTGAGTGGTGCCGGCGTTGCAGTCGGCTTAACAATAATTGGCGGCATCATTTTTTCTGAGTCCGGCATGTTAGTCGGCTTTTTTATGCCAGGTGATACGTTGTTACTTACCGCTGGTGCATTTGCCGCACAAGGCAGATTGCCGCTAGCTGGCGTTATTTTGGTTGTAGCCCTGGCCGCTATCGCGGGCGACAACGTTGGGTATGAAATTGGCAAACGCTATGGGCGTCGCCTGTTTCGCAAGCAAGACGGGTTGTTGTTCCGCCAAGAATATGTCGCCCGAGCCGAAGCATTTTATGAGCGCTTCGGCAGCAAAACCATGCTGCTCGCCCACTTTGTGCCCGTCGTTCGCACGTTCGCGCCCATAGTTGCTGGCATTGGCCATATGAATCGCGTGCAATTTGCCGTTTTCGACGCCATTGGCGATATTGGATGGGCCATCATTGTGACTCTTTTGGGTTACTTCATCGGCAGCAGAATTCCCAACGTCGACCATTATTTCCTGTTGGCCGTGGCTGTCGCTACGATCTTCACCTTTGCTCCACTTCTCTGGCATTTGGCCACGGACAAAGAATTCCACGCCAAACTACGCCGTCGCTTAGAAAAATCTAAAGATTAGTTTCGTAGCGTTTTTTTGAGAAACTGGCCGGTGTAGCTTGCTTTGGTTTGAGCGACTTGTTCAGGCGTTCCCTCGGCAATGATACGGCCGCCGCCGGCGCCGCCTTCTGGGCCCATGTCGATGATATGGTCGGCGTTTTTGATGACGTCCAGGTTGTGCTCGATGACAATCATGCTGTTGCCAGCATCCACCAGTGCGTGCAGCATATGCAACAGCCGCTCGACGTCCGCCATGTGCAACCCAGTTGTTGGCTCGTCCAAAATGTAGAGCGTACGGCCGGTTGGTCGGCGGCTTAGCTCACTGGAAAGTTTGATACGCTGTGCTTCACCGCCAGACAATGTTGTGGCCGGTTGGCCGAGGCCAATGTAGCCAAGCCCAACGTCTACCAGTGTTTGCAATTTGCGCGCAATAGCAGGCTGGTTTTCGAAAAATTCCAACGCAGTTTCACACGTCATGTCCAGCACATCGGAAATGGTTTTGCCCTTATAATGAATCTCTAACGCTTCGCGGTTGTAGCGCTTGCCGTCGCAGACTTCACACGGCACATACACGTCCGGCAAGAAGTGCATTTCAATTTTGATAATACCGTCGCCCGCGCAGTTTTCGCAGCGCCCGCCTTTGACGTTAAAGCTGAAACGGCCCGGGCTGTAGCCGCGAAGTTTTGCCTCTGGCGTTTGCGCAAACAGTTCACGAATAGGCGTGAACAAACCTGTGTATGTTGCGGGGTTTGAGCGCGGCGTGCGGCCAATCGGCGACTGGTCGATGATAATGGCTTTGTCCAGCTGCTTAATACCTTCGATATCGTCATGCTTGCCCGGCACAGTGTTGGCTCGCATCAACTGCGCTTGCAGTTCTTTGCTGAGAATATCATTGATGAGGCTGGACTTGCCCGAACCCGAAACGCCACTCACCACCACCAACTTGCCGAGCGGAATACGCACATCGATGTTCTGCAAGTTGTTTTCGCGTGCACCTTTTATCGCCAGTTCCTTGCCATTGCCCGCGCGACGCTTCTTTGGCATGGCAATCTTTTTTATGCCGCCGAGATACTGTGCGGTGATACTCTCCTTCACTTTTTGCACATCTGCGGGCGAACCAGATGCAACCACGTATCCGCCATGCACGCCAGCGCCTGGGCCGATGTCCAGCAAATAATCGGCGGTACGAATAGTTTCTTCGTCGTGCTCTACCACCACAACCGTGTTGCCAATGTCGCGAAGGTGCTTGAGGGTTTTAATGAGCCGGTCGTTGTCGCGCTGGTGCAAGCCGATGCTTGGCTCGTCCAAAACATACAACACGCCTTGCAGGCCGCTACCGATTTGCGTAGCCAACCGGATACGCTGCGCTTCGCCACCGCTCAATGTGTTCGCGCTACGCAGCAAGTTGAGGTAGTTCAGGCCGACTTCCTGCAAAAAGTTCAGGCGTGCCTTAATCTCTTTAAAAATCTGAGCAGCGATGTGCATTTCTTGGTCGCTAAGTTTGAGTTCGTCGAACCAACCCAGTGCGTCGTCTATCGACAGCTGGCACAAATCCATGATGGATTTTCCGTGCACGGTTACCGCCAAAACTTCGGGCTTCAGGCGCAAGCCATGGCATTTGTAGCACGGCTTTTCCTGCATGAAGCGCTCGATGTCGCGGCGGATAAAGTCACTGTCGGTTTCTTTGTGACGGCGCTCCAAATTTGGCACCACACCTTCGTATGTCGTCTCGAAACTGCGCCCGACACCCAAGCCAATTTTGTACGTTTCGCTGCCAGTGCCGTACATGATTCGTTCGAGGTTTTCTGCGGAAATTTCGCTGGTGGGGACGTGCAAACTAAACTTGTAGCGGTCGGCCACGGCTTGCAGTTTTTTCATGTACCAATTGTCGACGTTGATGCGATTGTACGGACGGATGGCACCTTCGGCAATGGTCAGCCGGCCATTGGGAATGACGAGTTCTGGGTCGACTTCCAACCGCGAGCCAAGGCCAGTACAAACTGGGCAAGCACCATGCGGTGAGTTAAAACTGAATGTGCGCGGCTCGAGTTCCGGAATAACCACATTCGGATGTTCCGGGCAAGCGTACTGCAAACTGTACTCAAATTCTTCGTTGGTGTCGGCATTCACGACACGTAGTTTGCCCTCGGCCAGCTCTAGCGCTTGCTCGACACTTTGTGCCAAGCGACTGCGACTGTCTTCGTTGTTTACCAAACGGTCGGCGACAATCTCAATTTTGTGCTTGTAGTTTTTGTCGAGCGTCGGGAATTCGTCCAGCGCGTATACCACGCCGTCCACGCGGGCGCGCGCAAAACCGGCGCGGGTGTATTGCTCGGGAATGTGTTCGAAGGCACCTTTTTTGTCGATAACAACTGGCGCGAGAATCATCAACTTTGCATCTGCCGGCAAAACCGAAACTTGGTCCACAATAGCTTGGGTGGTTTGGCGCGTAACTGGTCGGCCACAAATTGGACAATGTGGCACACCAACGCGGGCGAACAGCAGACGCAAATAATCATAAATTTCAGTGACAGTAGCCACGGTCGAACGCGGGTTACGGCTGGTGGATTTTTGGTCGATGGAAATGGCAGGCGACAAACCATCAATTTGGTCTACATCCGGCTTTTCCATAATGCCCAAAAACTGGCGGGCGTACGAACTCAAACTCTCCACATACCGGCGCTGGCCTTCGGCATAAATGGTGTCGAACGCCAAAGACGACTTGCCCGAACCGGACAAGCCCGTAATAACCACTAACTTATCGCGCGGAATCTCAACGTCGATGTTTTTGAGGTTGTGCTCCCGCGCACCTTTTACAATAATGCGCTCACTCATAATAACGGAGTTATTATACTCCTTTTTCGCGCGAGCTACCAGGGTGCAGGACAGGGCTAAACAATGTCTACCGGCTCAGCATCCAATAAGTCTGACGTGAACACTTGTGGCGGTAGCGTCGCCTCAAGCTCCATGCCGCTTAGCGATCGATAATCTCGGCCGACCACCAAACTGCCGAGCCGCATTACTAGAGGATTTTGGTCGAGCTCGTAACGCAAGTAGTCGTGTACCATTCCGGCCGAACCCCGCCGCAAGCTGCGTTTAATACCCATACCATCATTGTTTTCTCCATATTTTGCAATGCTGATATGATCCGGTACATCCACGACATCCACTATGCGGCCGCCACCGGTGATACTACTAAACACACACTCAAGAGCTTCTGCTTGCTCTTCCAAATGTTTAGCTGCTTCTGACTTCATATCAATCATGAGCGCCAGTTTGCGCTTGCCGTCACCAAGCCACTTCGCCTCAGTTATTGGCACTTCAAGCGTCTTCGCGCCAATTGCTTCTGGTGTTTGCTCCAAACGCTCGCGTAAATCCTTGAGCTGAAAGCCTTGGCGCAGCATGTCGCCCATCGATTGCTGTACAACGCTATGTTTTACAAGTGTCACACCAATGTCGGCGTGCGAACGCAAATGTGCCATCGGCGCATCGCCCCGTTCTGCTCGCCAATAATTACCGACATTCGTGAGCGCTTCGTCGAGTGGCTCTTTTACTCCAGCTACTGTAGTTAATGGCAAAAACAATCCGAAAGAACCACGCTTTGCCGCTTCACGCGTGGCCGGACGACCCTCACGATTCGGTCTGAGTTCGTGGCTGCGTGTATTAAAAACTCGTCGACTTGCCATAATAAAATCCTATGCTCCTACCAACTCTGCGGGTTCGAATGATGCGATAGGTGCAACGGTTCCCATTTCAGGCCGCTGCCACTCACTGGCAATGATTGGTACATCATAGCCTCTACCAACAACAAGCGGTGCTAAGGCAACGTGGCCAATTTCAAAGGCATTAAGCTCTTGTCTTACTCTGCTAATGATTTCTTTGCGGTCACCCATGTCTAAGTCATGCTCACCGTTAGCCCCCACGTCGTACACACCTAATGTCACATGATCTGGTCGAGCAATATGTGGATTACGAATACCCATGTGACGCATGGCACGTTCAATAACGCGCTTTTCCGTTCCCAACCTATCCGCTGCTCTGCCCGTCTCTTTGAATCGTGCGACAAGCGAAGTATCATGCCGCCCATACCAATCTAACCCTGCTATCGGGACACGTACAATTCCTTGCTCTTTGGAAAATGCAGTCATTTCTGCAAGAAAATCATCAAAATCTACGGGCGCAAGGTAACTTGTATCTTGGTCCTTCGGGCCTATAAAAGTTGTACCAAATCGTTGCCTGGGTTCGAAATTACCCATCAGGCGGCGACGTGTAAGAAACTTTTCGACTGAGTTTTGTGCCGTTTCAAGTGGTTCGGCCACCAAGTTGATCCAGTCAGAGGTTGCCGGGCGGTAGACACCAAAAGCCGGGGTTTTTATGCCTTCATCGAAGGTACTGAAGCTACTTTCTCGTTTTCGCTTGCCCATAGTCTCGTCTTTGGCTCTTGCAATATCATGGATGATATTGTTTGAGTATTATTCTAACACAAAAAATTGTATAACACAAGCATCTTATCTTAAAAAATTCTGAAAGATAATCAGAATATTGTTGCCTTTTGCTCAAATATATGCGAGGATGAAATTCACGAAACTTCTTATCGGGAGACAAGCGATATGGCAAACTTTTTGATTCTGGGACTTATTCCTGGTACCAATCTTCAAATAGACTTTTTGCTTTGGATTACGCTTGTCGCCGTATTTATAAGTGCAATCCTAGTCGGCTACGAACGGCGCAAACGCGTCCTGCGTAGTTTTATCATTCGATCTAGCTCGTCTCGTTTATTCGTTGGCTTCAGCAGGCATAATACTCTGCCCGTACAGCTGGAGTTCTTCCAGTAAATACTGCTGATTTTGCGTAATACCAGGTTGATTCGCCAGCTCTTGCAAGTGCTGAAAATACTTTGCGAGACGACTTTTGGCGCCACCGCCTACTAACCGCTGCGCACAAAACTGCTCCCAATTTTCTCGCTCTTCGCCCGTCATCGCCGCTGGAAAATTACGTGCTTTATAGAGTGGCAGTAGAGCTTTGAGTCGGGCGTCGTGCAGGTTTGGCTCCAGGCTGGCAAGGTCGCTAGGTTCGGCTGCGCGCACAACACGCATGACATTTTTGTCGGCATCGCTTATAAAACCATCGTACAATTGCGAATCGACGTGGCGGTCGTCATTAATGAGTTCTGCCTGCCGCTTTTGCTCCAGCAAATCCAGCGCTTCCAAAACTTTCAGTGCAAAACCTTGCGCAGCCGCCAGCTTTTTACGATTGGCTTCCACCACTTTCATATCCAACTGCAGCCGTGTTTGGCTGGCTTCATCCAGCACACTCAGCGGCGCTACGGCTGGACAGCGATTGTATTGCAGCGTCTTGATTGGCAGCCGCGTGGGCGCATTGTCTTCACGCGTGAACTTCCAACGCTCGGCTAGCTCGACTGCACTCATGCCCAAAAACTCGCCCGGATCAATGCGCAGATCGTACACTAACGCACCTTGTTTTTGCGGATGCTTAGCCAACATGACAGCCACGGTGGCATGTTCGTACTTGCCGGGATATTTGCCCGAGCTGTACACAAAGGGCTGGCCGGCACCGACTAGCGCAGCCGCCTTTTTCTTGTCGCGCATATCCAACAAAAAGTTGAAGAGTTTGGGCTGCTTGGTTTTGATGAGGTTAGCCACGGCGATGGTAGCGTTCACGTCGGCCAGTGCGTCGTGCGCGTTTTCGTGGCTGAGTTTGTTCACGGCAGTCAGCAGCTCCAGCCGGTTACTTGGCTTACCGTTCGGCGCAAACGGCCACTCAATGCCTTCTGGCCGCAGAGCGCGCGTCATGCGCACAACGTCCAGCAAATCCCAGCGACCGCGGCCGTCCTTCCATTGCCACTCGTACGCATCATAAAAATTACGGTAGTGAAGGTAGCGCATAAATTCATCATCAAACCGAATGGTGTTGTAGCCGACAAAAATAGTGTCTTTGGTGGCAATGTGGCTGGCAAAGTATTGCAAAAACTCGGCCTCGGTTACGCCTTCTTCGCGCGTTTTTTGCGGCGTGATGCCGGTTATTAAAATGGCATCTGGGTCCGGCAGAATGTCGTCGGTTAGCTTGATGAGATGGTTTTCTGGTTTGCCGATTGGCCGCAAGTCCATGTCGGTGCGCTGGCCGGCAAACTGCATAATTCGCGCGTCGCGCGCGCTAATGCCACTCGTCTCTAGGTCATAAAAAAAGAAAGTTGGCCCGGCCATATGTACTAGCATACCGTAAAACCAACAAAAAACACCCCTTTCGGGATGCCTATCGTCAGAAAAAGTAAAACAAGTTAGCTAGCGAAAATGGTGGGGGGCGGACGAACCGGGAGGCGCGAGAAATGATAGCCACGGGGGAATGGTTTCTCATATTCGGAGATATCGGTTACGGGGTGACCCATATCTCTTATCTCAATCGCCTCGCCGGTCGTCACTTTTATGTCGGCTTCCAGCCACGCGCGCGCTGTAAAAACGCCTTCGTGGGTGGGTGCTCGAGGGAGCGTAGACTCCTAGGTGTGTCCAGACGGTGTTCTGTAGGGCTGCACATACTCGTGCTGCTAGGCTACATACTGGGCGTCGTGGTTAGCACCTTCCTCTTGGCGTCTGAACGCGATGTTGCAGACGCCTGCCGACTATTCAGTTGTAACAGTTAGTTACTCGGTAAGACAAAACCGCTCATAGTCCCCGACCTATTTCCTTTCTGCTCTCGCAGGAATGAGCCTCGGGGGACTCCTTACGTCGACTGGATGAATCGCGTGTACAAGTACACCGCCCTCTCACATTGCAGTCGTTAGGCAGGGAGGCGATCGCGCCGGTGCTTCATCAGAACTTCGTCAGTGAATGCATCTGTCTTCGCAAGTCGCGTCCTCCTTCCAGAATGTTTTGTCGCACGCAATGCGCCGACTTTTCAGGGTGCTCCACCGTTCTTCTGGTGAGCATAGCTGCAGCCAAAATTGTAGCTGCAAGTAGCTCACCAGAAAGGGAATCGCTAGCTAACTTGTGAATGTGCCGACCAGCAAGAAAAGTCTCTCTAACTGATGGTTGTTGCATTATATACTAAAAGGACACGAAAGTCAATAGTGATTTGAAGAAATAACACTGGCTTTTTTGGGCCTACCCTGCGGCAACAAAGTACACATGATGTCAGAAGGTGGATGTTACTACAGTTCGAATTGCTGGGGGCCAATTTTGATGGTTGCACCAGCTCTGGCACCCTTGCGGGCCAGTTCGTGCATGATGCCCATTTTTTGCATGATGTCGCGCAGCCGGCGCAAGCCTTGCTCATTGGCAAAGTCGGTTCGAGCCGCAAATTTTTCAATTCTCGTGCCTGTTATCACAAAGGTATTTTTCTCAGCCGTCACCGTCCAGGCCTTTTCAGCATTCTGCAGCCTGAGCACCGGCACCACTTCTTCAACTTCATCCTCTGCTGGATGGACCTGCTTCTGCTTGTCTACCGCCGCCTTTACCGCATACAGCAACTCCTGCACACCTTTGCCGGACTGGGTAGAAATAACAAACAACGGAGTATCGACTGGCACGATCTTGCGCAGCTTGGCCTGCAAATCCTTGGCAATGTCATCGTCCAAGCCGTCAATCTTATTCAGTGCGACGAGCTGCGGGCGATGGTCCAGAGCCGTTTTGTATGACTTCAGCTCAGCCTGGATGGTTTTGTAGGCGTCGACAATATCTTCGTTATAGGCGTCGATGAGATGGATGAGCACTTTCGTGCGCTCGATGTGGCGCAGAAATTCGTGGCCCAGCCCTTTACCTTGGGCCGCGCCTTCAATGAGACCCGGAATGTCGGCAAACAGCAAACTCGAACGCTTGTCGATGTCTACCACACCAAGGTTTGGGGTGAGTGTCGTGAACGGATAGTCGGCGATCTCTGGCCGAGCGTTGCTAATGCGTGAGAGCAGTGTGGATTTGCCGGCGTTGGGCAGGCCAACCAGGCCAACGTCAGCAATCATCTTCAGCTCTAGCAGCGTGGTTACCACCTCACCCGCTTCGCCCTTTTCGGCAAAATTTGGTGCCTGTCTGGTGGAGCTGACAAAGTGCGCGTTGCCAAAACCGCCCTTGCCGCCGCGGGCAATAACCGCTTCTTGCTCGTCGATGGCGAGATCTGCTAGGACTGTACCATCTTCACTCGCCACCACTGTGCCCACGGGCACGGCGACCCGTAAATCGTCGGCGCTTTTGCCATGCCTGCGGCGCTTGCTGCCGGCTTGGCCATTGTCGGCTTTTAATTCTTTCTGGTAACGAAAGCTTGCCAGCGTGTTCTCGTTTCTGGTTGCTACAAAAACTACGTCGCCACCATCGCCACCATCGCCGCCGTCCGGGCCGCCACGATCGACAAATTTTTCATGCCGAAAACTCGTCGCGCCATCACCACCGTCACCAGCGGTAATCAAAACCGTAACCTTATCAATGAAGTTCATTTCACTACATTATAACAGATTGACTTAGGTCGCGGCCTATTTGCTCGGGCGCAGTGTGGTTGCAAACTGAGCCTTGGAGCCAAACTTTACAGACAAAATAGGTCGTGACCTAGTGCGTAATGTAGTTCGGATACTCCGACGTCGCTTGCCAAGCCTCGCCAACCTGACCCCAGCCGGCAATACCGTTCATGTCTTGGATAAGCACCTTGCTGCCGTCCGACGAAACGCCGCGCACCATGGCCACATGTCCTTCGCCGCCGGCTGCGTTTGGCGTCTCGGCAATTGCACCGACACTTGGTCGAGAGCTAACCGTCCAGCCTTCTTGCGCCGCATAATACGCCCATGTCGCGGCATTACCCCAGTTTGCCGGCACCGAAACTTGCGTTGCCACATACCAAGTGCAATAACCATAATCGTAGCCGTTGTAGCCATACACTGGCGTACTTCCCCACGCAAATCCGCCAGCCAGACTACTGGTGGCGCTGGCATTGCTATTGCTTACGCTTGGTGGTTGGCCATTCGGAATGAGAATCCGCGCGCCAACGTGCAAGCCGGTAAGCTCGGCATCGTTATAGGCAATAATGAGCTGCTTGTTCGCACTATAGGTTGACGCCAGACTTGCCGGCGTGTCACCAGACTTTACCACATACACAATGCCATTCACCGGTGGAATGTACAGTTTCTGGCCGGGTGAAACCGTATCGCCCTCCAAATTATTCGACCAACGCACACTGTCCGAAGTAATGTCGAACTTCGCTGCGATGCTTTGCACCGACTCACCAGACTTCACATAATACAGCTGGATGTCTTTGCTGGATTTAAACGCACTTGCCACCACTTGCGGCTTGGCAATGAGGCTGTCCGAGGATTGCGTAATGGCCAGTTGCGCGTGCACCGATTCTGCCTGGTTAGTAACGGCCGTAGCCTCGGCCAAGTTGGTTGCGCGAGCCACATTCACCGCAATATCTGCCGAAGACAATTGGTCTAGCGGGTCCAGCGCACTCTGGGAGTTCGCATCTGCCACTGCAGAAACCGACGTTTTGATCGCAGTACTATTACTACGCGAATACACCACAAACGTCGCAATTACCGCCAGCAACAGCACATTACCAGCAACAAGTGAATAACGAACCGCACGGCGGCGTATCGACTTCAAACGGAACCGCTTTTGTAGCCGCCCATAGGTTCTGGCCGGATGCTCGAACGTCTGCAAGACAGCAGCCGAGTGGCGTGGTGAAGTGCTTATAGTAAACTCCTAGTTACTGTTCTCTGCGATAAACCGCAATCAAATCTTAGCAATACAACGATGCTTTGGCACATTTGTCTGTCGCCTAGGCGTAACAATTATATCAAATCTGTACGCGCACGCAAATTGCTACCTCTGTTCTAGTTTGCACCAGAACACAGCCTATGACAATACTGAGCTGTATTGGCCTGCTGCTCGGCGAGCGTCTTCGAGAAATACGTCTTACCGTTATCACCCGAGACAAAATACAACCAGCTGGTCTTGGCCGGATGCGCTACCGCATTCAGCGCGCTGTCATCCACGTTACTAATTGGGCCAGGTGGTAGCCCTTTGTGAAGCAAAGTGTTGTATGGCGAATTATATCTTGTGCTGATTGGTTTGCCGGCGATAATGGCGCCATAATACGCTGTTACGTCGCTGCCGAGTGGTATGCCCAGTTTCAGCCGTGACAAAAATACTTGCGCTGCCTGGGCGCGGTCGCTACCGCTCGGCACTTCTTGTTCCACAATGGACGCAAGTGTCACACCTTGATACACATTCAAACCTTCCTTAGTAAATGCGGCGCGGATACTCGGAGTAAGGTGCTGCGACATTTCGTTGAGCGACTCTTGCACAATGACTTGCGGCTTGGTGGTTGTGGTTTTCTGAAATGAGTCCGGATACAGAAAGCCTTCCAGGCTAGCACCAGCCGGATTATCGGCCAAAGCCGAGTTGCCAGCATAGGTGCTAGCGGTTAATGCAGCCGCGACGTCGCGTGTTCTAAATCCATCTTTAATAAGCGCTCGTTGAATCTGGTCAATCCGTTGTCCCGGCAAAATGGTCACCAAATTTGCCGCCACTGTGCCGTTCACAAACAGCTTTACGATGTCCGACACGCCCATGTTTGGCCGAAGTGCATACGTGCCAGCTTGCAAGTCGGCACGAACGTTTTTGCTGCTGATGTACCACTCAAACACACTGCTGCTACGGATAAGGCCCGCTTTCATGAGCGCATCGCCAACGTCGGACGATGATTCGCCGCTCTGGATAGTAAACAAAGTGACACTGGTACTGCTACTCACTGGCCGCAGATTGTCAAAATACGAATGACGAACCAGGGTTACAGCCACCACTAAAATCGCGAGCAGCAGAACCACTACCGCAAACACGCGGCGCTTGTGACTGCGCGGATTTTGTCGCCGGACGGCGTGTTGCTTCATCATACTTGGTGTTCGTTTAAGTAATCTTCCAGAATGTACGTAGCTGCCAATGCATCTACGTCCGATTTATTATACCCGGTTTGGGCTTTTCTCGCCGCTAGTTCTATTTCGGCTTTGACGCTCGTGAGTGCCTCATCCTGCAGTACAATCGTTTTCCCAGAAGCATTTTTGAGTTGGGCGGCAAAACGTTCGACCAGCTTGGTCTGCTCGGTAGTCTGGCCGTTCAGCCCGCGCGGCAAACCGACCACAATCGTATCGACTTCATGGTCGTTTGCCAGTTTGACAATCTGTTCCAATATATCCGCCCCGTGTTCCAAGGTGGTCAGCGGGCTGGCAATTCGCACATCAGCGCGAGCGGTGGCCACACCAATACGCTTCGTTCCCACGTCCAGCGCTAGAAACGATTTTGAGTTCTGCATTATTTCTTAAATGTAATGGTAATCTTGTTTGCAGCCGGCGCCGATGAAACCCAGAACGGACTGTACTTCACCTTCGCGTCGGTAACACCTGGTAATGCTTTGATGAGCGTCTCGGCGTCGCCGCTCTTTTTGCCGACCAGCTGTTCTTTGAGTGCGTTGACGTCGATGTGCGGACCAACCGTTGCAGCAGTTTGCAAGCCAACTTGCAGCGTCTTGCCGCTGCCGGCGTTTGGCACATTGAACGAGTTTTGGCTAAGGCCGTCGCTCTGGATACTTTGCTTGGCAGGGTCGATTTGCTGGTTGATGTTAGCGTCCAGCACTGCTTGAATATCGGACTTCTTGGCACCGTACATGGTATACGTTACACCTTCGGTAACCGTCACATTGCTCGCTGGTTGGCCGGCCTGGACACTCGGTGAAATACTTGGCTGGGAGGCATGGAAGGTTGCCTCGATCGGATACAAACCAGCATTCTGCAGTTGCTGCTTCAGTTGCTGCTTGATGGCATCCGCGTCATCCTTCCCCTTCAACTGCGTCGTGGCCGAGTCGATATCGCTTTGCTGCACCACTGTCACAATGTTGTCTTTACCGCCGCTCGCCGAGCCAGTTGCGCTTACATCTGGTCGTCCGGCAACGGTGAAACTCGTGCCACTACCAACGTTGGATTGAGTACCACCACTTTGTGCAATGATGTTGACGTGTGATGCATATGCAACACAACCTGGCCCGCCACCAGGAGCGGGACCGAACGAAGTTGTTGACTGCGTAATGAATGTTAGCCCGTTCGTGCTCAATCCTGTGCCAGCCGGCACCTCATTGGGTGCAGTATATGGAGGTGAGCAAACTTGGACTGCCATAGTTGCACTACCTGTGGCTTTGTCGCCGTTATTCTTTTTGCCAGTGGCCGTAGCCTGGGCGGTGTTGGTGGTTTTTTGTTGCTGTAGTTGGGCCGGAATGGTTGCGGACTCTGGGTTGGCGGCGCTTGCAGCGGTGTCGAGTGTAGCGGTGAGGTCGGCATTCACCGTGCTAGTGTTAGTCTTTATGGTAACCGTTGCCTTTGGCAGCACCCGTACGGCGTAAATCACCCCTACCACCAACAAGATCAGCGCAAGCACACCAAAAACGAGTAGCTTACGAAAACGGTTGAAGTTGGGGACGCTCAGCTTTTTCCCCTTGCCTTTAGTTGCTTTGCCGGTGCCGCCAGCTGCAGCCAGTGCTGCCATGCTAGCTTCGCCGCCGGTTTTACCTTCTGGCATTTCAGAATTGTCGAGTTCGACAGCGTCATCGTCGGCATCGTTTATCGACGACTTGGCGCCCGCCAAAGCGCCGACTGGTGTAGCCGCTTGCTCGGCGGCATCAAAATCACCGTCGGCATCTTCATCAACCTCTTCGCTGTCGTCACTCAGCGGACTGAAGGCTGCCGGAATTTCCGGCTTGCTTTGCAACGTTTTAGCCACGTGAATTCCCACATTGCCGGCCAGCGGCAGCAAGCCAGTCTCGGACGTAATAAGCACCACGTTTTTGTTTGCTACTTCGGCGCGTTTCTTGAGCAACTTCATGTTGACGATGCTTTGGAACACCGTTGCACGCTTGGGCAACACTAGCGCCACTACTTTAGATTTGGCAGTTGTTACTTTGTCGATAACACCAGTGATTTCGTCATCGACGTCGACATACACTACATCTTTGCCCGCTTCAGCACTCATGCTTGCGTCCTTCTCTCGGTTAAAGACCGACATACATGAGTGCAGTTTGTTCGAGAATCGAGTACCGCAAGCGAGCCGTACTTATTAGTACGGTGAGCGTGGAACGCAGATTGTCGGGCAAAATGTGCCATGTAGGTCGGTCGCTTCATACTCTTAGTATCCTGTCGAGTTTTTCCTTCACCCCCGAACCGTTGCTCGGACCGGCAAAATGCATGGTGTCCAGGCCAACGCGCAGCAAACCCATGGCCGTAATGAAGGTGTGGTCGGTGACATCGCCGGTGCTGTCGGTAATACCGACTACTTGCGCCGGGTGAATGTGCTTTACCACCGGCTTTCGCGTAAACGGCAGATCTTTGTACCAGTCGGTTTCTTCGAGCGATTTCATGAGCATGCCGAGCGACGAACCGCCGCCACAGAGGAAAATACGATACGGCAAATGGTCGAGCTTGTCGAACTCCTGCAGCGCCAGCTCGACGCCGCCCTCCCAAACGTCCAACGTTTTCTGGAGCGATTTCTCGACAACCGGGCGCTTTTTGGCATCGAGTTCGTCGCCAGTCAGCGCAAGTTTGAGTTTTTCGGCAGCCTCGAACGACACACCGAGGTCGCGTTCAACCGAGCGCGTGTACGCTCGGCCGCCAATACCGAACATCTTGGTGCCTTGCACGCCACCATCGTTGATGACGGCAATATCGGTGGTGCCGCCGCCAACGTCCATCAGAATTGCACTGAATGCGTTGCTGGAATCATCGCCAACCATTGATCGCGCCACCGCAAACGGCTCTGCCGCCACGGCCAAAAGGTCGAGATCGAGCTGCTGCGCCGTGCGCTCCAGCGCTCCAATGTGAATCATCGGTGCAAACGCAGTGTAGAGCTGCACCACCACGTTTTTACCCTGAAAGCCGATAGGATTGGCGATGGGATAACCATCGATTTCGAGGCTCACTAGCGCACTGTTCACCAGACGTACATCAACTTCTTTGCCGCCAAGTTCGATAGCTAACTGCTGCTTGGCACGAGCTTCGGCCTTGGCTTGCACCAACTTTATAATGCGTTCCATTTCGGCAACATCCAGCGGCTTGTCAGCCACTTTGCGCGCCACGCGCACGGTGGTCGTCGTGCCTTTCACCAGCTCGCCGGCAATGCCAATCACCGCCGTACGTACACTTACGCCAGCCTGTTCTTCGGCCTGAGCCAGCGCCTTGTCGCAGTTTTCGGCCACACTAGCAATGTCCGAGATGGCCCCACTCGACATATCGGTAAGTGCCTGGTGCTTGCGGCCAACGCCGACAATTTCGATAGCATTTTCGTCCGATGACACCTTGCCAATCAGCGCCTTCACAAATTCAGTACCAATATCCAGTGCCACGATGTACTGCACATCGCCCTCTGGCTGCAGCTTAGCGTTGGCCTTGGCTTGCGCCGCCGCCTGTTTGGCTGCGACTGATGCTTTTTGGATAGCCGTTTGGCCAAGTGTTTTGAATTTATCAAGCATAGGCATATTCGTAGTTAATTATAGCACGCTAGCCCCGGCACAAGCCCAGCGCGAGGTAAATTTTTATTGGAGTACGGCTTTGATGCGGCGAATGCCGGCACTGCTCGCTTCTTCTTTGATGATCTTGAAACGCTTGCCGTCTTCCGCCAGCTGGCCGGTGTGATCGACATGCGGACCACCACAAATTTCGAAACTAAATGGCTTGTCCGCGCCCTCACGAATCATTTTATACACCTTCACCACGTCGCCGTAACGATCGCCAAACGCGCCCAACGCGCCCATTCCCTCACGCGCAACCTTGGTAGGATACTCGGCAAACGAAACTTTTAAGTCTTTGCCGATCTGATCGTTCACCATATCTTCCACTTGCTTGATCTGTTCTGGCGTCATTTTTTCAGAATGCGAGAAGTCGAAGCGCAAACGCTCCTCGGTAATATTACTACCATGCTGAATCACATGATCGCCAAGCACCCGGCGCAAACTTTCGTACATAAGATGCGTCGCCGTGTGGTACTTCTTATGCTGCAACGTCTGGCCGCCCAAACCACCTTTGAAGACACCCTTCGCCGCGGTTTGCGACATTTGCTTTTGAGCCAACATTAACTTATCAAAATCGTTTTTGAGTTCCCCACTCTCCGTAATGCCTCGTTTGAAAGCCTCCTCTTTGCTTAGTTCTACTGGGAAACCGTAAGTATCATAAAGCTTGAAAACCATCATCCCAGTAAGTATGGGCGTGCTGCCACTTGGCAAGTGAGCATTCACTAACTTATCAAACTCGACGAGACCTTTTCGGAGGGTTTGGCGGAAGGCTTTTTCTTCTTTTACGAGGACTTCGATGACTTTGTCGCGGTTTTCGGCGACTTCTGGAAAGTCAGCGTGATATAGGTTGGCGATGACGGGCACGACGTTTTCTAGGAAGTTTTGCTCAATGCCTAGGTCAAAGGCAAAGCGGATGGCGCGGCGGAGCAGGCGGCGCATTACGTAGCCTTGTTCTTTGTTGCTGGGCACTATGCCGTCCACGGCTAGGAAGGTAGCAGCGCGCAAGTGGTCGGCAATCACGCGCATGCTTTCGGTGTGGCTGTCGTAGGTCTTGCCGCTGATTTTCTCCAGCTCTTGGATGATTGGCCAGATGAGGCTGATTTTAAATACGTCCGGATCATTCAGCGCGGCAGCGGCAATGCGCTCCAAGCCAGAGCCTTGGTCAATATTCGGCTTTTCCAGCAGTTCAAACTTGCCTTCGGCCACCTTACGATACGCCATGAACACGTTGTTGCCGATTTCCATAAAACGGCCGCAGTCGCAGTTGGGGTGGCAGTGTTCGCCATATTCTGGGTTGTGCGGCGTACCGAAATCGTAAAACATTTCGCTGTCTGGGCCGCATGGGTCGCCGACGGGCGTGGTTTTGGGGCCGCCGTTGCGGCTCCACCAGTTTTTGCCACTGTCGTAGTAGAAGATGCGCTCGCCGTCTTTGATACCGCGCTTGTAGCCATCTTCTTCAGAACCAATGTCGGCGATGCCGTTGCTCAGCCCTTTGCCTTCGAACAGTTTTTGCCACAACTCGGCGGCTTCGGTGTCTTTTGGAATGTCATATTCTGGCGCGCCAATAAAGCACGTTATGTACAGTTTGCTTGGGTCGAGCTTAACCACATCAATCAGAAACTCCCACATCCACGGCACTTGCTCTTTTTTAAAGTAATCACCGAGACTCCAGTTGCCGATCATCTCAAAAAATGTGGTGTGACGGTTGTCGCCGACTTCTTCGATGTCTTGCGCGCGCAGGCAGGTTTGGCTGTCGACAATACGGACGCCTTCGGGGTGTTTTTCGCCGAGCAAATACGGAATCATCGGCTGCATGCCACTGCCGGTAAAGAGTGTACTGGGGTCGTTTTCCGGCACGAGCAGCGCGCGCGGAATTACTTTGTGCCCGCGTTCTTCGAAAAATTGCAGGTATTTATTGCGGATAGTTTGGGCATCCATAAAGCCGAATTATAACAGAGAAGGAGTGCTCGCCCAAGCGCTATGCGCCAAGCAACTTCTGGAGTTTATCGGCAATTGCCGGGAAGGTGTGGTCCTGGGTGCGGAAATCGGCGACGTCTGCCCAGCGATAGTCGACAGACTCGTGGGCATCGATACGTGGCGGAAGCTCATGTGGCAGCGTGAACGCGTAGCGAAAATCATAGTGGTAGTGCGCCGGCTCCTGTTTGCGGGGATTTGCCGGAATGTGGTGCACGTCGATAGCAAAAGGCATGAGCGGTTCGGCAGCATCTGCCGGCACGTAGGTAAGCTCGCTACCAAAGCCGGTTTCTTCTTGAATTTCGCGGCGTGCGGCCTCTAACGGGCTGGTATCTTCAGGGTCGAAATGGCCGCCGGGCTGTAGCCATTTATCGAGAGATCTGTGGTGAAGGAGCAAGATTCGGCCCGTATCCTCGGCCATCACAAAACCCGCACAGGTGAGGTGACCTATAAAATTATTGCGCCGCAGGATAGTGTCGTCGGCCTCCGCTACGTGGTCGGTCAGCTGTTGCAGATCGGCCGCTTCGGCCGGATAGTGCGCCATGTAGGCGGTGGTGAGCTCGTGTAAGTCGTTGGCAGTCATGCAGCCATTGTAGCATTACGCCACAATGCCGCCGCCAACCACGCGGTTGCCGTCGTACAGTACGGCCGATTGGCCGGGTGTGATGGCGCGAATGTCTTCGGCCAACTCCAGTGTCGCCGTGTCGCCATTCAGCGACACTTTGCATTCCACGAGTGACGCACGGTAACGTGTGCGTACTTGGTAGGACTTGCCCGTTTCAGGCGCTTCGTTGATCCAGTGCAAGCTGCTCAAATTCAAATTTCGGTGCCACAAATTTTTGTCCTGCAAGTCGGTCGTCACATATACTTCGTTTTTGCCCATGTCTTTGCCCACCACATAAAACGGCAAGCCGCCGCCCACACTCAGGCCGTGGCGCTGGCCAATGGTGTAAAACAACGCGCCGTCGTGCTCGCCTAGCGTAGTGCTATGTTGGTCGATAATGGCGCCGTGCGGCTGCTCACCCAGCTCGTGCAGCAAAAAGTCTTTGATGCCAACCTTGCCCACAAAGCAAATCCCCTGGCTGTCCTTTTTCTCGGCCGTTGCCAGACCCAGTTCGGCAGCTTTCGCGCGCACCATAACCTTGGTGGCAAAATCACCGATAGGCATGAGCGAATGCTTGAGCGCATCTTCGGTAACTCGATACAGAAAATACGTTTGGTCTTTTTCTTCGTTGGCCGCAGTGAGCAACTGGCCGTCTTTGGTTCGAGCGTAGTGACCAGTGGCAATCAGGTCCGCGCCATCTTCGAGCGCAGCTTCCAGGAAGAGTTTGAACTTCACTTCTTGGTTGCACATAATATCTGGGTTGGGCGTACGCCCAGCCTTGTACTCCGCAATCATATAGTCCACAACTTTTTGGCGATATTCCGTCTCGAAATCATACATTTTGAACGGAATGTCCAACTCTACCGCCACGCGCTTAGCGTCCCGATAGTCTTGCTTCCACGGGCACACCATGCCCGGCAAGTCTTGGCTCCAGTTCTTCATGTACACGCCAGTTACGTCGTAGCCTTGCTGTTTTAGCAAAGCTGCCGTCACCGACGAATCCACGCCGCCACTCATACCAACAAAAACTTTTTTCGTCATCTATTTAATATTTTAGCTTATGATTGACCATTTGACTATATTATATTACTATATATCAGAACGTTAACTTATGCTATGCCCGAAGTTTTGACTATAACCAGACCCGAAGACGCAGATGTTGCGATGTTAGAGCAATTACTGGAGACTACGCCAGCCGACGAAGGGTGGAATGAAGAAGTCGCAGTGCCTGCAGATTTAAGCACCATTGAGGCGGACGAATATCCCTTCCGGGCAACTCCCGACCAGATTGACGACTATAACCGGTGTGTCGAACAAGCAAAAAAGCAACTTCTCTATTCACTCTCCAGAAAATTTGGACACCAACAGGCCGATGACATCCTGCAAGAAGGTCTCACCAGAACCTACCTGAAATGGAACATGTTCGAGGGTGACGAGGAAAAGCGTGGCGCCTGGATGCACACCATCGTAATGCGCACGGGGCTGAACATGGTTAAGGTCGAGAACGAGCGTCAGCGAATTGTGCCGATGACTTCTTTCGAGACCGCGGAATCTGACGTGGCAGAAACGCCAGATAGCGAACCGCCAGTCGAAGAGCGTGCACTAAACCGAATCGAATTCCAACGCGTTTGCCAAGCCATCAGCACCCTGCCAGAAATATACCGAGACGTTTTGCTGGCAGTGGGCGTGGAAGCCATGTCCTACCCAGAATATGCTGCATCGCGCAACATTAAGTCTACGGGACCACGATTGTTACGAGCCAGAGCACAGCTCGCAGAAGTACTCAGCGAGTCAGAAGCTGAACCCACGCTCGCCGAGCTGTAGAACTGGTTCCTGGCAGGACTATTGCCCGTGCCTACAGGGTTCCGCCCTGCCTATTTACGAGGTTGCTGTTTTCGGGGACGGTGCACAATAAAGTAGTAGAAGATGGCTACAATTGGGTGGAGTAGCAACATGCCGACAATCCACCAAACTTTGTTTTTGCTTGGCATTTTGCGGTCCAGCACGCAGTCGAAAAACATCCAAATTTCAAATGCCAAGATTGCGGCTATAGCCAAAGAAACTACAAAGGTGAGAAACAATGTCAGCCCACTCAACTGCCAATGGTGCGACGACCTGTGTCCACCCCAGTGATTTGTGTGATGCATGTAGAACGCGAACGTGTTCATGGCTTATTCCTTCTGTTTTAGCGACGACCACGATAGTGGTTGCGATAGCGAGTCCTCTGAATCGACCGCCAGATGAAGAAGACAAACAAGATCACAACTATCAGTGCCACAATGCCGGCAATGATGTACTTGGTGGGCACAATCCAGAAGGTTTTGCTCACCTGAATACTCTGGCCGCTGCCGTATGTAAATGTGCCCGTAACCGTATATTTACCAAATACACCGACACCCTTCAGCGGCACACTCCAACGACGAGCACTGTCGGGCAGAATCTCGTCTTTGGGATCGGTTTGATTGAAATTATAGGTATACAGCAACTTATTTTTGTTTTTGGTCACGTTAATCTGGCCGAACGGTGTTTCTTGCAGGTTGCCCGCGTTTTCGAACCGGACCAACACGCTCAGGTTCTTGGGCGTGCGAAAGTTGGTTGCTGTAAAGCTTCCCTGCTGGACATCGAAATTAGTCAATGTCAGTTTTTGCACTGCTGGGCCAGGCACCGTAAGGAGGACAAGCGATGCCGCGCTAGAGGTAAGACTTAAGTTACCGTTGCCATTGCTAGCCGGCGCAAAACGCAAGGCGCCAAAATAACCGCCAGCTTGCGCAGTAATGGGCACTTTAATGGTTAGCGTAATCGCCTGTGTGGTGCCGGCAGGAACAGTGATGTTGCCCAGGGGCACCATAAAACGTTTTAGGCTATGTGTTGGCGCATAGCTGTTGGGGCTCAGCACAATCGCCGGCGTGCCTTTCTCGTCGCCCGCCACAAAGTCATTCTCAATAGTCTGATACACCGCGGTTTGCTTGGAAAGATTTGTAACATTAACCTTTACAGTGCCCGTTTTGCCGGGTTCAATGGTCAAGTCAGACCGAAGAGGAGAGATTCTAATACTGTTAGCATCGCCTGTCGATGGCTTAGTTGTCTTAGCAGCTGACGAATTGGTTGCCGCCAATGCATAACTGCCAAAAGCTCCAAACGTCAAAACTGTCGCAACCACCAGAAGCGCACGATACTTGGCTATTTTCACTGTAATGTGTCCCCAATTACCCTTATGTAAACTTGTATTTAATAGTAACAGAACGTAGGAGATTTTACCAAAATAATCTACCCTTTCAGATAAAGAAAACTCCCGATGTTTCGGGAGTTTTCAGCACGAATGATTTGCGAGCTAGAATGTGCCGCTTGCAATCATGTTAAGGGTTGCTGTGTACGTTCCTGCCGGTGTGGTGTTGCTAACGCTTGCACCAAAGGTAAGTGGAACATACTTGTTGTTCACCGTATCGCCGCCCGTACCGAACAACGCACTGCCGTAAGGGCTAGTGATACCTGCGGTCGTTGGGCTGCCTGAGCTGTAGTCCATGAAGTAGTTACTGCCACTATAGCTGCCGGATGGTGCGAGCGTACCAGATGAAGTCGTGTTGCCTGCGCCACCAACTGTAGCCGGTGATCCTACCTCGACACCGAATAGGGCGCTACCATTCGCAATGAGAGGAGCACTGCCAGAAGTCGCCGTCTGCGGTGCAATGTCACATGTGCTGGCACCGATTCGCTCCAAGCCACCACAGTTATCGTTTGTAACACTCTTTAGGTTCACGATTGCACCATGTGCCGCGTTAGTAGAAAGCTCTGCGTAGTCGGTATGCGTACTCACATGTTGACTGTCAAGGGCGCTACCACCACCTGAGATCGCCTCACCTAACGTCATGCTCGGATCAGTCGTGTTGCCACAATCTTCGTCATCGGTGCCAGCCGCAGGGGTTGGTCCGCCAGATGAATCACTAACTGCGCCAGTGACACAGAAGGTCATAGATTCTTCAACGTAAGCCGTTACGCCAAGGGCAGACACGATGCCGAGGGCTACACCGCCTTCATCGAGGTAAGCACCAGGACTTGTACCGCTAGCAGTCGGCGTACCGCCCGTCCATGCAGTGGTAACATCGCTGCCATACGTAGTAATACGAGCATACACGGTGCTACTTTCTCCGCTAACCGTTGGGTTGGTGAGGCTGTCGAAAGTGATGCTAATTGGTTGGCCAGCGCCCGAAACGTCCGCACCCGCTTTCCACACGATAACGTTCTTCACCGGGCTAGTACCCGTTGCAGTGGAGTCCGTCGTGGTACTTATGCTGCCAGCGTCTGTGGCAGTTACGCTATTGTACTTAACTGCACCGAGCGACGCGCCGTTTACGTTCACATCACTTGTGTTGTTGTCATCACAAGCTAGACCAACGAGTGAGTTATTATCACAAAATTCCACAACTACGCTACCGCTAGATGTGATGTCATTTTCTGGGGTGAAGGTTAAATTATACGACACGCCACTTGCACCACTTGCACTGCTGCTCAGGGCGATGCTGCGGTCATCTACCGACCCAGCCGCTGAAGCAAACGCAGGAAATGCTGCGGAAGCTAGCATCACAAACAGTAAACCGAGCGAAGCTACTATGTAGCTAGCACGGCTATCAAAAGATCGCCTTATCTTCATACTCTCTTTCCTATTTTAGTTTTTAAGAATTTTTTATTATTTTTGTCTCGCAATGTTTCAAATTTATCATGCTTATGCGGTCAAACGCAAGCATTTTTGTAGTAAAGTTCTTGCTACTTTTCCACAGATTGGTGCGTGGAACTACTCCTCGCGATATTTTTGCAGATCTTTTTGCAACTTATTATGGAGTGTGACTAGCTCACTGCGGCGGCCGAGCCAGTAAGCCGGAAAAAGTAAAACGGCGCTTACGACCGTTGGGAGCCACATAACTTTGGTAGTTGTTGTTGGTGTACCGTTGCCGGACTTGTTGCTGGCCGCAAGCGATGGGTTGGGCTGACCGTTTGCCACCGCCACAACTTGCAGAAAGGCACTTTCGCCGTTGTGGTCTGTAGCGGTAATGGTTACTGGGTACACGCCGCTTTGGTTGTACACGTGGTTAATATTCACGAGTCCTGCAGCGGACTGACTCATGAGCTGCGCCTTACCACCGTCGCCCCAATCTATGCTAAATGCGTACGGGCCGGTGCCGCCGCTCAACTGTAGCGGCCAGGTGAGCGTCGAGCCAGGGTCGGCGGCACGGCGGCCGTAGTCACTGGTGAGCGTAAGTGCAGAACCAAACGACGAAAAGTGGGCGTTATTATACGTAACGGTCACCTTGTTACTAATTGGGCTCGCCTGGCCAAGGTCATCGTACTGGATAGCCGTAAGGTCATTCTTGCCCGGAAACAGACTAACTTGCAGTTTAAAGCTGCCGTTAGAACAAGTGTATGCGCCCACGAGCGCCCCGTTATCGTACACTTGCACCAGCAGTCCTTTGGTACATAAACCGGCAACAGTAATAGGGGTAGTAGAGAACGATGCGCCATTCCCCGGCGTGGAAATGGTGGCCGTGGTAGTTGGGGCAGGTTGTGGCTTGGTAGCGGCCAAACCGTACGAGCCGGGTTGCGGTGCTGGAATGGGAATTTGCGTAATGGCAAAAACAGACGCCGGCACGAGCAGCACAACAGCACAAGAGCTGACGGCCATAGCCACCAGCTCCCAGTGTTTTCGAATACTACCTAACTTCATGCTTATGGTAATTTTAGCACGAAATGTGACGCAACGACGCTTACCCTATTTGCGCCCAAGCCTGAAGGTGCGGGCGCGCTGTACGTGTGGCGTACTGCGGTGCTTGCGGATCTTGTAGCGGATGCGCAAGATGGCACCAACGATGAGTAGCACGATAAGCAGCAAGACTACGATTGCCCACCACGGCATGTACCAAAATGTTGCAGTTGCGGTGAGCTCTTTGGTTTGGTTGCCATTTTGGCCATAGAAACTGTCGAGAGTCATGGTATACATGCCAGGCCACAAGTGCGGATTGGTACACGTTTGGCTGTGGGTAGTCGAGCCGCCGAGTGTCACACTCGTCGGTTGGGATTTAATGCAGTTCAGGAACAAACGGGTCTGACCGATAAGTGCCAGGTCTTGGCTAGGATTGACATTAGTAATATTTGCCACTTTGTTGCCCCACATGTCGTGGATAGTGAGCGTGCCAGATGGGCTCTCGGCTACATTGCCGTTGTTCTTCAGCGAGAAAGCAACGTTACGGGGCATAATGGTATTGATAAACGCATAGCCGCCAGTTACACCTTGGTTAGCAGTTTGATATGCCCCCATTTTTTGCAAAGAAACGTCTTCGTGCACAATACCAGGCACTTCAACGAATACCAACGATACACCTGTAGCGCTCAAACTCACGCTACCGCCATTACTGTTGCCCGATTCGTATTCAATAGCGCTGTAGTAGCTGCCGGCACCCTGGCCCTTTGGCACAGAAAGGGTAAACGGCACCGTTTTGGTTTGACCTTTTGGCACTACAATTCCGCCTGGAATATTGATAAACGGTTTGATTGACCACGTGGTTTGTGGCGCGTTTTGCGCCAAGAACAATTTTGGTACGCCGCTGTCGTTGCTGAACGTAAAGTCGATGGGCCGCAGCGTAAGGTTGAGGTCTGTCGTGTTGCTGAGGTTACCGATGACCAACTTACTTGTGACCGTCTGGCCTGGATTTATCTGCAAGTTAATGCGCGGAATAATACTCAGCCCCGACGACGATCTGGTCGATGATGGCGCCGCCGACGCCGGCACCACACTCACCATGGCAAATACTGCCACGAGTGCAACACTCAGAAAACTCGCTAATCGCTTCACGATAAGACCCCTCCTACTTCTGTTTTTGGAATAATTATAAGCGTTATTGTAGCATCAAAATCGGCCACTGCAAATGTATGTGAGTGTTGTGGTATAGACACCGGCTCTCAGATTACTCGCCGCGTTGACGATGTAGCTCACGGTGAAACGGCGAATCAAGGCGACGTTTGGCGCCCCAGCCACCACAGCGCCATCTTGGTAGAGGAATCGGTTTGGATGATCGTAGTCCGCCGCAACCACGGCATTCGTGAAGCTACCATCAGGATCGGCGCCCAGGCTCGGCGCAGTGTTGGTGGTAAGGTTAATGCCAAACTGGCTGACGCCGGCTATGCTGGCGGTAGGCTTTGCCAGCGGCGTGATAACGTTCGTGCCCGCCTCCATACTCGGACCATTTACGGTTATCACATAACCCTGAGAAGCGTTCGTGCCGGCGGACATTTGTGATGTAGCTGTCAGGGTATGTGTACTATCCAGGTTGCCGAGGTCGGAAAAGTATATTCCATCGTCACTATTACAGTCTTGGGACACCTCCTGCGCTACGCAGAAGACCAGCATCGGCGGCACCTGCGTCTGCACAATAAGACTGTTGTTTACTTCAGAGCCAACCGTGCCAAGGTCAATGAGACTACCGGACGCGTCGGTACTAGCATAGTCACTCAAGCGAATAAAGTACGCATCCACGGTCTTAGTTGGGTTAACAATATTGGAGAATACATAGGTAGATGGCGTGTCACTCACCACGCCGGGGTTACGCGTAAGCACCATGTCGTTTGAGGTTTCTGACTTTATGCTATAACCTGTTACGCCAGCCTGATTGGTAAGTTGCGCGTGCGAGACATTCAGCCCCTGCGGTGCAATGCATGGGTCGTTTGGAATCGGATCCGTACAGAACAGCAGATCCATGGAACCAACAGTTGTAAGCGTGTTGTAACTCAGAGATACGGTATATGTAGCAGTTGCACCAGGCACTGGAGGTGTAACAAGCAGGGAGCGGTTATTAAAACGCGTAACCGCATACACCTGCGGCACCATAAATACCAGCGCGCACAACAGGGGCGTTATCGCCTCCAGAATATAACCATAATGCGGCGACAAATGAAAATGCAGCCGCTTCAACCTATGCATAACCTTATTATATTATGCCGGAGCGGTTCCTAGAAACTAAAACTGGCTCCGGGGGGAGCCAGTTTTAGGTTCTACTTTGCAGTTTGCCTAATATTCAGGAGCTGCGACGTAGTTGATGGCAGTGGTGTAAATACCTGCAGGGGTGGTTGCTGCGATGTTACCGACGTATCGCATCAGACCAGTCGAACAGTTAACCACCGTGCTGCTTTCGCTAGCGATTGGCACTGGAATGGTGTTCGCGTTCTTGTCGAAGGCGAAGCGTGCGCCCAAACCGTTTGCGCCGATCGAACCGTGTGCCAAACCATAGCTCATGGTACCGTCGGTGTCACTAGCCGTACCGCCGTCGATACCGTTAGCTGGGTTGCCAACCGTTCCTGCTGCGTCACCCATAGGTACCAGCGGGTACAGTTCTGGTGCATGCCAGCTGTTAAAGTAGTCGCCCGAAGGGTTGTTTGAGCTAACATCGCTTGTAAAGCCGCTATCGACATCGGTCAAGTTTGTGTTGTCGGCTCCGGCACCATCTTTGCTGTTGGCAGGCGTGTAGTCATCCAAGTAACCGCCCGAGCCGTACAGGCTTCCATCGTAGGTAACGTCAAGGCCGAGACCGAATTGCTCTGAACCAGTATGGCTGTACTCGCCAGAGTTGTCACCAGGCGTGTGACTTTCGCCTGAGGCAATGTCGTAAACTTGGCCAATGTGGTCGTTTTCTGTATCCGCTAGCGTGTTGCCAGAGTAGTATACCGTGGCACCGTTACTAGAGTTACTTGACAGACGCCAGTACGAAAAGTTGTCAAATGCTTGATGCGTACTGAGTGAGTTTTCTGCCGTCGGGTCGCCAAGGTAGATGGCGCCACCGGTGCCAGTACTGCCGTCATTAACGGCATCGCACGGGCTGTGACCAACTGCATCGGTGTCTGGGTCATGTGTACCAACCGAGAAGTCCAATGTTTCCAAAACTTTGGAGCGAATGAGGATGGAGTTGTTCATGACGTTCGCCACCGTAACACCACCGTCAACCACATTTTGTGGACATGGATCGGTGCCAGAACCACATATGTTGTCGTCTGGGTAGTTGTCTCGGAAGTTCAGGTGAGTTGTCGCGTCGTAGTCGTTAATCTTTACGAAATACGCGTTGGACCCAGGGTTAGTAATGTAGTTGTTGTCGGTAGGAAAGAACTGTACTTTAACTTCCGTACCTGCCGCTACATCTGTCGTGCCCGAACCATCGTCACCAAGATAGTGCGTGGTGTTCTTCAAGGTAATGAAGTTGTTCTTGCCGGTGTGTGTACCGGTGCTGTCTTCCAGGTTGCTCACAGTCATAGCCCAGTCTGGGTCAATAACCCATGCGCTGCCGTTCCAGGTTTCAACGCCAAATGAACCTTGGCTGTCGTCTGCGGCTACACCGCCAGGAGGCGAGCTGCTGGTGTCTGGAATGGCCGTGATTTCTGCAGGTGCGTGACCGCCAGTACCAACCTGTACATTGAGGTCACTGGTTGTAGCAGTGTCAGCGCCGCTTACCGGACTGTTGTCGCCCGGGCCTTCGCATTCACCAGCTGCAACAGTACAATACTGGAGCGTAAAGGCCTGAATTTGCGTTGCCGCATTAGTATGGTTTTCCGCCGTGCTAATTTTGAAAGTAAACGTCTCGCCCGTTTTCTTACCATTCGCACCACTGCCCGGAGGCGCGTAGGTGGAGTTGCCGGAACCATCCACATCAACATAACCCGGGGCAGAACTGCTGAGGAGCAGCGTACGCTCGGTAAGCGGGTTGAGCGCATCTGCTGAGGCCATCAACGGAAAGGCCGCAGACACCCCAAGCCCCGCGAGCAAACCCACGACGCCAGAAAGATAGACGCTCCTTCTGGCAAGGTCCTTAAACTTTTGCATGTTTTCTCCTTATTTAATTACTATTTATTTTTATTTTTCAGGTAATTTTCATCTACCAGATGGCTGAACTATAGCATGCGCCCACATAAAGCACAAGCCTTTTATCCACAGCTGCCGCTAGCTAAAATACTGGCACGACCTCGGCCTGAAATGCACCGACGTAGTAACCGCCGGGCGTAACATTGGAAACATTGGCAACCATCGACACAGTGTAATCTGTTTCGCCCGTGCTGCTGTCACTTTCGGCCACGTCGTCGCCGCTTTGATACATAAATTGGTCGGCGTTTTTGTATGAATCCTTAACATAGCCAAAGCTAAAACTACCCGAGGGAACCTGGAGCGGCGCGGCGCCAACGCTCGGCATCGTGTTGGCCACCAAATTAACACCAAACTGCTCCGTACCTGGCTGCGAGGTAGACGGGCTGGTGAGCGCCGTAAGATGGTGCGTACCTTGACTGGGCGTGAGACCGATTATCTCCAACGTATAACCGCTACTAAGGTAACTGCGCACCTTGACCAGCATAGTGGCACTGCCAGTTGTCGTAGGTGTAATGGTGCCCATGTTCTGGGTTTCGTTTGCAACACTTACTTCGAGCAGCGGTGAGGTAGAGATCATAAAACCGCCTTGCGCACAGTAGTTTGCGGAGCAAGCGGTACCTACACCTGTATCGCCCACCGACGCTTGCGCACAGTAATTACCGGAACAGGTGTTGTCCGACGAGCCAGCACCAAACTGCACTTCGTTAACCGAATAGTGCGTGGAGGACGACTGGTTGGGATCGGCTGCCACAGGCACACTAAAACCAAGCGGCGCGACGAACGCGAGCAACACAAAGCCAATCCGCAACCGCTTCTCTCTGAAAAGAAAATTTACCACTGTTTTATTACCGCTCCACGGTTTATCCACGAATAATTATATGATAGCATAAGCATGAGCAACTACTGACCATGGAAGAGAAAAAAGACCAAGCCAGCACCAGCCTGGAGGCTAAGCCGGAAGATCCCAATGGCACTGCCGTGCCCAGCAATGGCCAAGATAACAGTGCGGCAACACCCGGCTCTGACCCCAACGTTGAAGATGCCACCAGCGGTGCCAAACCGCCACCTGCCCAACCGGCAAAAAAAGGCGGCATAAAGGCACTCATCCGCAAAGTGGACATCTATTTTTTGGGGTTTTTGCTGCTGCTAGTAGTTGGGGGTGCGTTCGCTCTCATTAACTATCTCAACAGCAAAAAAGCGCCGCCAGCACCGAACGCCGTGAGCCAAAACCTCACCACCGATGAGCTAAAGCAACTCGCCAATTCTAACGCGAGCGTGGGCGCCAGCGGCCAAACGGTTACGATTCAGGGCAATGCAATTTTCTCGGGCGAGGTATTGGTGCAGAAAGATCTGGCCGTGGCCGGAGGCATCAAGCTGGGGGGCCAGCTGCAAGCGCAGAACTTCACCGCTACCGGTACCGTAAGCCTGGCGAGCACGCAAATTCAAAGCCTGCAAGTAGCCCAAAACAGCACACTGCAAGGCGATGTAACCATACAACACAACCTGAACGTTGGCGGTGTCAGCACATTCAGCGGCCCGATAACCGCCACACAACTGACCGTTACAAGCTTAATTATGAGCGGCAACGCCGTACTGCAGATTCCGAACCACCTGGCGTTCACCGGCCCATCACCCGGACGTGCCGCCGGCAACACGGGCGCGGCTGGCCAAGGCGGCAGCGCATCGATTGATGGCAGCGACACTAACGGCACCATCAACGTCAACACTGGCGCCAACACACAACCAGGCTGTTTTATCAGCATCACATTTAATAAGCCCTTTACCAAAACGCCCCATGTCATTGTGAGCCCAGTCAACTCTGGTGCCGGCCAGACTCAATATTACGTTACGCGCACAACCACCGGTATGAGCCTGTGTACTGTCAACGCAGCGCCAACGCATTCCGTCTTCGCATACGACTATTTCGTGACCGATTAGCTTACTATTTATATATCGACAAAAACCGTCACCTTGTCGGCCTTCACGTGCATGAGCGCACGCGTGATGCGGACAATTTTCACTCCTTGCGGCGTGTGGACGATGATATCACACGGCATGAGCAGACACAAAAAATTATGATGGCGGGGCAGGATATCAAACGGACCGGTGGCGTTGATAGCCGAAATGCTGTACGCAGCACCCTCGTAATATATCCTGAACGGCGCATAAATTTTGACTGCGACCGTTGGCTTGCCGTTCGTCTGCGCCTGCGTTTGTTCGGCAGTTTCGCCGCCCGTTGCTGCAGGCGCGGCGGCCGTGCCAGCTTCGCCTGGCATTAGACAATAATCTCCTCTATGCCTTTGAGCGTGTCTTCGCGTGTGTGATGTTCGCCTGGAATGCCGGTTCGCTTCTCCATAACATTGAACTGCTGGCTGAAGTACTGGATGAGTTTTTTGGCTTTGTGGTAATCGTCGCGATCTTCGTTGCTCAGTTCCGACTCGCCGATGATGGCGATGATACCTTTCAGCGATTCGTACTTTTGCAAGATGGCTTGCACACGCACGCTCAACAAATAGTGACGTTCACCCACGATTTCTGGCGTCAGCAAGGACGAGCTGCTCGCGCCGATATCTACCGATGGGCGAATGCCCTGCGCGGCCACGACACGAGAGAGCACAATCACGCTGTCCAGCTCGTGCTGAATCATCTGCACTGCCGGGTCGGACGTGTCGTCGGCCGGCACATAGATAGTTTGCAACGCGGTAATCGAGCCGTTCTCGTTGGAGGCTAAACGGTCTTGCAGCGCCTTCACGTCCGAGAAAATCGTTGGCTCGTAGCCACCTTCGCTTGGGGTTTGGTCGATGATGGTCGTAACTTCGTTCCGGGCCTGAATGTAACGGTACATGTTGTCGGCGAACAGCAGAATGTCCTTCTTTTGGTCGTCGCGGAAATACTCGGCCAAGGTAATTGCCGAAAGACCGATGAGCGAACGCTGCACCGGATTCTCGTTCATCTGGCCAAAGAACATAGCGGTAGTTTTGAGCAGATCGTTCTCTTCCAGCGTTTTGTAGAGTTCGTGCCCCTCGCGAATGCGCTCCCCAATACCAGCGAAGATACTTAAAGCACCCGAACCAGTCGCCACGTTGTTAATCATCTCCATGGTAAGCACCGTTTTGCCCACACCGGCACCACCCACAATGCCGATTTTGCGGCCTTTCACAAATGGCGTAAAGAAGTCCAGCACCTTGATGCCCGTTTCCAAAATTTCGTCCGGCCGACTTGCGAGCGAGGTGTTTTGGAAGTTTGGCCGGAAAATCGGGCGCTTGAGCATCTTGTCCAATGTCTCTTTTGGTAGCTGTGGCTTACCGTCGATAGGGCGCGCCATGGCATCCCACACGCGACCGACCATTTCGTTGCCTAATGGTACCTCCAAGCTGTGGCCACTGCGCTTTACACTGGCACCTTTTTTGATAGAACGATCGCCGGCTATGTTGAGGCACACGGCAATATCACCTTTGTCGAGGCTACTTACCAGCAGCGGCGTTTGCGCTTCGTTGTCAACAAACAACATTTCATTGAGTTCCGGCATGTCGGCATCAAACTGCACCTTTATAACCAAGTCTTTCAAAACTCGTACTACACCTTTACTCATGCTCATCGCCGTGTCTCCTGTACTGTATTGCGCATATTGTTGTCGGAGCGCAGAAATTCGCATGCAATGTGCTGTTGTGTGCAGGTCATGCGTTCCCCGCTCTGATTTTCTTAAGTCCCGCCAAGCTCTCTTTCAGTCGCGTGTCCACCATCAAACGCTTCGAGCGGTTAAACTGCGTATGCAGATCTTTCGCCACTTCGTCGGAACGATCTTTGGCCGCGCTCATGGCGCGGAAGCGGCTGGCCAACTGCGCCAAGCGACTGTCGAAAATAAACTGCGCCAGCGTGAGCCGCAAGATTGATGTTTCGAGGTGCGCAGCCACCGCGAACGGACTCGGCTCAAAAATGTACGTCCTTTCGGTGATTCTTTCTTCGGGATCCGATTCTTCCTCGGCAATCTTGCCCATGCGCGACACCACCTCGCCGAGGTCGAGATCCCGGATATCCTGTTCCGAAAGCGAAATGTAGTTTTGGTAAAACACCCGGCTGCGGGCATACTTGCGAATTTCGGCAACCAGTGGGTCGGTATTAATATTGTCCGACTTCGGCAGATCGAAGAATTTTTCGTATTTGATGTGCACCTGCTCCAATTGCATGGCACCATGGTGACCGATGACGATGATGTCGTTCTTTTCAGGATCGTACCGTTCGCGTACCTTTCTGATGAGGCGCTGGTCAATGTCGCCATTCAAACCACCGGGCGCAGTTATGAGTATGAGTAGCTCTTTGTCGATTGCCGTTTCGCCTTCTTGACGACCGAAGTTAAACAGCACGTCCACGCGGATTTGCTTGTAGATGTTCCACACTTCGTCGAAGAACTGGTTGCTGATGAGCACGCGGCCTTTGGTCTGCATGATCTTCATGCTGGACATGCTTTCGAAGGCGCTGGTGAGGCTCACAATCGTGCGCATCGACTGTTCTTCGGAGGCGATTTCTTGTGGTCGTCGCATTACTTGCGCCTCCGGCTTATGAGACAAACCTGACGGTACTCAACCCCAAAAAACGCTTCGCATTTTCTGGGGGCCCCAGCTTTCTCATCGCGCAGGGCGGCGAAGTAAATTCGCCGACTCTGGCTGCTCTTTTCCCTTGCTATAAATATCACTTTTTGGCCTCCGGTTTGACAGGCTCGGCAGGTTTGGCTTCTGCTGCTTTGTTGTCGGCGGCTACTGTTGGTCCAGCTTTGGTGGCATCCGCGCCAGCGGCTGGCGGCGCTGCTGTTGCAGGTGTAGCTGGCTTGGCGGCCGTCTTGTTTATGAGTACTTTGGCGCGCAGCTCGTCACGCAGTTGGTCGAAGTTGCCTTTTAGATCCTTGTCTTCAACCAACTTGGCGGCGTATTCTCGCACGAGTTGTTTGAGCAGCTTGATATCGAACTCTTCCTTCGGCTGGCCGCTCAAAATCATGTCTAGCAAAAACTGTTGTTCGGTGAAGTTATAGCCTTCGCCGATATCCTGATTCATGAGCTTGAACAGCGCCTTACCTTTGTCGTAATCATTTTGTGCGTCAGGACTGAGTTCGGTACCAAAGTGAGCGTATTCTTCGGCTTGGCGATAGCCGGCCAGCGTCTTGTTGAGCGCGGCAGCCAACCCTTTCTGGCGCTTGTTCTGGCCAGTGCCGCCGACACGCGACACGCTCAGACCGGTGTTAACGGCCGGACGCATGGTGTCTTTAAACACTTTCATGTCGAGCACCCATTGGCCGTCTGTCATGGACATAACGTTGGTTGGTAGGTAAGCAGTGATATCGCCCGCCGGCGCATACACAATAGGCAGAATGGTTTGCGACGCGTGATTCTTTTCAATGCGGCCAGCTCGCTCCACCAAACTAGAGTGCGTATAAAACATGTCGCCCGGATAGCTGTCACGCCCAGGGCTCACGCCGGCGATGAGCGAAATTTCGCGGTAGGCCTGAGCGTGGGATGTAAGATCGTCGTACACTACCAGCGTATCTTTGGCGAGTTGCTGCCACAGATACTCGCCGTGTGCCGCACCAATGTATGGCACAAGATACGTCGTCACCAGCGACTCGAACATATTGCTAACAATCACAATTGCTTTGCTGAGTGCGTCATTTTTCTTCAGCCGGTCGACCAACTGAGCCACATCACGCTGACGCTTGGCAATCAGCACATAAATAACGGTGATGTCGGTGTTC
>JAICLK010000016.1 GCA_025927415.1 Candidatus Saccharimonadota bacterium | reverse complement strand
GGCCTGGGCGCGAGCTTTTTCGTCGCCAATCTGCTGGGCGGCTTCGTAGGCAGTCTTGACCAGATTTTGATCGTCGGAAGCTTGGATCATCATCATGGTGGTGCGGAACTTTTCTTCTGGCGTTTGGTCGAGGTGATCCACGAGCGGGGCGAGCTGGCCGAGCGCGGTTTGCTTGAGGGTGAGCAAATCGTCAGTGCTGGCGGGTGCGGTAGCAGTGTCGGTTGCCGGCACGCTTGGTTCGGTGCTGGGAGTAGTAAACACCGATGATGCTGGTGTGCCGAAGCTTGGAGTTGCAGCGGGAGCGACTGTTGTCGTTGGCGTTGTTGGACTTTCAGCCGCGGCTATCACGGCGTTTGCATCAACGCTGTCGGTGTCCGAGCCGTCTTGTGAGTCAGTTACAACCGTGCTGTCGTCGTCCGAATCATCACTGACCATCGGCGCGCTGCTCACGCCGGCGCTGTCGTTATCGTTGCTGCCAGCCGATGGTGGCGTTGGCACTGGCGGCAAGCCGGTGCCCGACGGCATAGCAGTGCTAGCTGCCGCTGTGCTATCTTGTGGTGTGGTATCAAGACCATTCTCGCTGTGGTGCCCAAACATCATAGTTTCCCCCTCAAATGCTTATCTACGTTATAATATATAGCATAAGCATTGAAACAAGCAAGGCCGAAGGAGGGCACATGTTGGACGATTTGAAGTTGATTCACGAGCGCGACCCACAAGACGCGCTGGGCGTCGCTGGCAAGCAGTGGGAATATGTGGCGCGTGACTTCGACGTGACGTTTACACCGAAAGGCGAGATCGCCAACGTGGTAGTCGCGGGCATGGGCGGCAGCGGTTGGCCAGGGCTCATTTTGCGCTCATGGCCACGACTCAAAGTGCCATTCGAAGTAGTGAGTACCTACAACTTGCCGGACTACGTTGGTGTCAATACGCTGGTAATTTCGTCGAGCCATTCCGGCAACACCGAAGAAACCTTGGCCGCACTAGACGAAGCAGAGAAGCGCGGTGCGCAAATCGCCGTGGTTACCTCTGGCGGCAAGTTGCTGGACGCGGCCAAAGCAAAGGGTTTGCCGCTGTTTACCATCGAGCACAACATCCAGCCGCGCATGGCAACGTTTTACTTTTTAAACGCATACCTGAAGATTCTCTCTGGCGCTGGCTTGACCGTCGACGATGGCAGCGAACTGGCTGCAGCTAGCGAGTGGATAAAAGGCGAGCTCGCCCAGCTTGCTGCCGATGTACCAACCGCTCAGAATCCTGCCAAACAAATTGCGCTGGAGCTGGTCGGTAAAACGCCGATTGTCTATAGTGGCCCGCTGTTATATCCGGCAGCGCACAAGTGGAAAATCTGCTTCAACGAAAACGCCAAAAACACGGCGTGGGACGATTACTACCCAGAGTTCAACCACAATGAGTTCATCGGTTGGAGCGGCCAGCCGGTCGACAAGCCATTCGGTGTCATCGAAATCCGCAGCAACCTGGAACACCCACGCGTGCAAAAACGGTTTGAGGTGAGTGAGCGCTTGTTGTCCGGCATGCGGCCCGCGCCAATCGTTGTAACGCCGCCTGGCGACACATTGCTCAAACAACTCCTGTGGAGCATTGCCATGGGCGACTTCGTGAGCGTCTACCTGGCACTCCTCAACAACGTCAACCCAACACCGGTCGACCTCGTTGAGAAGTTCAAAGTCGCCCTCAACCAATAGGGCGTTTCTTCAGCTTTGGCTCAGTTGCAGGACTCATACTTTATGGTACAGTTGTAAACCTAGGAGTAGAGTCTATGAAACTTTTGATTGTGGAAGATGAAGAAAAGCTGGTGCGCAGCCTGCAGCGCGGCCTGAAAGCCGAGGGTTACATTGTAGATGTTGCCACCGATAGCGACACCGCTGCAACACTGGTGAATGCCAGCAACTACGACCTGATTTTGCTGGACTGGATGATTCCGGGCAAGCACGACGGGCCAGGGCTTATCAAAGCGTGGCGAGCCCACGACGAGCACATGCCAGTTCTCATGCTGACGGCGCGAGCGACCATTGGTGACCGCGTGGCTGGGCTCGACGCTGGCGCCGACGACTATCTGAGCAAACCTTTCTCGTTCGACGAATTGTTAGCGCGCGTCCGTGCGCTGCTGCGTCGTCCGCGCCAGCACGAAGGTGGCGACCTGCGTGCGGCTGGCGTGCGCATGGACATTGTGGGCCGCACGGTGCATGTCGGCGACAAGCTCGTGCATCTTACTGCGAAGGAGTTCCAGTTGCTCGAGTATTTGATAGTGCACAAGGGTGAGGTACTCAGCAAAGACCGTTTGCTCGACCATGTGTGGAGCGACGAGTCGCGCGTGCAGCACAACACAGTAGAGACGTTCGTGGCAAACTTACGTAAAAAAATTGGCCGCGGCGAGAAGGTGATTAAAACCGTTCGAGGCTACGGCTACAAGGTCGAATAAAATGTTCCATTCGGCACGGCTCAAACTCACGGCATTTTATTTGGGGATTCTGCTGTGCTTTAGTCTAACGCTGACTATCGGCGTGCGCATGCTGGCGACGCATGAATATGGGCGCTCGGACGACGCGCAGCGCAGCGAAGTGCGCGATCTCGAACAAGATTTCTTCGGCGTGTCGCAAGGTTTTTTGGTGCCAGCAGATCCACAGGATAAGTTTATGAGTGTACAGCAAAACCAGAATGAGCTGGTCCGCCGGCACCTTAATGAAGGCCTGGTGCTGCTGAATTTATGCGCGCTTGTAATAGGTGGTGTTCTGAGCTATTGGTATGCTGGCCGCACGCTGAAGCCGATTATCGACGCGCATGATGCGCAAAAGCGCTTTGCATCGGATGCCAGTCACGAACTGCGCACACCACTTGCCAACATGCAGCTGGAAAATGAGGTGTTTTTGCGGCAAAAATCGTTTACCGAAAACGAAGCGCGCCAGCAAATTGCCAGTAACCTCGAAGAAGTGGAGCGCCTGGAGCGGCTGGCTAGCAACCTGCTGGCGCTCACCCAATACGAAAATGCGTCGCTCGAACTAGCAGCGATGCCCATCAGGGCGCTGATTGAAGATGTGCTTGCTCATAATGCCAAAGCCCTCAAAGCCAAGACGGTGAAGATAGGGCAAAAGGTTGCGGCCGCAAAGGTGCTGGGACACCGCGAGAGTTTGGAGCAGTTGTTCACGATAGTGCTGGACAACGCCGCGAAGTACGGACCAGCAAAGGGAACGGTACACATTTCGGGCAAGAAATCCGCCGGCCGTTACACTCTGAGCATTAGAGATGAGGGACCAGGCATTGCCAAGGCAGATTTGCCGTATATTTTCGACCGATTATATCGTGGTGACAAAGCGCGCACCACCAAGGCCGACGGCTACGGCCTTGGGTTGGCACTCGCCAAGCAAATTGCCATTGCCAACCAGGCAACCATCACCGCTGCAAATGCCAAACAAGGCGGCGCCATTTTTACGGTAGAACTCGAACTCGCGAAGTAGTATACAATAAGCGTATGCGGTTATCGCGTGAGGTTGTGTCGGCATCGGGATTTATTTGGCCGCTCATGGTGTTGTCGCTGATGAGTGTGGCCTTTTTCGGTGTGGGTGCATACGAAAACCGTAGCACCGAGTTTTGGTACTTACTATGGAACCTATTTTTGGGTTGGTTGCCCCTGGTTTTCTCTCTGTTGTTACTCAAAGTTATTCGGGGGCATGGGTGGACGAGCTGGCCGGGCATTGGCCTCAGCCTGCTGTGGATTGCATTTTTGCCGAACAGCTTTTATATGGTCAGTGATTTTTTGCACCTGCAAGATTACCAGCGCGTGAATGTGGTGTTCGACACGGTGATGTTCAGCTCGTTCGTGCTGAGCGGGCTGCTCGTTGGTTTTACTAGCTTGTATTTGTTGCAAACCGAGCTGATAAAACGGCTGCGGCCGCCAGGTGTGTGGGCAGTTTTAGCGGCCGTGCTGGTGTCGTGTAGTTTCGCCATTTATATTGGGCGAGATTTACGTATGAGTTCCTGGGACATTCTCACCAACCCCGGCGCCATTTTGGTTGGTATCTCCGACCCATTTGTCGCGCCGCGCCAGCACGAGCTGGCCTTTACCACCACGCTGACGTTTTTTATCTTTCTGAGCGTGCTGTATATGACGGCGTGGCAGCTCGCCCGCGCGATTGCCTCCCGGGGTGAGGCGCATCTGTTGTATAATCGTAAGTAATGAAACAAGAGTTGGAAGCGGCGCTGCAAGCCGCGTGCAAAGATTTGTTCGATACGGACGTACAGGTTGATTTGACGCGCCCAGATGAACAGTTTGGCGATTTTGCCACCAATGTAGCGTTGCAGCTGGCCAAACAAGTTGGCAAAAACCCGCGTGAAGTGGCCGAACAGCTGGCAGCATCTGACACACTTATGCATGCTTTGTCCGACAAAGTTAGCGCCGTGTCGGTTGCCGGGCCGGGCTTCCTTAATCTGACCCTCAACGATGCGGCGCTTCTGAAGCTAGCCAACGAAAAACCGGGCCGGCCATACAGTGGCAAAACTATCGTTACCGAATATTCCGATCCGAATCCGTTTAAAGTGCTACACGCCGGCCATTTGTACACCAGCGTAGTTGGCGATGCGATCTCAAATTTGCTGGAAAACGCTGGCGGCCAGGTGCACCGGGTGAACTTTGGCGGCGATGTCGGCCGGCACGTCGGTCAAACCATGTGGGCAATTTTGGAGGAGTTCGGTGGCGAACATCCTGAAAAGTTGGCGCAAGTTCCGGTGGACGGCCGAGCTGAGTGGATGGCTCAAAAGTACATTGCTGGCACGGCAGCGTTCGAGGATAACGAGGACGCCAAAGCAAAAATCATCGAGCTGAACAAACACGTGTACCAACTGCATACCAATAACGACCACGACTCGCCGTTTGCGCAAATTTATTGGACCTGCCGCCAGTGGAGTTACGATTATTTCGACCAATTTTACGCGCGCATCGGCACCAAATTCGAGAAATATTATCCGGAAAGCGAAGTGTCTGACCTTGGCCTCAAAACCGTGCAAGAGCACATTGGCCCAGTATTTGAAGAATCAGAAGGCGCGGTGATTTTTGCAGGCGAAAAATTTGGTTTGCACACCCGTGTGTTTATCAACCAACAAGGTTTACCGATGTACGAAGCCAAGGACGTTGGCCTGGTTATGCAAAAGTACGAAGACTATCACTTCGACAAATCAGTGGTAATCACCGGCAACGAACAGGAACAATATATGGCAGTGGTGTTGAAGGCGATTGAGCAGTTCGCGCCAGAACTGACCCATGCGACATCACACCTGACACACGGTATTGTGAAGTTGGCTGGCGGTGTGAAGATGAGCAGCCGAAAAGGCAACATTTTGCGTGCCGTCGACGTTTTGGACATTGCCGCCGAGGCCAACAAAGAAGCGACTGGTCGCGATGACGAACAGGTTGTGCTTGGTGCCGTAAAATACGCATTTTTGAAAAACCGGACCGGCGGCGACATCATTTACGATCCCAAAGAATCCGTGAGCCTGGAAGGAAATAGCGGCCCGTACCTTATGTATGCGCATGCGCGAGCGCGAAGCATTCTCAAGAAAGCCAAAGTGGCCGAGCAGCTGATCGAAAATCTCGAAGCAGATGAGCGCAGTTTACTACGTAAAATTTCCGAGTACACCGAAGTCGTTGACCACGCAACGAACGAGCTGATGCCGCATTATATCTGCACCTATTTGTATGAACTCGCTCAAGTATTTAACCGATTTTACGAGCACAACCATGTGATTGGCGACGTCCGTCAGAATGCTCGATTGCAGCTGGTGCAGCGTTACGCCAGCGTGCTGCAAAGTGGCCTAGGCTTACTCGGTATTACAGCACCGGAACAGATGTAGCCCTACCGACTGTAGAAGCTTGGTAGGCGTTGCGTGCCACGCTACATTTGTTGCTCGATGGGTTAGGTGCCGTATGCCTCGAAAGAATAAAAACAGAGATCGGCGTCAAGTATTGCGGCACCTGCTACAATGTAATTATGACAGCAAAAATAAAAGGGCTTAAACATGTTACGAAGCAGCAGGAGTTGGCGACCTATTCGTATCGCTCGGCCAGTCACGTTCGTGCAGACAAACGGGCACACGCTGCAAAGGTGGCGCGGCATGCTGCGCGTAAACCGGTTGGCGGCTTTGTAGATTTTTTGCGTGAACGCGCGGTCGTTGCGCTGGCCATTGGTTTTGTACTTGGTACCCAGGTACAAACAGTGGTCAAGCAGGTCATCGACAGTTTTGTAAACCCGCTGTTTCAGCTCCTGTTTCCTGGCAACAAAGCCCTGAACTCACGTACCTTTACCCTGGACTTTCATCATCGCTCTGCCAACTTCGGATGGGGCGCCATTGCATATGCATTCCTCGACTTTCTATTCGTGGCAGTTACCGTGTATGTAATTATAAAAATTTTCCAGTTGGATAAGCTCGATAAGCAGAGTTAAGGTCAATGGCTCAAGAATTTTCTGACGAAGAACTGAAGAAGCGGCTGACGCCAGGGCAGTATCATGTATTGCGTGAGCACGGCACTGAAGCACCTGGAACCGGCGACTTGTTGTACAACGAAGCGAAAGGCGAATATCGCTGCCCGGTATGTCAGTCACTGCTGTTCATGAGCAACGCAAAGTACGAGTCGACCATGCCGGGCCTGATTGGCTGGCCAAGTTTTTCAGAAGCAGCCAGCAATGATGCGCTCAAACTAGTGCCGGACAATAGCCGAGGCATGCACCGCACCGAAGTACTGTGCGCTACGTGCGGTAGCCACCTCGGCCATTTATTCGACGACCCAAGCTCACCCAATGGCAAGCACTACTGCATCAACTCTGCTGCCCTGGCGTTCAAGCAGACTTAGGCAGCTTCGTAGTATTTGTCGCCCCAGGACGCCATTTGCTGCAGGACGGGCACGAGGTCTCGACCCTTTTGGGTGAGTGTATATTCAGTGCGAGGTGGAACCTCGTTAAACACCTCTTTAGTAAGAATATGGCACTGTTCGAGATCGTCCAGGCGCTGGCTGAGCGTGCGTGGGCTGATGCCTTCGAGTGAGCGTTCTAGTTCCCCAAAGCGTTTCGGCCCTTCGTGCAGATCACGCAAAATCAGGGCCGTCCACTTGCTGCCAATAATTTCCATGGCGGTGGCGATGCAGCCATCTTTTTTCTCCAAACGCTTCTTAGAACGAGATAATTTTTTCATACTTTACAAAGTATAGTAACTTACTTTACACTTTATTTTATACCAAAAGTATAACACAATAAGGAGAAGATATGGCGAAAATCGCTGTTATTGTGGGTAGTGTTCGCGAGGGTCGTGTAACTGGCAAGCTTGCAAAATGGGTTGCCGCAGAAGTTGCCAAGGTAGCCGATGTAGAAACGCTCGATCTCAAAGACTATCCATTGCCGTTGTTTGCGGAAGGCAAAAGTCCGCGTTACAGCCCTGATTACAGTCCAGTGCCAGAGGGCAAAAAGTGGATCGACAAGATGGCCCAGTTTGACGGATACGTGATTGTCACGCCGGAGTACAACCGTGCTATGCCTGGCGTTTTGAAAAATGCATTTGATTATCTCGACAGCCGCGTGGCCGACAAGCCAGCCGCAATTGTGGCACATGGTGTTACCGGTGGCGCACAGGCCGTAGCAAGTTTGCGGGTTACTTTGCCGGGTAATGGCCTCGTCGTGTTGCCAAATGCGCTGTTCTTTACTGATGGCGTGGGTGACGCTATAGACGAAGCGGGAATTCTCAAAGAAGAGTTCCAAGATGGCCCGCAAGGGCAGCTGGGTGGTTTGTCACAGGCTATCGCAAAGTACGCTGATGCACTCAAGGCCGCCCGCGGCTAGCTTTCGGCGGGCTGGTACTCACAAAACTCCAGCTTTGCTGGAGTTTTGTATTACAATTGCATCATGCAGTGGGGATATGATGGCCGACGAAAACGCAGACAGTGGCTTTTGCTAATAGTTGTCGTATTACTTACGGCAATAGGTGGACTGGTCTGGCAGCGAAGCCGGCCAGTTGCCAAGCTTGCACCGACCTCTACTGTAAAATCGATAGAAACAAAGCAACCGCCAACCATGGTCGCCGGCCGGTATCTGTTTACAGGCACAACGTATTGGGCTCGGGCTATCGAAACGGAAGCACACGGCGACTACGCGCAACCGTTCAGCCAGCTCAACACCTTTCACCGCGATAAATACGATGCCTGGCAAACCGACATGGAGTGTCCCGTAACCAACCACGTCGAGCCCTACGCCGACCAAGTGAAGCTGCTCATTTTCAACTGCCGACCGGAGTTCTTGCCGTACTTTACCAAGTATTTCAACCTCATAAACCTGGCGAATAATCACACCGACAACCAAGGTGGCATGACTGGTTTGAGCGAGACGCGGACGCGTTTGAAAGCGGCCGGCGTGCAGTACTTTGGTAACTTTGACCCGTCTGTATCGAACGACGTGTGCGAAGTGGTGGCACTGCCAGTTCGGTTGCAGCAAACTGGCAAGCCGGAAACTAAAGCATCGCTGCCGGTGGCAATTTGTGCCTGGCATTACGTCTACCGTCTGCCGCGCCCGGGCGAGATTGATGTAATGAAACGGTTTGCAGGCACCATGCCAGTGTTCGCCTTCGTGCACATGGGTCGCGAGTACATTCCCAAAGCTGATCCGGTGCAAGAGCAAATTGCGCACCAGGTCGCAGACGACGGCCCGGAATTTGTCATCGCCAACCAGTCGCATTGGGTGCAAAACACTGAAGTATACAAAAATAAGCTCATCGTCTATTCGACAGGCAACTTTATCTTCGATCAGCTGGATCAAGAAACCAACCGCGGTGACAACATTTCCGTGAAACTCTCTGTCAAAGAAGGCGACAATGTACGCAAGTGGCTGGCACTCGGCCCAAGCTGCTTCACCTACCAAGACGATTGCCTGGCAAAAGCCCAAGCCGAAGGACTCAAAAAAGTGCAGCTCAACCTGGATTATAGTGTGGTAGCCAGCCAAGGTGGTTATAAGGAGCTAACACACCGGGCCGACGCTGCCACGCAGCAGGCGGTTGAGCAGCGCATGAATTGGTCCGAAACGTGCAGCCAGCTCAAAGCGCCATATGGGTGCGAGACCAATAGCGGGCTATAGAGTATAATGACCGTAATGATTGACAAGCATAAAATTCCAACCAAGCTTTTGTGGGTAGATTTAGAAATGACCGGCCTCGACCCGGTGAAAGATGTAATTTTGGAAGTGGCGGCTGAGGTGACCGACTTCAACTTTAAAACACTTGCCAGCTACGAAGCGCGTGTGAGCCACAAGCCAGAGCTGGTAGTGGAACGTATGCAAAAGAATATCTGGTGGAAAGACTATCCCGAAAACCGCGATGAATTTGTTCGCAAGCTCGGGCAGGGCAAACCAACCAAACAAGTTGAACAAGAATTGATTGCGCTTGTTGACGAGCAGTTCGGTCGCAACCCGGCAATCCTCGCTGGTAACAGCATTCATAACGACCGGAATTTCATCAAGCAATGGTGGCCGGCACTGGACCTGAAGTTGCACTATCGCATGCTGGATGTCACCGCATTTAAATTGTACATGATGGGCAAATATGGTGTGGAGTTCGAAAAGCAGGAAATCCACCGGGCGTTTGACGACATTCAGGCTAGCATTGCCGAGTGGCAATATTACCTGGATTGGTTGAAGCAGCACCAGGCATAATGCTCCTAGATATAAAAAGAGCGGCCAAGAGTTGAGCCGCTCTTTTAGTTTGAGGCGTTTGTTCTAAGCCGCTTCGTCGTCCTCGTGGATACGGCGGTACAGGGCAAAGAGTAGGAAGATGGCAATCAGGGCAATGGGAAGCCACCAGTTCCAGGCAAGGCCAAGGAACTTCGCTGTGTGCTTGTCCGTGTTGGTCTGATCGCCTTTTACGTGACCAGTGTTTCCTGTGGCATGATGCGTGTTACTTGAGCTGCTGTCGCTCAGAACTTTGCTGTCGCTGCCTGTGCTAGAGTTAGTGCTACTATTGTTGGTGCCACCACTTTGCGGGTTGGTGGCCGCAGTGATTACGGTAGTTTGTATGCCGCCCTGCGAACCCGTGTTGCCGCCGCCGTTGTTTTGCGGCGTAGGAGTTGGCACGGTGAAGCTGGCTGTTTGCGTACCGGTGTTGCCGGCGTCATCAGTACTGGTGGCTGTAACGATGTGGCTACTGCCAGCGGTTAATACGCCTGTTTTGGCGGTCCAATTGCCATGCGCATCTTGCACGACGACAAGCAGAATTGTTCCGTCCAGGCCTACCAATACAGGGCTATCCGGATCGTCGGTAGTACCTTGAATAATATATGTACCATTACTGTTCTGCGTTTTGTTGACTATGGCAAGTTGCGGTGCGGTGCTATCAACGGTAATGTCGATAGTCGCGTGACTCTTGTTGCCGGCCCAGTCGTGAGCGGTAGCTACGACTTTGTAACTGCCGTCTGGCAACGTGCTGGCTGGCACGTTGAGAACCCAGTCGTTGGCAGCATCAACGTCAACTTTTTGTTTGTAGACAACGGTTCCAGTTGTTGTATTGATGAACTTGACCCTAACCTTATGGTGCTTCAGGCCGGAGTCGTGGTCACTCGCTGTGCCGGTGACGGAAAAGTCGCTGAGGTTACTGACACTGCTGTGGTTTGCCGGACTGTCAATGCTGACGCTAGGCTTGATGTTGTCGAACTGGACGTCCGTGGTCGTGGTGGACACGTTTCCGGTAATGTCTTTTGCGGTAGCAACTAGCTCGTACGCTCCAGCACCGTAGTCCTTGGTGTTAATGGTGCAGCTGTAGGTGGCACTGGTGCCACTGACGTTGGCTGAGCCACAGCCAGAGCTCAGTAAGGTGTTGTTTTGGTACAGATTAACCGATAAAGTGCTCAAAGCATTGAAGTCCATCCCAGAGATTTTGACGTCTAGTTTGCCACGGCTCCACTCGCCACTGGTTGAAGGAGTAACAAATAATACTGTTGGTGGTGTGTTGTCGACCGTAACCAAGATGGCATCGGAAGCGGTGTTTCCAGCTTGGTCGACGGCGGTGAGGGTTAGGGTGTACGCGCCGTCATCGGCTGGCATAGTGTCAACGGGTAACGGGCTGACGGTTGTCTGGAAGATATTGTCGGTGCTACTGCTGGTGCCATCTGAATAGGTAGCCGTCCAGTAGTAATAGTTAGGATTGCTGTCTGTGGCTGTTCCGTCAAGCGTAACCAAACCGCTCACAGAGGAGTTATCGGCCGGCGAAGTGATGTTTACAACCGGGTTTGTCGTATCAACTGTCACAGACCACGGCGCAGCCCAGGCGCCACAGTTGCCAGCAGCGTCGCAAGCGCGGACGTGCCAGTAGTAGGTGCCGTCGGGCAAGTTGCCTTCGGGCAGGCTCGTGTCGGTTAAATCTTCGTGGTGCGCAAGCTGGCTTACGAAACTGCCATCAGGATTCGTGGCGTTCGTGGCCGAACTTTCCCAGTTGTACGTGACCGGCGTGCTGGGGTCGCTTACGCTGTCCCAACTAAAGGTAAAGTCATTCGTGTTGATGTTGTAGTAGCCACCATTGGTCGGCCCGGTAAGGGTCGGGGTGTCTGGCGCGGTGGTGTCGATGGTAAAGGTTTGGGTGCTGCTCCAGCTGCTATCGTTGGCCGCACTGTCCGTGGCTTTGACGCGCCAGTACCAGCTGCCATCAGACAAAGCACCTGATGGAGCATAGCTAAGTCCAGTGGTTGTGGTGCCGCCGACGTTACTCGTAAATGTTGCATCTTGCGATAGCTGAACGGTGTAGTTTGCCACGGGGTTTGCGCCAGCGGTGCTGGCAGTCCAGGTAAGTGTCACGAGGTTGGTGCTGAGCAAAGCATTATTTGCGGGCGCAGTCGGTGTTGGCACCCCAGGTGTTGCGAAGTAATTCTGTGTGTCTTTTGTAACTTCGGCTGGCGGGAAAGTAACCAGGTTGCTGCTGCCATCCGGACTGCGACCATACGATTCGCCACTTGTGAGTGCCGGGAAAACAACCGTATCCACATCCGTCGAGCCAACCTTCGGCAATAAGTGAAGGGTAGTACCACTGTCACTCAGGTTTGTTCCAGTGGTAGCTGCAGTAACAAAATATCCATGCGCTGCAATCGTTACGTTGTTGCTGATAGTCGCAAACGTGGAAGTGCCACTTTTAATTTTCCAACCACTAATGTCGGCGCAGTCGCTGCCATCGCTGTTATAAAGTTCAACCCATTCCGAATTGCCGGCAGATGGATTGCTGTAGATCTCATTAATTTTGATCGAAGAGCTGGCTGCGGTGCAGGAAGCGGCAAAGACCTTTTGAGTTGACAACAGCGGTGCGACCCCAGCAGTTGTCGCTACCAAAACCAAAGAAACGCTGACATTTGCACTCTTCGCCAGCAGTTTTTGCAGAAATGTAGACACGCTACGCACTCGCCGCATAATAAAACCTCTCCAATTAATTCCCAGTCAGCTTTTATTATATACTTAAAGCCAAGATTACACAATGTTTTCTGGAATTTGCTATTATTACAATTATGGACCATAAAACAGTTGAAGAATACATTCTGAGCATGCCGAACGCCCGGCTAGAATATCCGTTTGGCGACGAGGTTGCCGTGTACAAAACAGGCGACAAAATGTTTGCACTCATCCAGGAAAAGAGCGATCCAGTGCGGTTGAGCCTAAAATGCGATCCAAAACTGGCGCTGTTGCTGCGCGAAAAATACGAAACGGTAATGCCCGGCTATCACCTTAACAAAAAGCACTGGAACACCATGTTGCTTTCTGGCCAGATGGAATGGCCAGAGGTGCAAGACCTCATTCGCCACTCGTACGAGCTGGTCAAAGCCGGCTAACGGTTAACTTTATTCAGTGCGGTTTGCGCGTTTTTTAGCTGATCCAGCAGGGTTTGTGCGTTTTGGAAATCGTTAGAGAGTAGCTGCTTTTCGGTGGTGTTGCTGCTGTGGGTGTACGCTGTTTGGAGGTCATTTTCGTAGCCTTCTAGTTCTTGCTTCATGATGGGCAGGAATGTTTGGTCAAAGGTGTTAGAGCTGCCAGCTGTGGTGAGCTGGGCGTCGACATTTGAATTTTGTCGAAGGGCCAACGCCTTGTCACTGAGCTTGGTGCCATGTTGGGCCAAAAAGTTCACGAGCTGGGTCTGGTCGGAAGCAGTGCTCATAGCGCAGGTGACGGCGAAATCCAGTGTCGACTCTTGCTGGACGGCTTGTTGCTGTCCCTGCACCGGAATGTTGGCCACACGGGCTACCTCGGCTTGATCTTGGGCAACAATGGTAAGGTTT
>JAICLK010000030.1 GCA_025927415.1 Candidatus Saccharimonadota bacterium | reverse complement strand
GGCAATTTGTTGGCCTCGTGCAGCACGCCGTCGACACGGTAGCGCACGATCACTTGGTCTTCGCGCGGCTCGATGTGCACGTCGCTGGCGCGCGACTTGATGCCGTAGTCGATGATAAGATTAACGGTCTGGGCGATGGGCGAATCTTCGGCCAGGTCGGCTTCGGCAACCTCTTCTTCGGTCTCTTCTTTGTTTTCGACGGCGATGACTTTGGCCAGCTCAGTGCCAACGTTGCCGCCGCCGTATAGGTCGATCACCGCTTGAATGGCGCCTTCTGGCGCGATGTGCACACGGATCGGCTTGCCCAGTTGCTTCTGCAAATAATTGATGGCCTGAATGTCGTCCGGGTCTTCCATGGCGACATACACCACACCGTCGTTGTCGGTGTCGAATGCCACGGCGCGGTACTGGCGCGCCACGCGTTCCGGAATGAGCGCCAGGACTTTTTTGTCGATGACTTCTGGCTTGAAGTCCGCAAACGGCACGTCAATTTCGGCCGCGTACAGCTTGGTGAGATCGGCGTCGCTCAGCATATTCGAGCGCACCACAATATCTTGCAGGGGCTCCTTTTCGTTCTCGCCCTGCGTGTGCAAATCTTTTAGCTGCTCAGCCGTAAATTTACCGGTCGATTTCAGCAGCTTCTCAACCAGGGCATCTGATACGCGCATTTCATTTTATTATAACAAACCATAAGCTTTTCAAACCTATGCATTTGCCGTACTATAAAAAGCAAAGTCATGCAACGAGAAACGGACAAGCCTAAAGTTATGGATGTGAGTCGGTCAAAAAAGCAAGCGGCAGAGCGGGTCGTGCCCAGCCGGCAGATTATGGTTGAGCACGCTTCACACGACGAAGACACACCTTCCGGCGAGCCGAAGGCAGAAGAAGCGCAACCACTGGCGACAGAAAATCGCAAAGTCGTTGAGCCCGTGAGTGCAGACATGAAACAAGAGAAGCAGGAAGAAGCTGCGCCGCAACCGGCCGAGCAGGAAGAACAGGAAGCGCCGGAAACTCCAACAGATCAGCCAACTCCAACTGAAGACGTCGCGTCGCCACCAGCCGAAGGCGAACCAAGTGCCGACACCAAAAAAGCAATAGAAGAGGCCGCAAAGGAAACCGCGCGCCAGCAGGAAATAGAAAAGGCCATAGACAGCCGCCAATTCTTCGTACCCACTGGCACGGTAGCGCGCAAAAAATCGGACAAAATCAGCGCATTGCTTGCTTTTTTGGTTGCATTGTTGGCGTTGATACTTATCGATCTCATGCTGGACAGCGGCTCAATCCTCCTCGTACAAAAAATCCCCCACACGCACTTTTTCGGCGGCAGCCAGCAGTAAACGCTAGGGGAGTAACTCTGGTTCTTGCTGGAGTGTGATGCCGAATTTTTGCTGTACAGCGTCGACGATTTTTTGTTTGAATTTCAGAAGGTTGGCGGTGGTGCCGGCATGCTCGTTTACGAGTACGAGGGGTTGAGTTGGCCAGGTTGCCATGCCGGTTTCGGGGTCGTGGTAGTTTTTGAAGCCAGCTTGTTCGAGCAGCCACGCGGCCGGAACCTTCACGCGACCCTCGCCAGCTGGCCAGTGTGGTGCGTCTGCGTGTGCCGCCAGAATTTGGCGGAAGTGCTCGTCGCTTATAATCGGATTGGCGAAAAATGAGCCGTTGTTGGCAACAAGTTCCGGGTCGGGCAATTTGCTGGAACGAATGACAATGACGGCGTCGCGCACGACTTGCGGTGTAAATACTTGGATATTTTTTTCGGTAAGATAGGTTTGTAGTGCCGCGTAAAACGGTGGCTGCGGATTGCCGGCGTGCAGTCGAAGCGTGAGGGACATGATGAAAAAGCGACCCTTTTCGGTGGTTTTGAAGCGGCTCGTGCGGTAGCCAAAGCCACAATCGCTGGCCGGAATGTCGACAAACCGTTTTTCCTGGCGGTCGTATGCTTCGACGCTCACCAGCGTTTGCGCAATTTCCTGGCCGTACGCGCCGACGTTTTGCACCGGCGTTGCGCCGGCTGTGCCTGGAATAAGACTCAGTGCCTCGATGCCGGTCAGATTTGCCTGCACGATGCGCGCCACAGCACTGTCCCAGTTTTCACCCGCACCGATGGTAACAAGATGGCTGCCATCACTTTGCGCCGCATCATCAAACCGCAGCACGTTGTTCACGAGCACCAAGCCCGGAAAGCCCTCGTCGCGCCAGTAAATGTTGCTGCCATCGCCAATCATAATCACCGGCAAATCTTGCCGCTCTGCCCAAGTGAGTGCCTTTACTAACTCACCGCGGTCGCGCACCTCGGCCATGTATGCGGCCGTACCACCCAGCCGCATGGTAGAAAAATTTGCAAGCGAAACATGCTGTTTTATGTCCATGAGTGCTTATTATATAGCCTCGCGCCATATTTGCTAAAACGCTGCTTGTAATTCGCCGTACATCGAGCAAGCACTTATCCTTGCATTTTGCATGGGCTCGGAAGTAAAATAATAGAGATAATGAGTAGTGAGCATCCAACTAGACAGCCATTTGCAATCTTAGGCGCAAGGCTGAAAACCATGCGCGAGCGCCAGCGTGAAAGCATGGCGGAAGTTTCGGGTGCAGTGGAAATCGATATGGACCAGCTGGAACGGATTGAGCAAGGTGCTGCGTTGCCAGGCGAAGAGATCCTGCTGTTGCTGATCAACCACTTCGGTATTCGTGACGACGAAGCGTTGCAGCTGTGGGATTTGGCCGGTTACGACCGCCGCGACATGTACTTCGAGGGCGAGCGTGGCCACGACGATGGTCTGCAACTCAGCAAGCAGCCGGTCGTTATGGTTATGGGCATGGACCAGCGGGTGGTTTACAGTAACGGCGTGCACGTGTCGGTAGATCCGTCTGGCGTCGTGCTCAACTTCAACCAATATGCCGAGCCAACCCAGGCGCCTATCACCATCTCACGCGTGGGCATGAGCCACGCTCAAGCCGAAAAAGTGCTCGAAACATTACAGCAAGCACTCCTCCGTTTCAAATATGGCAATGGCGCCAAACAGTTGCCGGCACCTAACCAAAACCACAAAAAACCGAAGAACTAGTCTTCTGCAAATGCGAGTGCGGGACTTGGCGCAGGCTTCGCCTTGCCAGCGTACCGCGAGATAATTGCTGTGTATAAAACATAGGCCACCCAGGCACCAATGCCCAGCTGGTAAAACCGTTGAAACGTGCCAACAACTTCGTCGTGGTGCACCACGCGGGTGAGCACAATGCCCAAACCCATCGCGAACTGCAACATGGCGCACCACCAGCTGGTCGTCGCGAGCGCGGCATGCCTCGTTTTGTATACTCGTGCCCAAAGCAGTGGTGCCACGAAGGTGATGATGCCGATAATCGTGCTCTCCACCATGTGTGCATTGGTCAGAAATGAGTGCGTCTGCGCCAAATTACAGGCGCTGTCCATAGACGGTGCGCACGAAATCGGCAGCATGGCATCGATGATAGAATCCGCGCCAATGCAAGCAATGGTCGCAAACAAAACCTGCCGCCAGGGCGAGTGCACTTTCTGCAAAAATCGCCACAGCCCGGGTAAAACAAGCAAGGTAACGATGCCGGTAGAAATATCAACAGTGCGGAACAGCCAGGCGTACGGCTGCAAGTGCGCGCTCAGTTCGCTAATTACCGAATACCGCACCGACATGCGCGCATTCACAAACGGCCCCAGCAGCCAATCGTTATACAGCAAACCCAAAACAACGGCAAACAGCAAAACTTTGAGGCGCCGGCTCAGTAGCATATTTCCAGCTTACCATTAAAACCTGGAGGAATCGTTCACTTTTCGCCGTCTACGGCTCATCAGCACGACTTTATAATTCGTGGAAGTGAACACGACAAACAGAAAGGCAAAAACCAAAGAAAACCGTAGCAACCGCCACGACTTTCAGAAGCTTCTGCCTCAATGAATGTCGTGTTCGGCGATGTGATCGGCTCGGCTTATACGAAGCGGAGGATGAACTCCACTAGGTCGAAGACGGTGACGCCGAAAGCTACGAAAGCCACTGCGGCGGCAGTCCATCCCAAGTCCTTCTTGCGGAGCATCAGTTTGACTACCGCCAGCCTTCCGAATATCCACACCATGAAGGCGTAGAAGATCACGGAAATGCCAAACACGATGGTTGGTGTGTGGTGGTTATGGCCGAGGACGACCACGAGTGCGCCAAGTACAAGGACCAGGGGGCCCGTGCGCTTGAGGAGCTTCTCGAGTCGCTTCTCGGAGTGAAGCAGTTCCTGCGGTGGCTTGTCCGGGCGGAACGGCTAGCGAATGAACTTCATGTGCCTCCTTCTGCGTGCAATCAGGCGTTGACGAGCGTGCGCTTGATGAGCGCGGGCAGGTGCCTTCGCGTGTGATTGGCGCAGAACAGAAGCTCGCCGTTGATCAGTTTGCCGGCGGGCCTGCTGTAGTAGATGATGGGCACTTCGTAGATCGCGGTAGCGGCGGGGCCGCAGCGGTCGCAGGTCAGGTCCGTTGCCACGGGCAGGAGCTTGATGCCGAGGTTCTCGGGTATCTCGACCTGCGCGGTGACGACGGTAGTTTCAGTAGCCATGAGCGTGCCTCCTTTGGGCAAACGGGTGACTTGGTTCTTAAACCATATTCTGTTTGTCGATGTTAAGCGGTCGACCCATGTGTAAAACTCCACAAAAAGTCTAGTGCTTATAATAGCAAAAATTGCACCTTTTGTCAAGATAAACATAAGGGGTGGGGTTGTTTGCTTTCGTCGTTTACGACTCGTCAGCATAGCTGCAAAATCTATGGAGCAAACAGCAGAAATGAAACGTGGGGAGAAGAGGCCCAAGCGGGCACGGAAGATGCTGGCAATAAACGCCAGGCTGACACTTCCGTGCGGCGCAAGGATGTTCGGTTGTAGTTAGGAGTGGGACCCCCGAACCGACGTACTGCGACCGTAGCGGGAGTCCGCGAAGCTGGCGCGCGACTGAGGATCCCAGTCATCCGGGCTGGATGACCAGTACGTTTGCTCGGACTCGGGGCCGTCGACCTCCGCGACCTTCTGGCCGGGGATGTACTTGGCGAGCGGCGTCGCGCTGAACTTGGCGGCGAGCAGCTGTGCGGTCATGGCGCGGTCATCGTCACGCACTGCGTTGTGCAGCGGGGTGTCGTTGTTGAGCTCCAGCGCGTAGGCGATGAGCTTCGGATGGAGCTCGGGGTCGACCTTCTTGAGCAGGTCCTTGATGAGCTCCAGTATGCCCTTGAACTTCTCGTCCTGGGCCGCCATCATGGCGTCGTTGCGGGTGTAGACCTCTGGGTAGTTCGCGAGGCTGAGCGCCATCGCGGCCTGGCCGTAGGTGCGGATGTCGTCGGGGCTGAAGTGCAGTGGCACGAAAAACTCCTAACGGTTGGTGAACTGCAGGAATTGCTGCTCGGTGAGCGGGAAGGTTCTTGCCGCGCGCAGCGCTTCGATTGGGGACGTGCTGACCAGGTAATGCCGGAAAGCCTTGGTCTTGAGCTGTTCGAACCAGCGCCAACTCATGATGTCGACAAGGTTCTTGTGCTCATCGCTATCTCCGTTGATCTCGCGCGATGTCGCCACAGCGCGGAACCGCTGCTGGTAGGCTGCGGTAATGGCGTAGTCGTCTGTTGCCGGCAGGTACCGAGCCGTGATGGTCACGTGGTACGGCGGGAAGATCCGGTTGAACCATACGCGTGGGTTGGCCATGAGGGTTCCTTGCTTTCTGGGGTCGTAGCGACGATTTCGAGTATTGCGCCTTGCCGAGGGATTCTCTTCTCAAATGTAACAGAAGTTGAACAGTGAGAGCGCGAGCGTTCGTGCGTTCGCTGCTCAACTTCTGTAAGCGTTTCAAATCTGCTTGTTAATGGGGCGCTTCGGAAGTGCAAATTCACCTCAACGAAGTCAAACCGATTTTACCACCAAAAGCCAAAAATTGCAAGCGCTCGCTAAGGGGAGGATGCAGGTTTTTTACGTTTACGTTTGGTTGGCGTGAACTCGCCGGTTGTGGGGTCTTGGCGGTAATGCGCGTGGTCGCGGGCGGCGATGGCGCGCAGGCCTTCCACGGCGTAGTCGATCTCTCGAATGGTATTGTAGATGCCGAAGCTGATGCGTGTGAAGCCGGGCATGTTGGTACGATTGCCGGCGAGCATTTCGGCGCGGGTTTGTTGCATGGTTGGCTGGTCGATGCCGAGCAGGCGCGTCACGTATGGGTGCGCACAAAAGCAGCCGTTACGGACGCCCACGCTGTGTTCGTATCCCAACGCGGCAGCTACCAAATAGTGCGAGGTTTTGCGCATGGTGAAGGGGATAACGCCGGAGCGTTCGCCGACCGTGGCAAAGTTGGTATCGCCGTAAATTTGCATGCGGTGTACGCCGTTGAGTTGATTGATGGCGTGCGCGGTGAGCTGGGCTTCGTGTGCCGCAATGTTGTCGAAACCAATGCGTTGCAATTCTTGCATGGCTTTGGCTACGGCTACGGCACCCAGAACGTTTGGCGAGCCGGCTTCGTGGCGCTCGGGCGGCATTGCCCAGTCGATATCCTCGGTCGTTACTATGTCGATGGTGCCACCACCGCGCAGCAGTGGCTCGCCACGTTCGAACGTATCGCGACGAGCAATCAGCCCGCCCGTGCCATAAGGCGCATACATTTTGTGGCCAGAAAAAGCCACGTAGTCCAGATGGTCTGCCTCATCCAGCCGGCCCATACGGATTTGCCGGTGCGCTGCTAGCTGGGCAGCATCTACCAAAATTTGCGCGCCGGCTTCGTGCGCCTGCTCGGCAAACCAGTGAATGTCTGGCAAGTGGCCGGTTACGTTGGACGCGCCGGTTATTGCTACCAGTTTTACGTGGCCAGCATGTTGTTTGAGGAGTTCCAGATAATTTTCTTGGTCCAGGTGACCGACCGGCGTGATGCCAATGCGCTCTAGCTTCGCGCCTGTCGCCGTAACCTTTGCGCGCCAAGGTAGATCATTGCTGTGATGTTCGGCCAACGAAATGATGATCACGTCGTCTTTTTCAAGCTCAACCCGATTGGCCAGCACGTTGATTGCTTCGGTGGTGTTTTTGCCAAACAGTGCCACATGTTCGCCGGCGTTCGCGCCAAAAAAATCGAGCGCCGTCTGGCGTGCATTTTCGTACAGTTCACTGGAGTGGCGGCTTTTGTAGCCGGTGCCGCGGTGCACGGAAGAGTAGTCGAGCAAAAACTCGTTTGCCGCGTCATACACTGGTCGCAGCGCAGGCGTAGTAGCGGCATTGTCGAAGTTGACGTACGGCACCAGCGATCCGTCGAGGATCGGTACTTGCCGGTCGATGCCCACAATTTCCTGGCGAATTTGCTCTATGTCCATGATAAAGATGCTACCTTATCTTATTCATAGCATAGGCTGGCCATAAGCAGGATGCAAGGTTATGGATGGTACAATAAGCATATGCAAGATCAGCAGGTTGTTGATTACATACGCCAGCGCGTAAAGCGTGGTGATGCCGAGCTGGATATTCGGCGTGAACTGGAAAAAGCGGGCTGGTCGCCCGTGGAGATTGAGCTGGCGTGGGAAGATGCCACCACCGGTCCGGTGATTTCGGTCCATGACCCGCTGCCGGGCGACCAGCCACCGGAAGCCATCGCCAAATCCGATCGCAAGACGCGGCATCGAAAAATCTGGTTCAATATCGCCAAAGTTGTGATAATTTTGGCCATATTGGCAGCTGGCGGGTTTTGGCTGTGGCACCGCACGCACACACCGAAAGTGGCGTACTCGACCGGTGGCAGTTCGCCCAACAGTCTTCGGCAGGATGATGCCAGTCTTATCGCCGAAGCCATCACCACTTACATTGGCAATAACGGCACCTTGCCGCAGCTGGCCGCAGCAGACACCACCAACAAAACCCTCGATATTTGCGGTAAGGCGTGCGACTCCATGGAAACAACCACGCAGCTTTACCACTACAACCCAGAGGCCGTCTCTTACCGGGCTTACAATAGTGGCCTCAAGGTGCCAGACACCGAAACGGTATACATTGTCAACGGAGCAGATTGCAACAAAGACGATAGCGCCCTCGGCGCCCAGGCCGCGAGCGGCCATGACGCGGTGGCAATATTGTATGCGCTAGCCGAAAGTGCCGACAGCCAGCAAAAATGCCTGAGCTTGCAAGGCGATCACCCGGTCAGCCCATAAGGCTGGCGTGTGCGAGAATTGTCTGTACCGCAGCTTCGGCTGAGTAGCCCTCGGGAATGACTCGCTCGCTGGCAAAGTGGGTGAGCTGGTTCGGCTTGTACCACTCGCGCAGCTGTTGCTCGTCGTGGGTGTTTGGTCGGGTGGCGTCTCGGCGCAACGTTTCTTCGAGACTTACATCAAAATAGAAAAAATAATTGGCGGGGCACTTTTCGGCCAGCCGTCGCAGCATGGCACCGTAGCGCGGAAAATACAGACCGCCTTCTAAAATAACATCGTAGCCGCGGGCCAGGGCGAACTCCACCGTTTGCTCGATAAGGTCGATATTGTGCGTGCCCTCAGTCTCTTTTTCTTTGAGGATGAAACGGCGCAGGTAGTCTTGTTCCACAAGAGCGATGTTGGGTTTGCCGCTTGCCTCGCGCACTTTTTTGGCCACGGTGCTTTTGCCGCTGCCGGAGTTACCGCGCAGCACGATTAACTTGGAGTCGTACATCTGCATACGTCCACCATAGCAAACAATCACAAATTTTCTAGGGCGGCTGGCGTTGGCCGCCCTAGGTTGCTGCTGCTGTTTTGGAGTTTATTTTAGATGACGTTGACGTCGCCGTCGGGGACGAGCGGGCAGGTGCCGCCCTCGAATGTGATACTCAATTGGTTGGTGAGTATCATGCCGGCGATGATTTGCGCGGCTTGCTCGGGGTCGAGGCTGGGGTCGGCGCGGTTGACGTCTTGCGC
>JAICLK010000023.1 GCA_025927415.1 Candidatus Saccharimonadota bacterium | reverse complement strand
TCCTTGTAACTTCTTGACTTCTTGTTGACCTAAGTTTTGAGAGACTTATGTGTGAGGTGGAGTTTTGGGAGGTGTTTAACTAAGGTGCAAAGGTTTTTTATAGATGGTTGCCTTCCGTTCCATCTGCTGACTGCCGAATAGTTGACCTCGTATGAGAAAAACCTAGGTTTTTCTCATCGCGCCGGGGTTTGGCAAAGCCAAACGCTCGGGCTGCTCTTTTCCTTTAGCACGTCCGGAAAGGTCGTGTAAAAAAATAAAGCTTTTAGTTTCTATTCGGTTTTTACCGGATTTTTAAAGAACTGCCTACTCGTTGCTACTTCGACAATGTTACTCGCCGGCTTCGAGCCGCCAATACGCACCAGCACGGGTTGCCACGACGCTTCGCTTGATACCTGCGTATTCGAGCAAATGTTGCTCGAGCGCGATGCGGCCTTGCTTGCCGTCAATCGCACTGTCCGACTTGCCGCGGCGGAATTGGACGTTCAGGTCTGCCGTTTCCTCGCTGAGGACATCCCCTTTGAGTTTTGGCTCGACCAGCTCGTCCCACACCGTTTTGGAGTACAGATGCAGGTACTTTTTGAAACCTCGGGTTACAACTACCCCGCTTGCGAACTCGTCCCGAATCTCGGCTGGTATGGTTAACCGCCGTTTGTCGTCGAGCTTGCGTTCGAAGTAATCTACCGTGGCCATAGGTATTGAATTAATTTACAGTGGTTTTTTGTTTTTTGGTGAGTGGCTCGCTCTTTTGCCGTGCTACCCACATTTACCCACTAACGCCACTATACTACCCACCATTACCCACTAGCAAGTGTTTTATACAAATTAAGTGGTGTTTCTGACACCACTTATCCACAGATTTTCCCAGTTTTACCACTTATCCACAATATGTGGTGTTACCTCTTCGTTTGAAAACGCTACGTGCTCTTACGCTTGTTATGTACTCAATAAATCAGAAAGGTAGCTGCGGGCTTCACTTAAATCACGAATATGAATTGGCTCTATAGCAAGCTCCGCCGCTCGCCCCTTGGAACGCGAACGTTCTACAAGGTAAAACGCCGTGATGTTACTTTCCGCGCTGAGGCCGGCAAAGTTCTCTAACACGTCATCGAAAAACAAAATGCGCCGTGCGGCATACGCGGTATGGTGAGCAACGTCAGGTGTTATGTAATAACGGCCGTTTTGGCGAACTTCGCCGAGTAGCACACCTTTTTGTCGGCTGTCGGTAACAATAAAAGGATAGCCGCTAAGACGCGGTGAGAGTTCCAACTTCAAACGCTGGCCAACGTCGGTGCCATGCGTGAGTATTGCCACCGGCACATGCAGTTCCTCCAACAGGTTTAGGAACTCCAGCGCATCACTGTACAAAAACGCATTGTCGCCATGCGCCGCTAGCAGCTCGCGGCGGACTTCGTTCCATGCCTGTGGGCCAAATGCCTGGGCTATGTATTCAACATCATAAAATGGCCGGCCCGTCGCCCAAACGCGTGCCCGCTCGGCCTCCATGCCTGTAAGCTTTAAACCATGCCGTGCTGCCGCGGCTTCAAGGGCTTCCCTAAACTTTTCCGTATCGAAAAGTGTTCGGTCGAGATCGAACAGCGCCAACGTCTCCACCTCTTGGTGGCTACGCGATTTCGCCACTGCAAACTGCAGCAGTGCACGTGCCACTTTGTCAGCATCGTGCCGGATGAAAGTCCGGTGCTCTGCCAAGGGGTCACTCTTTGCGCGTTTGACGGCTGCCATCGGTGCCAAAAAATCATCGCCAACAATTTTATAATGCTGCTTTTTTAATTCATCTGGCTTTGCCGATACCCAAAATTCACCTTTGTTTGCGTATTTTTGGAGCAGCACAGATTGTGGCTCACCGGTGTTGTACACCAACACATCAATGATTGGCTCGCCCACAAAGCGCTCGATTTCTGCAGCGTGTGCTGCAACGTTGAAGCCGTCGGTCTGGCCACGTTTAGTCACCAAGTTGCACACATAGGCAACGTTTGCTTTTGTGTTTTTGAGCGCTTCGGCAAAACCATCGGCCACGAGGATTGGCCCGAGCGAGGTATACAAATCGCCAGGGGCAATAACCACGATGTCGGCATCGGCAATCGCCTGGAGCGCGGCAGGGTTGGCTTTTGCCCGCGGCTCAAGACTGAGTGTGGCCTGCCGTGGATCGTGCTTGAATTGCTCCACATCGATGACGCGTTCGCCCGACAGCACCACGTCTTTATCTGGCCAGCTCATTCGCAGCCGAACATTGTCTAGTGTTGCCGGCACTACCCTTCCCTGTACGCGCAACACTTCGGCAGCCGTTTCGACTGCTTCGGCAAAATTGCCAGTGAGTTTTTCGAGCGCTGCCAAAAATAAGTTGCCGAACGCGTGACCTTGCAGCGAACCTTCGTCAAAACGGTAATTAAATAAGTCGCGGACTTTTGGTGATTCGCTGAGCGCCACCAAACATTGCCGCACATCGCCTGCTGGCAGCACGCCCAGTTCGTCGCGCAATACACCGGTGGAACCGCCATCGTCAGCCATGTTTACAATTGCTGTCAGGCTTGAGGTATATTTCTTCAGCGCACTCAGCAGTGTAAAACTGCCTGTGCCACCGCCGATGACCACAATCTCCAACTCTTTTTTGTTCATGATTCTCCAACAAAGCGCATGTGCACACGCTCATCACGGCGATACAATTTACCGTCTTTTTCTTTCCAGACGTGTGCACCGTCCGGCTGTTGAGCAGTTGGCTTCAGCGTCTCACGTTTATCCAGTACATCATGCGTTTCTTCAAAACCAATTCGGCCATAAATTTTTCCGGCGGCAATGTTGCTGCGCCAGGTTTCGAGGGCAAGCTGCCTTTTTGAGTCAACACCGTACAGCACTGCGGATGCGGCAATGACCACCCGCGAAAAATCTTCGGTTAGTCTTTTACCTCGCGCCAGTTCATAGGCGCGCACAGCAAATGTGACTTCGCCTTCGGGATCGTCGGAGGTAAGCCCTTCCCACCCAGCTTCCGCCACGAGTTCTGTGCTTGCCGAAACTTGCTTCGTCATCAGCAGTACTCCTCGGCCGCCATGTTTTTTTAGCCAACTTTGGGTTGATGCCAAAGACGAGAAACGACTCTGCGCGTCGTTTGGGCAATATTCACGAACTGCCTCATCCTTCGAGTACGCCACCATTTGGCTGGCCGCATCTATCGTTAGCCCAGCTTTTACATCGAAATTTACGGCGCGGATGCGCTCAAGTGCCGCATTGCCAACCTCGCCCAAGTCTTCGGGCAGTGGCATCAGTTCTTCGGCAAAGGTGTTTGGAAAATGCGCCATACTATTCACTCCTTTTCTGAATTGTTTGTAGCTTGCCCAGGAAGCTGCCGAACCATCTGGTGCTGGGACGCATTTCGCGTTTCATGCCGTTGTCGCGGTCGACGGCAATCAGGCCGAACTTCGGCCACCAGCCGTACGACCACTCAAAATTGTCTAGCAAACTCCAGTGCAAATAACCCTTCACATCCACGCCCTGAGTGATAGCTTTTTGGATCGCGATGAGCGTTTGCTCGAGCCACCAGCGGCGGTAGCGATCTTTGCTATCGGCCAGGCCATTTTCGGTAATGATAACCGGCTTTTTGTAATGTGCCTGAATTTGCGTGAGCACCGATAAAATCCCTTCTGGCTCCATATACCAGCCAAGATCGTTGACGGGAGTGGTCGGATTACGGGTGGCAAAACCATGGTAGTAATTAGTCTGATAATAATTAACACCGATAAAGTCCTGCTGCTTTCGGATGCGGTTCAAAAACCAACGGTTCCAAAAATATGACGAGCCATAGGCGAACAGCACGCTAAACGGATTGCGTGTTGTTTTCGGCTGGCTGTTGGCCATATTCATAGCCACACCAATTTGCAAGCGCGGGTGTGCCTGTTTGAGAATTGCATATGCACGGCGGTGTGCCTTGGCCAAATTGTGATACACATGGAAAAATGTCAGTGGCTTTTTGATTTGCGGCGGCCATTCGCCGGTGAGATAGCTAAAGCTGGCGTACACGTTTGGCTCGTTGAGCGTGATGACATAACGCACGTCGTCGCCGTATTCTTCGGCAACTTTTTTGACGAAACAGTCGAAATCGGCCAAGTTCGCTGTTTTCTCGAACCCGCCCTTCTCGGCAAACCAAGTTGGCATGGTCCAGTGCCAGATGGTGAGGATTGGCTCGATATGGCGCTTTTTGAGCGCTTGAATGTAACGGTGATAATGGCGGATTGCCTCGGCATTCCATGCGCCCTCTTTTGGCTGAATGCGTGACCATTCGATGCTAAAACGGAAGCTGTTCATGTGCAGGTCTTTGAGCAAATCAAAGTCTTCTTCGTACCGATGGTAATGATCCACGGCTTTGCCCGACACATAGTTTTCGGGTTCCTGGGCGGCAGTGCGAACGTGCCTCCAGTTTGGCAGCCAGCTCAAACGCTTGGCAGCAGTGCGCGCCAGTTCAGTTGCGTGCGCCAACTCCCACTCGCTCCACTGATTTACGGTGCCACCTTCCACTTGGTGGCTGGCTGTGCTAGCACCCCACAGAAAATCTTTGGGGAAAAGCTTTGGGTCCATCACCTTATTTTAGCAGATTTTCAGAGTTCGGCAGTCTGCCCTTCATCGATGACGAGCCACTTCACGCCAGGAATGGTGTTCTTGCCAATCTGCCCCAAGCGCTGCGGATCAACCAAAAAGGCACTGTAGTGAATCGGTATGATGGTTTGGCAACCAATTTGCTTGATAAAATCAAAGACATCTTTCGGGCTAACATCCGGGGCGCCGATTGCCACGGCGGCTGCCGGCACGTGTAAGCCTTCCAGTGATGTGCCATCGCCGGGATGGAAAAAAGCACCATCGATGACGTAACCAGTGTTTTGCGGACCAGCGGAGCCATCCAGCATCAAACAGTGCGGCAACTCACGCGCCACCACCTGCATGCCAGCAACTTCAAACGCTTCCCCATCTGTCACCACATGCGTTACCAAATCACCTAGCACGTTTTTCGTGCCCTGGTTAGCAATAACGGGCACGCGAGCTTTTGCCAAAAGCGCCTGCAAAAGCTCAGGATCGGCGTGGTCACCATGCTCGTGCGTGATGAGGATACCGTCGACCGGCAGCAAATTTTCGGCCGTAAAACCACCCGGCTGCACCAGCGAGCCAGGATCAATTACAAGCCGCTTCCCATTTACTTCAACAACCAAACAACTCTGCGGAAACTTTGTAATTTTCATATGTATAGTATACCGGAGCGTGCAAACAGAAGCCGCCGGCTAACTGATTTGAGCGAACTACGGGTGTAACCAACCGATGACCGCACCCATCACCAACATGGTAACCAGCATGTTAGTGATATTCAGAAAGGTGAGCTTCATGGGTCGTTGCTCAAACGCGTCGTGCGTCACCGTACGCGTGAATGCTACCCCAAGCCAAACCCAGAACGCCGTTACCACTGAATCCGCAAAGAATGAGTCTTGCATAAAGCTGTTAGCAATGAATGCCAGGTGCGCAAGCACGTATGCCATGAGCAGCGACAGCACAAATGCCATTACCATGCTCGAGACCATGCCTTTTTTCATCTTTTTGTCATTCATTTTAGCTAACTTCATCCAAGTGCCGCCGAATACTGACTTGGCATACCAAACAGAGCCAACAACCATACTAGACACCGCTGCCAACAGCACCGCCCAGTAATTAATTTGTATATCCATGCTCATCTCCTGCTTATGCTTATAGCCGCTAGTATGCACGAAACATTTGGTGATTACTATAGAATTTTTAGCGAGCATCTAGCGCTGATTCGAAGCACATCTGTAACGGTTTCTGCTACACTAACAACCAAATGCCTGCGAGACGTAAAATCCACCAGCTCGCGCCGCACGATCGGCCGCGCGAAAAAATGCAAGCCAAAGGAGCGGCAGCGCTATCCGACTTTGAGCTTCTGGAGGTGCTGATCGGTAACGGCACTTCCGGGGCCGATGTTGGCACAATCGCCCGGCGTATCCAAAAATTGTTGCAAAAAGATGTAGCTGCGCTGAGTTACGAATCGCTGACTGCTATAAAAGGCGTCAGCACCGCCACCGCCGGCAAAATTTTGGCGTCGCTTGAGCTGAGCAAGCGCCATTTGGTACGCAACATCGAACCGCTGCGCACACAACAAGACGTGCTGGCCCGACTTGACGAGCTGCGCACCAAACAACAGGAATATTTAGTTGTGCTGAGCCTTGACGGCGGCCAGCGGCTAATCGCCCAACGCACCATAACCATCGGCACGCTGGATGTGGTGCTGGCTCATCCCCGCGAAGTTTTCGCCGATGCCATCGTCGACCGCGCCGCCGCCGTGATTGTAGCTCATAACCACCCATCCGGCGAGGTAACTCCCAGCCAAAAAGATGTTGCCCTCACCCAACAACTTGCCGCGGCCGGCCAGTTGCTTGGCATTCCACTGCGCGACCATATCATCCTCACTAAGACCGAGCACTTCAGCTACCGCCAACATCATTTGCTATAAGCTCCTGAATTTAATTTAGATTCAATTTTTGCAAAACCACAGCGTGCTATCATGCTTGCCTGAAGGAGCATACGTAGCATGACCGACCATTATTTCGAATTAAGAAACTCGTCCGAACATAACCGCGTAGATTTGGCGACCGATGTTATGCGTCACCTGCACGCCCGCCAGTATCTTGGCAAAGGCACGGTTATTTGTCACCAGCCGGCGGCGTTTATGGCGGAGGCGCACAAACACTGGCTCAAGTTGGCGCGCACCCTTCAGCAACAGCGTAGTCTAGCCATTGATGCCGAAAAAATTCTGAAGTACACCCACACCATTACCCACATGCAGCATTTGCGCTTCACCGATAAAACACCACTGGAAAATCCAGAGGCAGACGTGTATTTTCTACAACCCGACCAGCTGGGGGTCTTGCCCGTACAATGTTACAGCGTGTACGTAAATGCGCAGCTCGACAACCACACGGTGGAAAACCTTTTGCGCCAGCTGCCAGCCGATGCGCTCATTGTGACCTACAAACAAGCAACGATATGGAACGATTTCGGCTGTATCTCCAAACAACAACTCGATGCCCAGGTGACTGCCACTTGGCAGGCAGTGCAAAAATTTCTTGCCGAACGGCAACTTGCTATCGACACGCTCTTCGACGGACAACTACAAAATATTGAGGCCATGGACAATGCGTTGGACACACTTCTCGCACACAGCCACCGCTTCATACGCATAGCAGATGATTTTTGTCGAGCACTAGAACTAGCTCGGCCCATGCGTCTCAGCCGAAAAGTACGGCGTCAGTACGACATGCTCATGCTGCTGGCACATCGAGTGCATGCACTCTCCAGCAACAGCTTTACGCAACGTTTTTTGGAGACATACAACGAAGACGACAACTTCTTCCTGTACGATGCCGGCCGCAGACATTTCCTCCCTGCACTACCCACTGTCGAAAACCTTGCCGCAGCAATTGCTCACCACCAGGCTGCCGGCCGAGTGCATTTGGCCCACGCACTCAGCCAAGCCGCGCAGACAAAACCGGTGTCTCGTTCCGCTTTAGCGACTGGCTAAAATTTGGCCAAGGCGAGCCCACACTTCGGTGGCCCCACAGTTCAGTGTGGCGCAAACTTCATCCAACGATTTTTGGGCGCGAAAGAGTTCTAGTAGCTGCGTGTCATCGAAGACGGGCGCCACTTCTGGAACTTGGGCATGTTCGCCCGTGATTGCCAACAGGTCTGCGCCGTATTTTTCAACTTTGGCCGGACCAAAACCTGGTGTGGCAAGGAGTTGCTGTGATGTGGTTGGCGGATTTGTGGCGAGTGCTTCCAGGGTGCGGTCGTGGGCAATAATGTACGCCGGCACACTGTCAGCCTGCGCGCGCTGCAAACGCCAGCGTTTGAGTTTCTGCAGGAGTTCTTCGTTGGGTTGCGGCATTTCGGGCTCGGGTTCGCTAGCTTCATCTGCGACGTCCGACGTTTGCTCAGCGAGCGTCTGCGAGGCAGCCCGAAGTTCGGTATCAAATGTAAAAATATCCGGATGCAGCTGCATGGCCATGTTGTTGATGCCGCTCAAATATACACCGTCCAAGCTACGCACGCGTGACAGCGCCACATAGCCCATTCCCGGTGTAAAACTTTTGCCGAGATCAATTTCGGCCGCGTCCAAACTCATGCCCTGGCTTTTGTGAATAGTGATGGCCCAGGCTAGCCGCAGCGGCAACTGTGTCACCTCGGCGCGTTTTTTGCCGTCTTCGGTGAGCGTCCAGCTATGTGGCTCCACACCGATGATACGACCACTCGCCAGCCGCACCTGCGGCATGCCTTTTTCAAACCCAATCACCTGTCCGCGGCTGCCGTTCACAAAACCACTTCCAAAATCGTTGGCCACAAACATCACCTCCGCACCGGTTTTCAGTACCAACGTTTCGGGCGCGAGCACACTTTTGACCAATTGCTCTACCTTGCTGGCACTACCCTTCGTCTCCATGGCAAATGTCTTGGTCTCACCGCCCAGTGCGCTCAAATGTCGCTGGTTGATGCTATCGACATCGATGTTGTGCGCGTACAGGCGCGTCACCGGCGTGGCTTCGTCTGGCTTCTTGCCGAGCCGTTCCATCAAAGCCGCCGTGTGCCATTCCTCTACTTCGCCGCGACGCATGGCTTCCAGTACATCCAGTAGTTGGTCGCCAGCTTGGCGGTGCTGCTCACTGAGATAGCAAATTTTGGGTTGGAGTTCACTCCATGTGCCCGAAGTATGCACAAAATCCACCAGCTCGCTGGCACGACTGACCGGCGGTAGCTGGAACAAATCGCCCACCAAAATCACTTGCAAACCACCAAACGGGGCATCGCTTTCGCGTAAAAGCTTGGCGGCTTCGTTAACCATGTCCAGCCGCGCGCCATGTAGCATAGACACTTCGTCGATGACTAAAACATCGGTCGAGTTGTAGCGTTTGCGCAGCCGATCATTCTCGCGCAGCCAGGTTTTATCAAACTCACTCAAACTATCCCGAATGCCCAAGCCGCTCCACGAATGAATAGTCGCCCCGCCGATGTGCGTCGCCGCGATGCCCGTGCTGGCCGTCACCGCCACGCGCTTGCCACGCTTCCCAGCGCGCCGCACAAACTCGTTCAGCACAAACGTCTTCCCGGCCCCCGGCGGCCCGGTCAGAAAAACCGACTCGCCCGAAAGCATCACACTCAAAGCCTGGCTCTGTCTCATAACCCTATTATTTCATAAAAGCCGGCATACCGGCCAAGGCTAGCCTTTTTTACTACGATGTTTGAAGTCGCGGTAGGCTAGTTCGTTGCGGTGTTGGTCGAGGTTGACGATGTATTTCTCGTAGCGGTTGTACAGGCTGGAGTAGTGTTGGCTGGGCGCCAGCACATGCAAAAGCCGGCCTTTGCCCTCGAGGTATTCTACGAGCGAATAAAAGTCACCGTCGCCACTCACGATGATCGCCTTTTCGTAGTTACTCATTTCTTTCATGGCCCACAGCACCAGCTCGGCATCGATGTTGCCCTTTACTGGTTTTTTCTCTTCCGGCTCGGTTGGCTTCTGGCCGTGCGTCTCACCCATTACTTCCAACATTTCTTGCTGGGGACGTGTAAGGTCGAAGGTAGGTTTGAGCACCACGGCATAACCGGCATCGTGCATTTGCTCATAAATGTCTTCGAATTCCGGCACGTAGCCGATAAACATGAAAGCTTTGGTGACGCCATATTTCTCGCCGAGCCACTGGCGGAATTTGCGCCAGTCCATCTTCCAGCCGGCTTTTTGCGTGCCGAGGTTGAGGTTTTGGCTGTCGATAAATGCGAATACACGCGGTGGTTTGTTTTGGTTCATAAAGTAATCATACCATTAGTTATAAATTGAAAGGGCTCCGGTGTTCAGGGTGAAATTGTGCTGGTTGCACAAAACACTTGAACACCGGAGCCGGAGCCGACTAGCGTACTGCCGTGTGACAGCGTCTAATCGTCGCCTTCCCTCCTTTCCATTCCTTTTGAGCGGCAGAGCCGAGAACTACAGATACTGACCGGTGTTGGGCACACTGCCGATGGAACGTCCCTCTGCTCCCTTGTGGTTGGTTTCCACCAGGGTACGAATGTAGACGATCTTCTGGCCCTTCTTGCCGGAAATGCGTGCCCAGTCGTCGGGGTTGGTGGTGTTGGGCAGGTCCTCGTTCTCGCGGAATTCGTAGAGGCATGCCTCGACGAAGTCGTTGACACAAAGGCCCTTCACACCCGTTTCGAGGAACCGCTTGATGGCCAGCACCTTGGCACGGGCGACGATGTTCCCCAGCATGGCGCCGGAGTTGAAGTCCTTGAAGTACAGAACCTCGTGGTCGCCGTTGGCGTAAGTGACCTCCAGGAAGCGGTTCTCCTCTTCCTCTGAGTACATCCGCTCGACTGCCCGCTGTATCATCGTCTCGACGGTCTCCTCTGGGGAGCCGTGCTCCTTAACGTCATTCGGGTTGAGCGGCAGGCTGGGAAGGACATACTTGGATAGGATGTCCTTGGCCGCTTCCGCGTCCGGGCGCTCGATCTTGATCTTCACGTCCAGGCGGCCGGGCCGCAGGATGGCCGGGTCGATCATGTCTTCGCGGTTGGATGCCCCGATGACGATGACGTTCTCCAGCCCCTCGACGCCGTCGATCTCCGAAAGAATCTGCGGAACGATGGTGTTCTCCACGTCCGAACTGAT
>JAICLK010000028.1 GCA_025927415.1 Candidatus Saccharimonadota bacterium | reverse complement strand
ATTGGAGGGCCAGGTGGGACTTGAACCCACGACATGCTGCTTAAGAGGCAGCCGCTCTAACCAGCTGAGCTACTGGCCCTCGTCGGAACCTACGCCTCTGCCTCGTTTTGTCGCTGACGCGTCAAAAGCTTCGGCTTACGGCTATGTTCCTCCTCTCAAAACTGCATTCAGTCGCTAACGCTCCTTGGATTGCAGTTTTGGAATTGCAAATGCAACGGAACAATTTTACCAAAATACCCCTGTTTTTGCAAGTAGACCTAGGCTCGCTTAGTTAGGAATACGTACAGAACGGCCGATACCGCTTGGTACATGAATAGGAAGTAAATAGAAAACGGAATGCCGATGATGGTAACAATAGGCAGCGCCATCACCAGGTACGTGCCCCAAATACCCCAAACTTTCCCGGCACTGCCGCCGGTGGTTTTCCAGCTTGCCTGCAACGCCTGAACGGCGTCCATTTTTTTATCGATAATGAAATACTGCGCGAGGTACAGCCGTGGCGCCACAAAGAAAAATGGCACAATCAAACAAAGGAGGGAAACCACTGCAATGATAGCAGTTAATATGGAGCTGACGGCAAACCATATGAGCATCGGAAGTGTAACTTTACTAAGGGCTTCTTGCGGCGTGATAGCTTTGCCGCGCGCGCTTGTCAGTAGGGTGATTACCTGAGCAATCGCCAAAATATAAGTAATAATATCAGTGATGACGTTGACGAGGGCATTGGCCGAACCATGTATTGAAGCGTTCATGATCCCGCCCAAAATAGTGACAACAATCGTGCATGCGAGAAGCGTAAGCAGGGTCGATAAGTTGCGCTGAACAGCTCGCTTTGAATATTCGTAAGCGCCAAACCCGCCCGGCCAGGTTTTCGGTACGCTTAGTGAAGAAGTTTGTGCCATAGCTTGTGAACCTTTGTTTTAGCTTAAGTTTTACTGGTTTGCACTATAGCATATGTGCGTGGTTGTAAAAATGAATTAGTTTCGTAATGCGATACAATGGAGGCAATGAAGGTATTAAATGGCAAGGAACTGGCCGAGTTTGTAAAAGAGCGGCAGGCGCATGAGGTGCGGGCATTGCGCCAGGCGTGGCACGTGGAGCCGAAGTTGGCGATAGTCGTAACGGTGGATAATCCGGTGATTGATGTGTACATGCGGCTGAAACAAAAGTACGGCGCAGATATTTTGGTGGATGTGGGCGTGCACCGCGTGGCGCAGGCAGAAGCTCCTGCGCTTATTAAAAGTCTCAACAAAGACGAGACGGTGCATGGTGTCATCGTACAGCTGCCGTTGGAAAGTCCGGCAGAAACCGAGGAAATTGTGAACCTCGTCGCACCAGACAAGGACGTAGATGGACTTGGCGAACATCCAGTCTTCGAGCCCGCAACTCCACTCGCTATTTTGTGGCTGCTGGCCGGCTACAACATTGACCTGCAAAAAGGCAAACGCGTACTGCTGGTTGGTCGCGGCAAATTGGTGGGTGCGCCGCTGGAGCGTATGCTTGCAAGCTCTGATATTGACGTGCATGTGGCCGACCGCAAAACTACCAATCTGAAAACCGAAGCCTTACAAGCAGATGTGATCATTACGGCCACCGGCAAACCGGGTATTCTGCAGCCCGACATGATAAAAACTGGCGCTGTAGTGGTAGATGCCGGTGTGGCCGGCGAGGACGGCAAAACCGTTGGCGACCTTGCGCCTGAAGTCTACGAACGCGATGACCTAACCATTACACCCACTAAAGGTGGCGTCGGGCCGCTGACTGTTTGTGCCCTGTTTGATAACGTCATCCGATCGGCTCGGCGCGTAGCCGAAGCATCTGGCAAAAAAGAGTAGTTATGAGCGAGCACCTTGCGCACTCCGACCAGCCCGCAGAAGACGAGTCGGGCATCATTTGGAGTGCCTTGCAGCGTGGCGGCATTTGGATAACCAGAGGCAAACAGGGCGAGCCATTCAGCTTCGCATCGGGCCTGACTGCCGAAGTCAAGGGCGACGCGAGCAGGTTGCGCAGCGTTCCAGACGTCTATCAAATAGTCCTGGATAGGCTGGTGGTACATCCATGTGTGGCATGGGCCGATGTGCTGGCCCCTGTTCCAAACGGCACCATTCCAGAAACGGCTTGGCTCGCAAGGCAGCTTGGCAAGCAAGTTATTGGCATGCATCGTCCTGACGACGCAACGTCGCACCACGACATGCAATATAATAGCCGCGCCGATAGGGAACTGGCGGCCGCTGTCGGTTCGGTATGTTTTATTGAAGATGTCACGAGCACCGGTTCAACGCCATATGCCCAAGCCGAGGTTTTGCGTGAAGTTAATCCTCATATTGCTGTCCACACATTGTCTATCTTGCATCGCTCGCCGGTGTTGCCACAATATCAGCAGGGGGCTGAAGCAGTTGTCTATCATGCACTGTGTGCCACGGCCGAGCCAGTGCCGCGTGGCTACGATGAGTTTGTCGAGCGGTATGGTGTAGAGCCGGTGCTGGTTGGCCCAGACGAGGAATAGGTTAGGTCCGAGCGAACTGCGTCATTGCAGTCTGAAAAGCCTGAAATATTTCGCTAGGCATTTCGTGGCTCTTGAGCGCGCGGAAGTCGTAATCTTCTGGCAAGTAGAACTGATATTTCTCCGCAAGTTCCGGATATTGCTGGAACGCTAGCTGCATAGCTTCGCGATTCTCCTTGATTTCGCCAACGCACTCCAGCGGCTTGTCGCCGTCAATGCCAAGGAGCTGTCGATAGAGCGGTTCGAGCGCTGGATCTTTCAGTAGATTTTTGCCCGAGAATAATGCCTCGAGTTTCGTCCGCGGCACAAACGGTGTGAGTGCCAAAAATATAAACGCGCATTTTGGACACGTGCCATCCCAAAACATGTGATCGCTGGAATGCACGAATGCACGGTTGCACGAACTAAAGGTAGTTCTATATTTTTCAAAGCCGACTTTGGCGAAAATCTCTGCAATGCGCACCTCACTGAGCGGCCGCAAAAACGAGTAGTAGCGCACGCGTTCGCCCAACGTGTGGTACAAGAACTGCTGGAAATCCTGCTCGAACTCCTGTGATTTGCTGTATTGATGGTTGATGGCAACGCCGTTGTAATGCAACGTGGGTTCGTTGGTGGATTGCTCGTTCGATACGACGACGTCTCGGCGTCCGCTCAAGATTGCGGCGACCGCACCCACGCAGGCGATAATGGCAGAAATCGGCACGTGGCCGTTAAACGCATCCTGCTGGTTGAGCGTGAGCAATTGTTTGTCCCACTCGCGTTCGATCCACAGGTGTGGCGTGCCAATCTTTTCGATAAGCGGCGTTAATTGTGGGCGATGGTCGAGACTCCAAGTTGTCAGCTCGCTGACTTTACCGCGTAAAAGCTCAACGCTCACGAGTGAGTCTTTACCGCCGCCAATGCCAACAAGCAATCCCTCGCCCTTGCCTTCTGCGGTGAGCGGCGGTAGGCCCGGGCTGTTGTGGGGGAAGACGACTGGCGTACGCGGATCGAGTTTGTTGACATACCAAAACTCGCCAAGTCCGCGCTGGTAGGTTTTGCTCAAAAAACTAGCTTGCTCGGCATCCAGCTGGCCGGCCTTGATGATAATTTCTGGCGGCACATAGGTTTTGTAGTACGACACGCCGGCCATAAAAAACAGCGCTTGCATGGCTCGGTCTAGCGCGGACTCATCGTAATCGACAAATTTGAAGTCGAAGCGAAATGTCTCGGTAAACTGCAGTTGGCCATCCAGGCTGTAGTGCAGTTCCAGCAAGCCGGTTTGTGGTTCGAAGTGGTAATTTTCAAAAATAAACTGGCGATATTTGGGTGTCATGCGAGCTGCTCTACGGCTTGGCGGAAGTCATTGCCGCGGTTTTCGAAATTTTTGAACATGTCAAAGCTGGCAAAGCCAGGCGAGAGTAGCACGGCATCGCCGGGAACAGAGAAGATTTTGGTGGTGGCCAGAACCTCGGACATGGTTTTGGACGGGTCGAGAATGAAGTCGGCAAAGCCGGCTTTCTCTAGCTCGATGGCGAGCCTGGTGCCGCTGGCACCAATGATAATGAGCTTGCGAATGTCGTTCTTGTGACTCAAAACAGCTTTAGCTAAATGGTCGAGTGGTAAGCCGCGGTCGAAGCCGCCCATAATCACCACTTTTGGTGCGGTGATGGCGTCGAGTGCGGCGATGGCTGCGTCTGGCGTGGCGGCAAACGAGTCGTTGTAGTAGTTAACGCCGCCGACTTCGCGCACGAATTCTAGCCGATGCGGCAGCCCAGCAAACGTTGTGAGTACGGAACGGAAAGCATCAATATTTTGCGTAATTTGCCATACACACGTGACGGCCGCGCAGACATTTTGCCAGTTGTGCTGGCCGAGCAAGCGTAACTCGTCGGTTTGGCAAACTTGTTCGCCGGCGATGGTGACGCCGCCATTTTCGATGTGTGCGCCCGGCTCGGCATAAAACGGAATTTTTAGGCCTTGGCCGTGCGCAGCAATTTCACGCGAGGTTTCGCTGGCCGCGTAATAAATTGCAGTATCGGATTGGGTTTGGTGCTCGAACAACCGGGATTTGGCGGTGATGTAATCGTCCATGTCGTCGTGCCAGTTCAGGTGTTCAGGCACGACCATCAAGCAGACGGCGATGGATGGACTCAACTTGACATCGACCAGTTGGAAGCTGGAAAGTTCTAGTACTACCCAGCTGTCGGGCTTGGTGTTTGGCAACAGGTCAAATGCAGAGACGCCGATGTTGCCGCCGAGCAGCACATGCTCGCCCGCGGCCTCCAGCATTTTGGCGATGAGCGTGCTGGTGGTGCCTTTACCCTTCGTGCCAGTTACGCCAATGATATGTTTGGTCGGAGAAAGTTTGAGAAATTCGTTGACGGACGTGGTGATTTTGTCGGCCACGTTTGGATTCTCGCGCAAAATTAGGCTGGGATTTACACCGTTGCTGCGGAAGATGAGGTCGAACTTGTCCAGCTCGCGCAGATAGCCGGCGCCCAATTGTCCGGCGACTTGCAGCGGAATTTGCGTATGGATATTTTGGTCGCAAATGGTTATTTGGTTGCCCGGCCGCGAGTAATAGCGGAACGCCGCGTGTCCCTCAACGCCAAAGCCAATAATCGCAATGTTCATACTATTAAGTATACCAGTGTGAGTGCGTTACGCGGTGCCGAGTTCTTTTTTGACGACTTCGGCCACCTGACGCGGTGTCATGTTGGCCTTCAGAATGACGTGGCTGACGCCGAGTTGTTTTACTGCTTCCGGAATTTCTTGCTCGCCCATGTTGGTCAATATCACCACTTTGGTCGTCTTGCCCCAAGAGGTAGCACGCATTTTTGCCAGCAATTCGTCGCCGTTCATTTCGGGCATCATTAGGTCGAGTAGCACGATGTCGGGCTTCATTTGTTCTATAAGTTCTAGCCCGATCTTGCCGTTCTCGGCCGTTTCTACTTCGTAGCCATCCGCCTCAAACTTGAAACGGTACATTTGCGAAATGGCGGCATCGTCCTCGATAATCGCAATTTTTACTGCCATGCCCATAAGTTTAGCATCTTTCAATTGTGTTATGCTTAAAAAATCTTGGAAAAGCGGAGGGAATGATGCTTTCACATCAACAACTACAAAAATTTGCCACCGAGGCGAGTGCCCATGCAGGTGAAACACCGTATATGCTGACCGATCTGGAAAGTCTGCGTGAGCAGTGCCGAAAGTTTGCGAAGGTGTTTCCGAATATCAAATTGTTTTACGCGGTAAAGGCGTTTTCTGATGTCGAGGTGATTGCGGCTGTTGCGCCGCTCGTTGCCGGTTACGACGCGGCCAGCACAGCAGAAATTGAATTGGTGTTACGGCAAGGGGTTGCGCCAGAGCGCATCGCGTTCAGTAATCCAGTAAAAAGCGAGGCGGCAATTGCGCACGCGCACAAAGTGGGCGTACATAAGTTCTCGTTCCAGTCGCGCGGCGAGTTAGCCAAGCTTGCCAAACATGCGCCAGCCAGCGAAGTATACGTGCGGGTAAAAATGGACGATTCCGAGGGTTCGGTGGCGTTGTCGTCCAAGTTTGGCTGCGTGCCGGAAGAAGCGGTAGAACTGCTGCTAGCGGCAAAAGCTTTGGGGCTCAAACCAATCGGCCTTACCTTTCACGTTGGTTCGCAGGCAACCGAGCTGCCGGCTTGGCCGAACGCCATTTATCGGGCGCAAAAGCTGGTGGGCGAAGCCAGGGGTAAAGGCTTGCAGATTGAGCTTGTCAACCTTGGTGGTGGCTTTCCGGTGCAGTACAAGACTGGCGACCCAAGGCTCGAGCAAGTGGCGGCAACCGTGAACGATGCAATCGGTGCGCTCGCCGACGTCACCTACATGGCGGAACCGGGCCGGTTTGTGGCGGCGGATTCTTCGGTGATCGTCAGCTCAGTCATTGGCGTGGAAGACCGCGAGGGCCGCACCTGGCTGTACATCGACGTGAGTACGTTCCACGCGTTCATGGAGGTGTTCGAATTTCACGAATTTTTGCACCCTGTTCTCTCGCTTAGGCATGTTGGGCAGCAGCCCGGTGGGCTCAAAGATTATGTGCTCACCGGCCCGTCGTGCGACTCATACGACACCATGTCGTTGCACGTGCAGCTGCCGGCCGACATGCAAGTTGGTGACCATCTGCTTATCACTATGGCCGGTGCTTACACTGTGGTGTATGGCAGCGAGTTCAACGGCTTTAAAGTGCCGCCGCGCCATTTCTTGAACGCGGCGTAAATTACGCGTCGTGTCCGCCTAGAACTTCCTGGGCGATGCTGACCACTTGTGCCGGAGTATGATGGGCTTTGACGATATAACGGTCGACATGCAGGAAGCGCAAAACTGGCGGCGCTTCGCTTTTACTGATGTTGGTGAGGATTATAACTCGAATGTTGGCCGCCCATTCCAGGGCTCGCAAGCGGGCGAGCATTTCGTCGCCGCTCATCCTCGGCATACGCAGGTCCAGCAAAATGAGGTCTGGCCGAAACGATTCGGTGACTTTCAAGCCTTCTTTGCCGTCGCTGGCAACGGCGACCTCGTAGCCAGCACTCTCGAACTTCATCTGGTAGATGAACTGCAGGTCGTGGTCGTCCTCGATGATGGCTATTTTGTGTAGAGGTTTTGTCAACATTTTAAGTCGTTAGTTTATCAGGTAATGGCAGAAAAAACCAGACACTGACCTAAAAATAAGGTTGAACTTCGAGACAAAATACTGTATAATGAAAGCACTTTATCGCAAGGTAAAGCAGTAATTTGGAAACACTAAAACGACACATGGCGAACCAATCGCCAGTGTCGTTTTATTTTTTAGGAGTTTTGAAGTCACATGACCCTTCATTATGAATTTAGTCCGGATACCACAGAAATTGCCACTCTGGAATTGCTGCAATTTCCAGTAACAACTGAAGAAACCAGTAATTCTACTACTGAAACTGATGATTTTGTTGATGAGCAACCTATAACCGTAGGTACTGCTCGTAGTGAAGTAGCTGCTGCATTTACTGAAGCCGCCGCTACCGTTATTACGAAGGAACCAATTGCCGATACGGGGGCTGCTGTTCCGACTCGGATTCCGGAAGCGGCTGAAGCAGTAGCCGAAAAGCCGAAGTATACTTCTCGTCCTGCTACGGAGATGGATATCGACAAGCTTGTGGATATTGATATGCAAGCCTTTTCTCGGGTATATGCCGGCTACCACCAAACACCTGAAGAGCTTCGAGCGGATTTAACTGCCAAATTCCAGGGCCGCCTAGAGATGCTCGGCGGCCGTTGGATTCGAATTGCTGAAAAAGATGGCGAGCCAGTTGGTTTTACCGTTGCCTGCCCGACGAGTAAATCACCCGATAGCTTTGAGTCTTGGGAACAGACTACCGATAATGGCACGCTTAAAACCACCTATGACCCGAAAGGCGAATATGTATACATCACTAGTCTAAGTATGCTCGACGGGTCTGGTGAAGTTGCTCGTAATCTACTCTTTGCTAACATGTTGAGCGAAGCGATAAAGGGCGGCTATAAGAGTGCCTATTTTGAGAGCCGTTTACCAGGGCTTCAAACCTGGATGAAACGCGAAAGTGCGCAACAGGGTACGACAATAGATGCTCTGTCTGCAGAAGATCAAGCCGAGATGGCTGATACGTACTTTAACTTGAAGGTGACACGAAATGGCAAAGAGTTGCCATACGACTATTTAATGCGCATTTATGCACAGGCTGGCTGTAAATTCGTGAAACTTGTACCCAACGCATATGCTGACGACCCGTCATTGAATTATGGCGCTGTTGGTGTATTTGACATCCCCGTTCCTAAACCTATTCTTAAAAATCGTGTCGCCCGAAATGTGGTTGGTACGGCCGTTGGCATGCTTGCTCGATCAGAGTGGGCTGTCAAGAAATTATTCTAAGAAGGCCCAATGGTTTATTAATAATATGAGTGATATGAGTGAGCACTTTGACAATCTTGGCCATGTTCCAGCAGACGAGTTTTTATCTGACTTCTACTCGCCGGTCGAAGACAGCGTTGTTCCACTAAAAGAAACGATTATCGAACCCCAAGGCGTAGCGGAGTTTGAGCCATCTAGTGATGTTGAAGGGGGACTTCAGCAGCAACCCGACATGCCTACACTGTGGGAGCGCATGAAGAGCTTTACTGGTCGGAACAAGGGGAAAATAGCCCTTGGCTCGTTTGCGCTCAGTACTGTACTTACCTTTTCGTCACACTCATATAACCAAGTTGAGCACGACCTGACTGAGGCGCTACCCTGGGTTGGTGGGGGCGTTGTTGCCAGCGAAACGGCTTTCGTCGTGGGGGCCGGTATGATGGGTGCAGCGGTGGGGAGTAAAATTGGCAACCCCCTCAAAGTCAAAGAACGTATCCCGGAAATTGCTGAGCAGGCGAACAATAGCTGGTTGTTTAAAAGTGGATTTTGGATCAACACGACGGGTGCCGTTGGCACAGCTGCTATCATCTCGGCCGGTGTTATTGCAAAATTGCCTCCGGAATCGTATGGTGTCCTTCCGGTCGCCTTTGCTGATATGGGTCTGACCGCTACCGTTAGAATGGCGATGCACCGCGGCATACGTGATAACGTGCAACGTCGACAAACAGAACATCAAGAAGCCGAGTAGCGCTATTTTATTACTCGGAGGAGAGCGGTATGCGGTATAATTTTGGTTATGCTTCTGGTAACTTGGGTTGGTTTAGTCGTAGCTACGTTATTTGGATTAAGCACTTTCGTCTACGCCAGAAACCAGAAATCTGCGGTCAATCGGAATTTTGCTATCCTTACGGCGGTATTGGGGCTCTGGATATTCGCCAACTTTATCGACACGAACTTTAAGACGAACTATGCTGCTATTCTCTTTACGCACATTGATTTCTTCCTAGGGGTGTGGGTGGCGTACTTTTTCTGGTGGTTTGTCAGTGCGGTACTTGCCCAATCCAAAGCAACAAAGTTACCGCGCATGCTTCCCTCGCCCGTCATTCTGTTAGTAGTGGCTATCGGTTCGTTACTGAGCCTAACCTCGGCAACCATTGCTGTCACTAAAATAGACGGCGTCGCAACAATTAAATATGGCGTTTTCTTTCCGGTATATGCAGGTATCGTGTCGGGCGTAGTGATGATTAGTCTGGTAAGCTTGATTGTAGCGGTGCGTACGGTGAAAAATAGTCTCCTGCGTGCACAGATATCAACCACGCTTTGGGGTGTTGGTATAGCGGCCGTAGTTCTTATTATCCCTAATCTCATCCTCCCGCTTTTTACGACGCAGCACAACATTAATCTTGTAGCCGGCAATGTTGGCTACGCCGGCGTGGTGTTCTTTATCGTAATCACATCTTATGCCATTATCAGACGTGGACTCTTCGATATTCACTTCTTTGTATTGCGGGCGGCTGCCTATGCTACTAGTCTATTCGTCACTACGTTTTTGCTGGTCTCGCCAGTTGTCCTAATTTTTGGCCACTTTTTGGATTTTCATCCTGGAAAACTAGAGCTGGCTAGCGTCATCGTTGCTGGGGTAGCCATAACGTATTTGCTCCAATATCT
>JAICLK010000001.1 GCA_025927415.1 Candidatus Saccharimonadota bacterium | reverse complement strand
TCATCGACGTAGCGTGTGTCGCGGCGTGCGCGGCCAATGAAAAACTCCAAATGCGTTTTTTGCAAAAAGCGAATCCAAGTCGGCAGCAGGTGCGCGTGCATCATGCTCATCCATGGCGGTGTGTTATCTAGACCGGTTTCCCAGGGGTGAATGAGTAGCACCAGGCCTTCGCCATGCGGGTCGCGCTCGGCATACATCCACTGGTGGTATGCAACCAGGGCTGGCCAAATCTGGCGATACCAGCTGTGGCGCTCGTGCTGTCCCAGCTTTTGACCAATCTGCACCACCGCTTCGGCTATGAGCGGCGGCTGCGTGATACCACTCGTGCTGACGTCGTCCGGCGATAGCGGACTCACCCAACTATTCCACACGCCACTATACATACGTTGTTTTTTGATGGGGTTAAAGATAATATGCGGCAGCATGCCGTTACTCCACTGGCCGCGCAGTAAGCTGAGAATTTCCATCTTGGCACGCTCTACGTCAAGATGGCGCAGGCCGATGGCAATGAAGCAGCTATCCCACAGCCACTGGTGGGGATAAATACCATGCGCCGGAATAGTGTACAACCCGCGGTCGTTTTCGCGCAGGATGCCGGCAGCTTTCTCGGCCAGTTCAGAATCGCTCATGCTTGATAGTATAGCGCATACTAGATTTTACTGGCAAAAACTGTTATAGTAATAAGTAAATGAGCGAGACCCCTATTGAACATATTGATAGTGAACCGGAGGATATGTTTTTTAGTCCCACATTGACTGAATATTGGGACGAGTCACCTCCTGAAGCGCAAGGTACCAGTGGTACGTTTGGTGCGGCCGCAATGCTGGATATATTCATGGCCGGGCCGGTTTTAATGGAGCCAGAAGAAGAAATTTGAGCGCGCCGACGTGGGCGGGTCTTCGATAGAAAAACTACGTGCACCGTGGCTAGCGATAATTCGTAAAACTCAACGGAAAGTCAAAATCTTTGGCTTTGAGAAGCTGCATAACGGCTTGCAAATCGTCCTTACTGCCAGAAGTTACGCGTACGGCGTCGCCCTGAATTTGGGCTTTGACCTTTGGAAATTCGTCGCGCAGGAGCTTGGTGATTTGCTTGGCCTTATCTTGGTCGAGCCCTTGCTTGAAGGGCACTTCCTTGGTGGTTTTCAGGTTTGCCACAACCGGTTCTTTCGAAATATCTAAAACTTTTTGGCTCTGCCCACGCGTAGCGAGTTTTTTACGGACAATGTCGAGAATGGCGTCAATCTGCCAATCGCCGTTGCCGGTAACTTTCAGGCCAGTTTTGTCGCTATTCAGCCACGCAACCTCGGCCGGCGTGCCCTTAAAGTCATACCGGCTGGCCAGCTCACGTTGCGTCTGGTCGAAGACGTTGTTCATCTCCGCCTTGTCATATTCACTCACGATATCGAATGAGAAATTTGCCATAGAAAATAGTATAAACGAAGCACGCAGGAAATTGGAGTTTACTCCAATTTTCCGAGCACTGGAAATTATATCTTGCCAAAGATATAATAAAACGGTAATGAGTTACCAAAATCAACAGATTGCTGACGTTGCTACGCTTTTGAAGAATCGTTTCGGCGAGCTGGAAAACAAAGCTGACATTTTGAAGGCGGTTGAACTCCGCGCACTGTACGGCCAACTTCCAACGTTGCCGCAAGAGCAACGCAGCGAGTTCGGCCAAGCAATTAACGCGCTGAAGGCCGAACTGGAGCGGTTGGTTGCAGAGCATGAAGAAGCAGCCGAGGCGCTGCCACCCATCGATATCACTGCACCGTTCGACGTAAACGTACCAGCCGACAAGCGTCCGGCGCTGTTGCCGAGCGAAAATGGCACAGTCCATCCGTTGTCACGCGAGCTGGAAACCGTGCTTGATATTTTTTATCGTATGGGCTTTACCGCTGTGGAGTCGCGCGAGCTAGACGACGACTGGCACATGTTCAGCAGCCTCAACTTTCCCGAAGGTCACCCCGCGCGTGACGATTATGACACCTTCATGACCAAAGAAACCGACAAAAATGGTAACCGGCTCATCGCGCCGGCGCACACCTCAACCATGCAAAACCGCGTGCTACAAAAGTACAAAGGCAACCTCGAAAACGGCAAACCCATTGCCGTGCTATTACCCGGCCGTGTATTTAGAAATGAAGACCTCGATGCTCGCCACGAACATACCTTCCACCAGTTTGAAGGTGTTTATGTGGACAAAGGCATCCACGCCGGAAACTTGCTTGCTACTTTTAAGACCTTTTTGAGTGAGTATTACCAGCAGGACATCGAAATCAAAAGCCAGCCATTCTACTTTCCATTTACCGAGCCGAGTTTCGAGCTTGCGCTCAGCTGTCCGTTTTGTCACAAAAAAGGCTGCAACATTTGCAGCCACACCGGCTGGATCGAGCTGCTCGGCATGGGCATGATTCACCCAAATGTGCTGAAAATGGCTGGCATCGACAGCAACGAGTTCACCGGTTTCGCCTGGGGCTGCGGCCTAGAGCGCCTAGTGATGATGAAATACGGCATAGAAGACATCCGTCACTTCCATTCCGCCAACCTAAATTTCCTGAGGCAATTCGCATGACTTCTACAAAAGATATTCTCGAAAAAATATCCTACATTACGCTTGCAACAGCGGATGAAAACGGCCAGCCTTGGAATACGCCCGTTTTTAGCGTTACTGACGCAAAGGGTAATTTTTATTGGGGTTCATATAAAGATAGTCAGCATTCCAAAAATATCCATGCCAATAATAAAGTATTTTTGGTTATCTACGATTCGACTGTTCCACCTGGCGAAGGCGAAGGGGTCTATGTAAAAGGCCATGCTGAAGAACTGACAAATAAGGACGAAATTGCCGCCATCCACGAGCAGCTAAAAATTCGACATACTGTGCCATATTGGCGGCTCGAAGAAATGTTGCCGGGCCAACCGATCTGTCTGTATAAAGTGGTTCCGGAGAAAGTTTGGCGCAATGCCGAGGGTGAGAAAGATGGAATATACATTGACGTTTTGAAGGAAGAAGTATGAAAGTTAGCCTGAATTGGATTAGGCAATTTATTGATTTTGATTTGCCGTCAACGGACGAGCTGGTGGAGCGGATTAGCTCGCAGTTGGGTGCAATTGAAGAAATTGTCGAGACTGGCAAAAAGTACGAGGGCGCGCTCATCGTAAAAGTGGTTGAGTGTGTTAGTCACGAAAACAGCGACCACCTGAACGTATGCAAGGTAGATGATGGCGGCAAGGCGCAAAATGTCGAGCGCGACGAAAACGGCCTAGTGCAAATTGTCTGCGGCGCGCCAAACGTGCATGCCGGCATGCTGGCAGTTTGGCTGCCACCTGGCGCAACCGTGCCAAGCACCGCCGACAGAGATCCGTTTGTGCTGGAAGCACGGCCGCTTCGCGGTGTGGTGAGCAATGGCATGATGGCCAGCCCGAAAGAGCTCGCCATTGGCGAAGGCCACGAAGGCTTGCTGGAAGTCGACAAGGACGTTGCGCCCGGCACGCCATTTGCTGAAGCCTATCGCATGGACGATTGCATTATCGACATCGAAAATAAGATGTTCACGCACCGGCCGGATTGTTTCGGCGCATTAGGTGTGGCGCGCGAAATTGCCGGTATTCTCGGCCAGCAATTCACCAGCCCCGACTGGTACAAAACCACCCCAGATTTTCCTGGCGTTGAAGTTGAAGAACTCCGACTGGAAGTGCAAAACGAGCTACCAGAACTCGTGCCGCGTTTCATAGCCATCACCCTGCGCGATGTTGCAGTAAAGCCGAGCCCAGTGTGGCTGCAAGCGACACTTGCCCGGGTTGGCCAGAAGCCCATCAACAATATCGTCGACCTAACCAACTTTTATATGCTGGTTACCGGCCAGCCACTGCACGCCTACGATTACGATAAAGTTGCCACGGGCAAACTTGGCGTGCGTAACGCCAGGAATGGTGAAAAACTTGCGCTGCTGAACGGAAAAACTATTGAGCTAAACGACGCAGACATAGTGATTACCGATGGCGAAAAGGCGATTGGCCTCGGCGGTGTGATGGGCGGCAGTGAAACCGAAGTAAGTAGTGAAACTAAGAATATCATTCTGGAATGCGCCACGTTCGACATGTACACCATTCGCCGGACCAGCATGCGTCACGGCCTGTTTACCGACGCCGTAACGCGCTTCACCAAAGGCCAAAGCCCACTGCAAAACCTAGCAGTGCTGGCAAAAATAGTGGATGACATGCGCAAGCTAGCCGGCGGCAAAGTGGCTGGGCATGTTGTTGATGTCAATCATGTGTCGGCGGAAACGTTGGAACGTGGCTCGGCGTATGCACCGGTGCAAGTGACGACCGAATTCATTAATGCTCGCCTCGGCCTTCAACTTTCTGCCGATGAAATGGCACAGTTACTTAAAAACGTAGAGTTCGACGTTTCGCAAAACGGCGACGAACTCACCGTGAAAGCGCCGTTCTGGCGCACCGACATCGAGATTCCCGAAGACGTGGTTGAAGAAGTTGGCCGCTTATATGGCTACGACCATTTGCCGCTGGAACTGCCGCAGCGCGATATCACGCCAGCACCAAAAGACGAGCTAATCGAAGCCAAAGCCGAAATCCGCAAACGCCTCGCAAAAGCTGGTGCCAACGAAGTTCTCACCTACAGCTTCGTGCACGGCAATTTGCTGGACAAAGTCGGCCAAGACAAAGCACAAGCTTACCGGCTAGACAACGCGTTAAGTCCAGATCTGCAGTATTTCCGTCCGAGCCTTTTGCCTGGCTTACTTGACAAAGTCCACGCCAACTTAAAAGCCGGTTATGGTGAGTTCGCATTGTTCGAGCTGGGCAAAATCCACGACAAAGACTTCAAGTTAGACGAAGAAGGTCTGCCAGCCGAGGATGAGGTTACGACACTCGTGATTGCTACTGACGACAGGCATGCACCAGAGGGTGCGCCGTTTTACGCTGCCCGAGAATATCTCGAAGCATTATTTGGCCAGCAGCTGGAATACGAGCCATTTGAAGCTGAACGACAGGCGTACCAAGCTGCAAACGTATGGCAACTTGGCCGTGCGGCACGCATTAATTTGCATGATGATTTTGTAGGCACTATCGGCGAATTTCGGCCGAGTATTATAAAAGCACTTAAGCTGCCAAAGTTCTGTGCTGGCTTTGAAATAGAAACACAGGCCTATATCAATGCGCTTGCGTACCGACAGTACATGCCATTGCCACGTTTCCCGAAAGTTACGCAGGACATTACGCTAAAAGTCGATGCGGGTAAAACTTACGGCGAAGTGCTCGCTGCACTGGATCGGGCAATTGGTGAAAACGCCATCGGCCAGACGCAAACTCGTCTGGAACCACTCGACATTTTCCAGCCAGCTGAAGATGCCTCGCACAAAAACTTTACCTTCCGCTTGCGTATAGCCAGCTACGAACGCACACTCACCGACGCCGAAGTTGCAAAACTATTAGATCAAGCAGCAGCCGAACTTCAGCAAAAACTCGGCGCAGAGCGTGTATAATATTTAGGTATGAGAAGAGCTGCGAGGGTAGTGGTAGTTAAAGACGATGCATTGCTCGTGATGCATCGCAACAAATTCGGTGAGGAATATTATGCGCTCGTTGGCGGCGGTGTGGACAGGGGCGAAACGCCCGAGCAAACGGCGCTGCGGGAAGTAAAAGAGGAAACCACCCTGGACGTCGCGAACCCTCGGCTTCTGTTCATCGAACAAGCGGGCGATCCGTACGGCGACCAGTACATCTTTTTGTGCGATTACGTGGGTGGCGAAGTTTCACTGCCAGCAACCTCGGACGAAGGCAAAATTCACGCGCTCGGCCAAAACCTCTACAAGCCTATGTGGCTGCCAGTTAAAGATTTGCCCAGCGTCAATTTCTTGTCCGAAACACTCAAAAACGTTTTAGTTGATTGTTTTTTGCATGGATTTCCCGATACAGTACAAACAATAAGGCCAGGTCAAGGAGTAAAATAATATGAGTGAAACTAAGAAGCGCGAAAGGATTACAGCGTTGGTATTAGCTATTGGATTTTTTGTTTTTGCGTCGGCAATGACGATTGCCGTAGGAGTGCAATGGTATAGCTCGAAGCATAATGCAGACAGTAATTCGTCGAAAGCAGCGCAAGCGCAAGTGCTGCAGGGCACAAAGTTGGCCGACTTTACACCGGTAGGTAGTGTAGCCACGCTCAAAACGACCGACCTGCAAGCTGGCTCGGGCACTGCGGTAAAGGCGGGCGATACCGTGACGGTCGACTACACTGGTGCTATTGCCAGCACTGGTGTTATTTTCCAAAGCAGTAAAGATAGCGGCCAGCCGGTGTCCTTTAGCCTGAACCAGGTTATCAAAGGTTGGCAACTCGGCATTCCGGGCATGAAAGTCGGCGGCACGCGCCAAATTCTCATTCCGGCAAACGAAGCGTATGGTGCCAATCCGCCGCAAGGCTCGGGCATTCCGGCAAATGCTGCGCTGGTGTTCGATGTGACGCTCCATAAAATTGGCAGCTAATGGCGTAAAAAGCACAATATATAGTGCTCTTGACGTTAATGCTCACGCTAATTTATACTGATGATTACAACAAAAGCAGTCAGCCAAAACAAAAACTGCTTAACAAAAGAGGAGGGTTTTCCATGGTCAAAAACATCACTATCTTCACGACGAACACCTGCGCTTACTGCGCTATGGTGAAGAAATACTTGGGGGCAAAGGGTTTGCCATACGACGTAGTCAACCTTGACGAACAGCCCGAACGACAGGCCGAAGCACTTGCCCTGAGCGGCGCAATGACCGTGCCCATCACCGTTGTTACCAAACAAGACGACACCAGGCAAGTTGTTATTGGCTATAACTTGGCCAAGCTTGCTCCCGCCGTAGCGTAGTTTCAGGTACAATGAACATATGACAGAGACAAAAGTCCACGATGTAATTATGGTTGGCGCAGGCCCGGCGGCCTTGGCGGCGGCGGTGTACACAACGCGTGAAGATATTGAGACGCTACTGTTCGAGCGCGGCGTGGTTGGCGGTTTGGCGGCAGTTACTGATATGGTAGATAACTACCCGGGCTTTCCGGACGGCATTGAAGGTCTGACGCTGGCCGAGAATTTGCGCAAGCAGGCCGAGCGTTTTGGCGCGGTCATTGAGTTGGGCGAAGTGACGAACATTGCCAAGGAAGGTAAACTACTGAAACTCGAAACAACCAGCGGTGACATGCTGGCCAAAACAGTGCTAATTGCCACCGGCAGCGATTACAAAAAAATTGGTGTGCCAGGCGAGCAGGAATATTATGCCCGCGGCGTGCACTACTGCGCCACGTGCGACGGCGCGTTTTATCGTGACAAACGGCTGGTGGTGGTTGGCGGCGGCAACTCGGCCGTACAAGAAAGCCTGTTCTTGACCCGTTATGCAACGCACATCGATTTGCTGGTTCGCAGCGAACTGCGCGCATCGGAAGTGTTACAGCATGATCTGCAAAAAATGGTCGATGCTGGCAAAATCACCGTTCACTTGCAAACGGCGACCAACGAAATTGTTGGCGAAGATAACCATGTGGTGAAAGTTGTCGGTACCGACAATGCTTCTGGCAAAAAGATTGAGTTTCCAGCCGACGGCGTGTTTGTGTTCGTTGGGCTCAAACCAAACACCGAATTTCTGAAGAACTCAGCTATTGAGCTGGACGAGATTGGCCTTGTAAAAACGAACGAAGATCTTGAGACGAACATTACCGGCGTGTTCGCCGCTGGCGACGTGCGCAGCGGCTCGACCATGCAAATCGCCACCGCTACCGGCGAAGGCGCCACGGCCGCCCTCCGCATCCGCGAATACCTCGAAGGCCACAAGCAAACTTCGTAGACTCAGTAGCTACAGGTCGGTGTAGCCGTCGTAGTAGTCAAAGACGATTTGGCCGCGTGGCGTGCGGAGCTGCTCGAGCGCGATCTGCAAGCCTTCAACAAAGCGCTGGCTACCAGAAAGATAGATCAGCGCATCTGGTGGCACGGAACTTTTGATTTGCCCGGCCGTGAGACGATTGGGGGCGATAGCTATTTCTTTGAGCTGAAGCGGATAACTGTCTAGGAGTCCGCGGAAAATTTGCTCGTGCGCCGAACGGAGCGCATAAAACAAAAAAATGGGCCGCTCTTCCTTGCGTGTAATCAAATCTTGCAGCATGCTGACATACGAGGCGATGCCAATACCGCCAGCAACAAATACCAGTGGCAAGTCTGGCGACTTCGGTAAAACCAAATCGCCCAAAGCAGCATCGAGCAAAATTAAATCGCCTGGCTGCATGTGCATGAGTTTGGTTTTGAAAGGGCTGGGTTGCTCGGAAATTTTAGTTACGAAAGCCACGTGGTTGTCGTTCGGATGTGAAGTGAGTGTCATGGTTCGGTAACGTCCTCGCGGATCGTGGATGGATGTTTCCAACCCGAAACTGGCATATTGGCCAGGTAAATAGATATAGCCTGGTGGCCGGCTAAATCTAAATTCCCAAACGTCGGCAACGAGCCGTTCTGCACTCAAGAAACTCGCGCGCCACATAGGCTTTTAGTATAGCGCAGAAACGGAAGTAAAAGGAGCTTACCGCGTCTCGCCGACAGGACTAGTAGGCAAGTACGACCATCTTAACCATACACTAACTGACAAATATGGACGTCGGCGACTTGGGCTGATGGGCCAAAGTCAGCCTCTTTGCCTGGTGTTATTCAGAAATACTAGCAAGGCGTAAGCTTTCCGGATTTAGCCAATAAAACGGGCATCCCTATTATTGTGGGTGCGTACCAATCTGAATCAAAATTGAGTTGTCCTTCAGGTGGCTCTGCTTTAGTATGAAGGTATGAATTGTATAACAAGTAGGTCACGAGTGTAATGTTTCCCAGGATCAAAATTTGGGGAGCAGCGACAGTTGGCACGAAAGGCCAAGTCGTTATTCCGGCAGAAGCCCGGGAAGCCTTAAATATAAAAGAAGGTGACAAGCTGATTGTCGTCGGTAATCCGGAACGACGGGGCGTGGCATTTGTAAAGTCCGAAGTGGTCGAAGATAAACTCCAGGACATGCAAAACGGACTTTTACAAGTACAAGCGTTAACTAAAATTGAGAAGAAGGGTAGGCAGAAGCAATGAACGTGTTCCAAACTATAGGCAAATTTTCCGTTAAATTTCGTTGGTTTATTTTAATTGCGTGGATTATCGCGGTACCATTAGCAGTTAAAACGTTGCCCTCGCTCGCCAGCGTTACGAACACGAATAATGTCAAATTCTTACCGGCAAGCAGCGCAAGCCAGCAAGCGACCAACCTGCTTACCCCTTTCCAAGGTAAGGCAGCCTCAACTGCCACCATAGTAGTCTCAACGGCATCGGGAGATCTTACAGCGGCAGATAACCAAGCTATCACGCAGGTAGAGCAATCCGTGAAATCGGTTCCCCACGTCATAACGGTACGAGATCAGGGTACATCCAAAGACGGGCAGGGTCGCGAAGCGTTGGTAGGTTTCGATATCTCTGCCACTTCACCGGCTGCACAAAGTGTAGTAAATCAAGTGCGCGCGGAATTCTACCAGCTACCTCTGAGCGTACAAGCACACCTCACCAGTGGTCTAGCTAGCTCGGTTGATGCCAACAACCAAAACAACAAAAACAAAGGGAATACTCAGAAATACTCTCTCATACTTATTATCGTTTTGCTGTTCCTGGTGTACCGTTCACTGCTTGCCCCATTCATTACCTTGCTGCCCGCCATCCTGACGCTTACGCTATCGAGTCCGGTTATTGCAGAAATCACGAAGCGCGGCTGGATACAGGCCAGCCCCATTACACAGCTGCTCCTGATTGTGCTAATCCTCGGCGCTGGTACTGACTACGGGTTATTCTTGGTATTCCGTGTTCGTGAGGAGTTGCGGCGTGGTTTACAACCAAAAGAGGCCGTGGTGCGGGCGGTGTCGCGAGTTGGCGAGTCAATTACTTTTTCGGCTGCCACGGTCATTGCCGCATTGTTGTGTCTTTTGCTCGCGTCGTTCGGTATTTACCATGGGCTTGGACCGGCGCTTAGTATCAGCATTGGTATCATGCTGCTGGCCGGTCTGACTCTCCTGCCAGCACTCCTCACCATTTTTGGCAAAGCAGCCTTCTGGCCGTTCGAGGCTAAAACTGGCCAGCCTACTATCGGGATGTGGGGGCGGTTAGCTGACAAAGTTATCCAGCGGCCGGTTGTTATGCTAGTTGTGGGTGTTGTCATTTTTGGCGCTCTTGCCTCCGGCATTATCGGCTACAAAGTCGGTGGCTTCACCACTGGCACCACCGCCCCGGCCACCAGCGATTCCGCACAGGGTGCCAATGTTATCAGCGCCCACTTTTCCAAAGCGAGTACGAGCCCTGAGAGCTTACTGCTAACTTTCAAGGATCCAGTGTGGAATGACCCAAATGTGCTAGTAAAAGCGCAGCAGGAACTGAGTAGTTCTAGTGTATTTCAAACGGTTAACGGGCCGCTCACCATCCTGACCCCCGCCCAAGTCACAGACCTTCATGGTGAACTGGGAGCAGCGGCTACTTTATCACCCGTGCCGGCCGCCGATAGCAAAGTATCGCCTGCGCTATACCAAGCATATCGAGCAACCTCCGCGTTTATTAGTCCCGATGGCCGCACAGTGCAGTTCGTCGCCACGTTGCGGGCTGGAGCTGGCGGCAGCCAAGCGGCAATCAATGCCATTCCGCAAGTCCGGTCAACCTTAGCTCAAGTTGCCGGTAGTGTCGGTGCCTCAAGCAATGGTGTTGCCGGACAAGATGCTGCCTCATATGACATTGGCCATACTTCTACGGACGACTTAAAGCGGATCGTACCGGTTGTGCTGATACTCATTGCTGTGCTCCTCGCGATTCTGCTGCGTAGTCTCGTCGCACCGTGGTACTTGATACTGACGGTTGGCCTGTCATACCTGGCCAGCCTAGGCTTTGCCATGATCGTGTTTGTGCACTTTGGTAACCAACCCAGCATCAGCTTCCTGCTACCATTCATGATGTTCGTCTTCACGATGGCGCTGGGCGAGGATTATAACATCTTGGTGATGAGTCGAATTCGCGAGGAAGCGCATGGCAACATTTCCCTCAAAGAAGCGGTCACCAATGCCATCGGTTTTACCGGCGGCACGATCACCTCGGCGGGATTAATCCTCGCCGGTACGTTCGCGGCGTTGGGCGTTGCGGGACAAGGCAACCCGCAAGTGCAACAGGTTGGTTTCTCTATAGCGTTTGGCATCTTGCTTGATACGTTCTTTGTCCGTACTTTGTTCGTGCCCTCAATAGCCGTGCTGCTCGATCGCTGGAATTGGTGGCCATCGAAGTTATGGCGTAATGCAGCCAAAACGTCATCCTCATGATAGGCGTGCAAGGGTCATAGTCCCGATCCGTTCGTAAGCGTCCCATTCGTTCAGGCTTTCTAAAGTCTAAGCCTGTTTAATTTATGAGTATGGTAAGTATGAAAGGTATGACAAGCAACGTTATCTATCCGGCGCACCATGCCTGGAAATAAGTGAAAGGATAAAAGGAGTAGTTATGGACGAAAGCCGACAGCCGAGCAATGAAAGAGGTTCTTTTAAAAAACTTTCGACTAAGACCAGAGCTTTTATCATAGCGGGTGTCTGTTCAGTTTGCTTAATCGTAGCGGCGGTAGTGATAGTGTTGCCACAAGTTTCTAAATTGAGGAGTTTGCGTGCCAGCCTCGGTACGGGGTCAGAATCTTCCTCGGAGTCTTCTTCGGGAACCAATAGTAACGCTGCGGCGAAGAGGCAGAGTGTGATTAAAAGCTTTTTTAATACAGATGGTAGCGTCAACCCTGCAAAAGTGAACGACATAAAGTCCGAAATACCCGCTGGGTTTAGTGGTCAATTAGCGTCCCGCATTACACCGTTAATTGACGAAAGTGTTTCGGACGGCACTATAACGCAAAGCCAAGCTACTGCCCTTAAATCCGCTTTTGGTATATAACTTCTAGTAGTCGAGCTCGGGGCCAATTCGACTCTTGCGCCGCCAACGGTCTTCTTGATGGCAAAGAATTGTATGTAATACCTACTAATATATATACTCGTGTAAAAATGCTTCAAGTTCGGTGATGATCTGTGGGTCGGACGATTCCAGCGCAATTTCGCGAGTGCCGAGTACCACGCCACCACGTACGAAATTGTGCGTGCCGGTGAGGGCGACTTTTTTGCCGCTCGGCATGGCAAAGATGATGCATTTAGCATGAATGAATGTCCTGCGGCGGTACAGCGTTTTATAGCCAGTGGAGAACATACTGGTGCGGATGAGGAATCGGTTCAGGCCGCGGGCGGACTTCCATCGGCTGAAGTAGAGCTTGGCACCGCGCTGCTTCATAATTTTACCCAGCCTGCCGGTTGGGCAGTACTGTGAAACAAACGTGATGTCGCTAGCTTTTTGCGCCAGCTCGCAAGCGCGCTTATAGATAATGGAGTCGAACAGGCGGCCGCCGTCTATCAAGACATTACCGAATGCGCTGGCGAACTCGTGGCTGGCATACGCTCGGCCTTGGCGGTTGACGCGGATGATGCGTTCGTGTTCCTCGACAATTTGATCGGCCAACATTGCATCTTCGCCACCAAGCATGTAGTCGGCAGTTCGCATGCCTTGCTCGTACAAGTTCACGCCGCCAAAAGCGTACACTTTATCGTCTACCACGCACCATTTAATGTGCGTGCGCCCAGCAAAAAGAAAGGGGCCGAGCTGGCCGATCCACTGGTATTCCACACCGCTTTTGCGCAGTTTTTTGACCATGGCACGAAGCGCGCGAACGCGCTTGCCCGGCCGAAACGGTGTGCCTTTCCAGCCACCCATAATGCCGTAGGTGAACACATCGCCGGCTACTTCTACCGTAACGCCGCGCTCGGCAGCGAAACAAAGCGCATCGATGAGCGTCCGGGTGCTGTCGTCGTAACCGATGATGTGGCTAAAGAGCACAACCCGTTGTTTCGCCTGGGTAATGTCGCGCGTCAGTGCTTCAACATATTCGGTTGGTGAGAAAATCTTGAGTGATGCCATGTTAGTTTTTCTCGAATCTGTCCGGATAATCAGTGATGATGCCGTCGATGTAGGGTGCCCAGCGTTTGGCTTGCGCGGGCGAGTTGACCGTGTAGGGAGTGATTAAAATACCGCTTCGGTGCACACTCCACAGAAAACCGCACCACAGCCAGCGTTGGTTCATTTGCAAATGTTTGGTGCCGAGCTGGCGCAGCCGATAGTGGGCGCGCACACCCGACCATTTTTCGTTGACGACCAGCGTCACGCCGGGCAGTTCTTTTTTAACTTCCAGCAAGATTTTCTGGCTGAATGAAAGCACCGAAACGCCTTTCTGCCCGCGCAGAATTTTTGCGATTGGTCCAACCGGTTCGTCTGGTTTTATTTCAACCAGCAGCGCGCATTTTCCACGAGTGGCATCGAGTGCTTCTTCCAGTGTGGCGAGATTCGGCTTTTGTTTCTTCAGCTCTGCGTAAGTGTGTTCGCGGATAAGCGGATCGTGCGACAACACAACTGCGCCCTCGGCCGTCACGCGAACATCAATCTCTACACCATCCACGTGGTGAGCCAGCGCAGCCTCGATAGATTCGATAGTATTTTCTGGCGCCAATCCGCGTGCGCCGCGGTGCCCAACGATTTTTGTCATACTACTATTCAGTGTACAATACCAACAGACATTTTTAATTTTTAACGGAGGCAACATGGCTGACTTTAATAAAGTTTTGGAGCCGGGCGACTGGCAAAATGGCACCGTAAACACGGTAATCGAAATTTCGGAAGGCTCGCATTTGAAGATTGAGTGGGACCGGGCGCGTGCCGCGTTTATGATCGACCGCGTTGAGCCGAGCATTTTTGCCAAGCCCGTGAACTACGGCTTTATCCCGCAAACTCTCGACGAAGATGGCGACGAACTGGATACTTTGGTAGTTTGCAGCGAACCGATTCCGACTGGCGTGTGGCTGGCGGCGAACATTGTGGGCATCATGAACTTCGAAGACGACGGCGAGATGGACTACAAAATTGTGTTGGTGCCGACCGACGACCGCGACAGCGGCGACCGCATCAAAACTCTGGACGACCTCGGCAATCGTTGGAAGCAAAAGGTCGAGTACCACTTCAATCATTACAAAGACCTCAAAAAGCCTGGCAGCACGAAGGTGCTCGGCTGGGGCGACGCCGAAGAAGCCAAAAAAATCATCGCCGAGTGCGTCGAGCGCTTCAAAGCCGGCAAGTAAATGCAAACGCGCATTATCGCTAAGACAATCGTGTTCGATGACGCCGGCAACTTGCTGGTTTTGTGGCGAGCAGCCGACGATGGGCACCGGCCTGGCGGCTTTGATTTTCCCGGCGGCAACATAGACGAGGGCGAAGACATTCCTGCCGGCGCAGCACGTGAGCTATTGGAAGAAGCCGGTCTTCGGCTCAACGAATCGGACCTCCAGCTGGTCTTTGCGCTCACAAAAACTGGTCATCACACCGAAGTAAAAGCTGAGGTTAATATGGTGTGGCTCGGCTTTATAGCTAAACTACCCAGGGGTCAAGCGGCACAGCTCAGTCATGAACATCAACGTTTCGAGTGGCTGTCGATTGAGGATGCGCTAAAAGTGTGCGATGCCGCCACGCAAAGAGCATTTTTGGAACACGTCCAAGCAAACAGCCTAGCGTTGTAAAAAGTGTTGACCTAAAGCATTCTAATGCTTACAATTAGATATGGAACAACTACAACAAACACCAATTATTAATCAATTTGAAGTAGCCCGGGTGGCCATCATGCGTGAAAGTGATGGCCATCTTTTAGTTTTATGGCGAGCTGACGACGATCCAAACAATGCTGGCCTGGCAGATTTGCCAGGTGGCGGCGTGGAGCAAGACGAAACCTGGCAACGCGCCGCGGTCCGCGAAACGTTTGAAGAAACCGGCCTGGAAATTGCCGAAGATGATCTGCAATATATTGATGAATACGTCGGCCAGTATCCACAAGAGGATGGAACGGTAAAGGTAATTCATAGAAAATATGCGCTAGTTACAATGCCTGGCGATCCGCCTATTACAACGGATCCTAAGGAACACAAATTTGGCGATTTCATACCTCGTCAAAAGGCCTGGCAAGAGTTTGCATACTCGGCTTCCAAGACATTTGCGATGGGTTGCATAGATCGACTTATAGAAGCAACCGACCTGCCGGCAACTGTCTAGGCTTGCACCAAGTCGCTTATGCTTTTACAATGTAGGCATAAGTAATTAAAAACGAGTGGGAGCACCATGAAAACACGAATAGCAATTAACGGGTTTGGACGGATCGGCCGGAACGCTTTTAAGATTGCGTTTGCGCGCGACGACCTAGAAATCGTTGCCATCAACGATCTAACCGACACCAAAACACTGGCGTACCTGCTAAAGCACGACAGCAACTACGGCACCTACGACAAAGAGGTTAGCCACGACGACGAGCATATCATCGTCGATGGTCACAAGGTGAAAGTATTGGCCGAGAAAGACCCTGCGGTGCTGCCGTGGAAAGATCTGGAAATCGACGTCGTTATCGAAAGCACCGGCTTCTTTACCGACAAGGACGGCGCTGGCAAGCACATCACGGCCGGCGCTAAACGGGTCGTTATCAGCAGCGCGACGAAGAGTGACGGCGTGGACACTATTGTGCTTGGCGCAAACGACGACAAGTTGAAAGATTCTACCGAAGTTATTAGCAATGCTAGCTGTACTACCAACAGCCTGGGTGCCGTCATGGCTATCTTAGACGGTCACTTTGGCGTCGAAAAGAGCATGCTGACCACTGTCCACAGCTACACTGCCAGCCAAGCGATTCAGGATGCGCCAAAGAAAGATTTACGCGAAGGACGCAATGGTGCCGAGAACATCACGCCAACCACAACTGGCGCTGCCATTGCTGTCACACTGACACTGCCACAGTTGAAAGATAAGTTCGACGGTCTGAGCATCCGCGTTCCCACCCCAGTTGTTTCGCTCAGCGACGTCACCGCAGTGCTCAAGCGCAACGTGACCGTTGAGGAACTCAACGAAACCTTCAAAAAAGCTGCCAAAGAACCATTTTACCAAGGCATTCTGGATGTATCCGAAGAACCGCTCGTAAGTTCCGACTACATTGGTAACAGCCACTCCGGCACCGTAGACCTGCTGCTGACGAAGGTCGTCGGCGGTAACCTGGCAAAGGTTATGGTGTGGTACGACAACGAATGGGGCTACAGTAACCGCCTAGTAGAAGTAGTTGCCGACGCCGGCCGAATGCTGCACAAGGCGTAGTTTTTGCCATGGCTAGGTTAGTATTCGCGATGATATTCATGGTTGAACTGTCGATTGCCGCTGTGTGCGGCCTCGTCCTGTTCATAGCTACCAACCGTTTCCATGTTTGCGAAACAGCGTATGCCGGCTGCGGGACGTCAACGGTAGTCATCGTTTCCAATGACGGACTGAATCTCGTGGCGTTTGCAGTGGCGGTGACACTCATCGCACTTTGTGTGACCGAAACACGTAAAATAGTGAAGAAGAAAAGAAAATGAAAATATATTTCGGAGCAGACCACAACGGGTTTGAACTGAAGACACAACTCATGGAGTATGCGCGTGACTTGGGTTATGACGTTGAAGACGACGGCGATCAGCAGCTCGACCCAAACGATGACTTCCCGCAGTTTGCGGCGCGGGTTGTGGCCGCCCTGAAGGCGAGTGACGATTCCGATCCGCGCGCTGTTTTGCTGTGCGGCAGTGGCCAAGGCATGTGCATGGCCGCCAACCGTTACAAAGGCATCCGTGCCAGCTTGTGCTGGGACGAGGCAAGTGCGCGCTCGGTGCGTAACGATGACGACAGCAATGTGCTATGCTTGCCGGCGAGATTACTCAACAAAGATCAGGCCGAGGCAATTGTAAAAGCTTGGCTGGAAACGCCTTTCGCCGGCGCCGACCGCTTCAAGCGCCGTATCAAAGAGATGGATGAAATGGCACGATAGGACTTATGCACATGGCACATTTTGCTCCAAAATCTGCGCTCCGACATCATTCTTCTTTCGCTGTTCTGCGAGCAGGGCCCGCAGCTCAGCAAAAGAAAGACGAATCCACCCACCGTACCATACAGTACGGTTCGTGTGCGTTGCTCACTTTTGAAACAAACTGCACTCATGTGCATAAGTCCTCAAAGGTTAAATAGTCATGGTAGACATTTGTCCAACCATCGATGCTGAAAGTCCGGACGATTACCGCCAGCAAATTGAACGGGTGGCGGCGTTTACACGTCGGCTACACATCGATCTGGGCGACGGCGAATTTACGCCGAACGTATTGGTGGCGCCAACTGACGTGTGGTGGCCGGGCGGCGTGCGGGCTGACCTGCATGTGATGTATCGGCGGCCGTTTGAGCATCTCGATGCGCTGATTGCGCTCGACCCGCAGCTCATTATCGTGCATGCCGAAGCCGATGGCGGCTTCGCCGCGCTTGCCGAAAAAGTGCGCCGGCATGGCATCGAAGTCGGGGTCGCGCTGTTGCAGCAAACGTCGGTTGAGTTCATCAAACCGGCGCTTGGACTGGTCGACCACGTGCTCATTTTCTCTGGTAACTTGGGCCACCAAGGTGGCAGCACGGCAGATCTTGCCTTACTCGAGAAGGTGAAAGCCATTAAAGCATTGCGGCCAGCGGTCGAGATTGGCTGGGATGGCGGCGTGAACAACCACAACGTCCAGCAGCTGGCCGAAGGTGGCGTGGAAGTGTTGAATGTCGGCGGCTTTATCCAGCAGGCAGACGACGCGGCAAAAGCCTACCAGTTATTGGCGGCTGCCGCAACTTCAGTAAACTAAAATTTAAAATTTCGTAAAAAGCATAAGCGCCAGGTATACTATAAAAAATGCAGCGATTATCGATTAAAGAACTTGAGTTACTCGCAGACGAAATCCGCGAGGATATTATCCGCATGCTCGTGGCCGCCGGCAGTGGCCATGTGGCTGGACCACTTGGACAGGCGGATATTTTTACAGCACTCTATTTTGATATCCTGAAACACGACCCGCACAACCCTGACTGGGAAGATCGAGATATTCTCCTGCAAAGCAATGGCCATACTTGCCCAGTCCGTTATGCCACAATGGCGCGTGCTGGCTACTTTGAACGAAAAGAATTACTTACTCTAAGAAAGCTCGGTTCGCGTTTGCAAGGTCACCCGGAGCGCACCAAGTTGCCGGGGCTGGAAAACACCAGTGGTCCACTGGGATGTGGTTTAAGCCAAGCTTGCGGTATGGCGTTGGCTATGCGGATGAACGGCCAACACCACCGCTGGGTGTATGTAACTACCGGTGATGGTGAGCTGAACGAAGGCAACAACTGGGAAGCTATTATGCTGGCTTCTAAGTATAAACTTAACAACATCATCGCTATTGTGGATCGCAATAACATTCAGATTGATGGTCCTACAGAAGCCGTAATGCCGCTAGAAGACTTACGTGCAAAATGGGAGGCGTTCGGCTGGCATGTGCTAGAAATTGACGGCAACAACGTGGAGGCCGTTATCGATGCCTGCGCCATGGCGCGAGCTATCGTGGAAAAGCCCGTGTGTATCCTTGCGCATACCGTTCCCGGCAAAGGCGTTGATTTTATGGAAAACGATTATCACTGGCACGGCTACTTCGTGCAGACACCGGGTGGGCCAACCATCGATCAAGTTCCAGTCAAAGCACTACACGAACTCCGCACCCTGCAAGGCAAAATTAAAAGCGAGCACGAACGATGAGTAGGCGTTTGCACATTTTTCCAAAGAGAGCGTTTCGCGCGGGACGAGCTTTGCTCGTTCCGGCTGCACTTCGCCTGACTCTCTCTGGAAAAGTACACTCACTCTATAGGAGCCACTATGCATAATATGCACTTGATTGAGGACGTTTTGGCGAGCGATATCAAGCAAGAGCCGATTCGCGCGGGCTTTGGGCGCGGGCTGGTTACGGCTGCTGGCCTGAACGAGCATGTGGTTGGCGCGTGCGCAGACCTCACCGACAGCACGCACATGGGTGACTTTGCCAAAGTATTCCCCGACCGGTTTATAGAAATTGGCATTGCCGAGCAAAACTTAGTAACCGTTGGCTCGGGCCTTGCGGCAATGGGTAAAATCCCATTCGTTAGCAGTTATGCAGCCTTTGCGCCCGGCCGCTGTTGGGAGCAAATTCGTACGACTATTTGTTTGAATGATCAGCCGGTAAAAATTGTCGGCAACCATGCCGGCGTAAGCGTTGGGCCAGACGGTGCCACGCACCAGATGCTGGAAGACATTGCAATTATGCGCGTGCTGCCAAACATGGTGGTAGTGGCGCCGTGCGACAGTGTTGAGGCGGAAAAAGCGACGCTCGCCATGGCGAGTGACCGTCGGCCCAGCTATTTACGCTTGGCCCGCGAAAAGACGCCGGTTGTCACCACTGCTGATACGCCGTTTGAAATTGGCAAGGCATATGTGTTCCAAGAAGGTGCCGACGTGAGTCTCATCGCGACCGGAACCATGACATACCAAGCGCTGGCAGCGGCCGAGCACCTTGCCAAAGATGGCATTCACGCCGAAGTGGTGCACGTGCCAACCATCAAGCCGCTGGACAAAGAAACCATTCTCGCCAGCGTGCGCAAAACAGGCTGCGTCGTCACGGCCGAGGAAGGCCAGATGGCCGGCGGCCTTGGCGGCGTGATTGCCGAACTTTTGGGCGACGAGCTGCCGGTGCCGATAAAGCGCATCGGCATGCGCGACCGCTTTGGCGAATCTGGCGAACCGACCCAGCTGCTCACGCACTTCGGCCTCGATGCCAACCATATCCGATTGGCTGCACATCATGTAATTGAACGTAAAAATAAGGTGGAGAAATGAACGAACACGAACTTGAACAAATGGCAAAAAAACTGGTTGAGCCAGGCAAAGGTTTGCTGGCAGCAGACGAAAGCAACAACAGCTGTAAAAAGCGCTTCGACGCCGTAAGCGTGGCTTGCACCGAGCAGACTCGCCGCGAATATCGTGAGATTTTGCTGACCACACCAGGCTCAGAAAAGTACTTGAGCGGCGTAATTTTGTTCGATGAGACGTTTTGGCAGTCTACCACCGAGGGCCAAGTTTTTCGTGAGTATTTGAAAGGCAAAGACGTTGCGCCGGGCATCAAAGTAGACAAAGGCTTGGTGGACTTGCCAGGTTTTCCGAATGAAAAAGTGACGCAAGGCCTCGACAGCTTATCTGAAGGCGTGGAAACCTATGCCCCAGCCGGTGCGAAGTTTGCCAAGTGGCGCGCCGTTATTACCATCGGCGATGGCATCCCAACTGACGAATGCATCGGCGCCAACACCTACACACTCGCTCGGTATGCGCGCATTTGCCAAGACGCTGGCATCGTGCCAATTGTTGAGCCGGAAGTATTGTTCGACGGCCATCACACGGCCGAACAAGCCGAACAAGTTATGAGCCATACCTTCGATATCCTCTTCCAAACCATGCGTGCTTTCCGGGTGCACTTGCCAGGCGCCATCCTCAAAACCAGCATGGCGTTGCCCGGCAAAGACAACGGTGGCGTAATGGACAACGACGAAGTGGCCGAGCGCACCGTTCGCGCGCTGCACGAGCACGTCCCGCCCGAACTTGGCGGTGTCGTATTTCTGAGTGGCGGCCAAACCCCGCGCGATGCCTTTGTTAATCTCAACCGTATTGCCAAACTTGGCGGCCATCCGTGGGGGCTTACTTTTTCCTACTCGCGGGCCTTGCAAGACCCGGTGCTCAAAGCCTGGGCGCATGACCGCAACCAACCAGCCGGAGCGAAAGAGCTTTTTCTGAAGCAGCTTGAACTGGCGTCAGCTGCGAGCAAGGGTGAGCTGGATGAGTCCGCGCTCGACACCGATAACTTTGTCTCGCATGCCCAAGATTTGTAAATTTGTAGTTTTGCAATCTCAAGCACAAGCGGTATGATGTAAGGTATGAACTTGAGCATCGAGGACCTCGAGGCGATTAAAGCCATTGTGCGAGAGGTAGTAAAAGTAGAGCTGGCGCGCGTGATTGAAGATGCGCAGGTTCGGCAAGCGGCATATGCTGAGTCGATGCGACAGCAAGCCGAAGCAGCACAACGAGTTTCCCAGGCAAAAGAAGCTGCCGCTGCGCACCGACCAACGCTGCCGCAACAGCCAGCAGCAAATGCGCCAGGGCCGTAAGTAAATACCGGAATAAACAGAAGTTAAAAAGAAGGGGTGGACATGAATAACCAAAGCCAGTTTGACGTACTCGCCATTGGCGACGTTGTAACCGACGACTTTATTAAGTTGCTCGAAAAAGAAGAAAAAGTTGAGCACGAAAAGAATGGTGCCGAGTGGCTGGCTATTCCGTTTGGTACCAAAATTCCGTTTGACCACCGCGAAGTTGTGGTGGGCGTCGGCAATGCAGCTAACGGTGCAGTGGCGTTTGCGCGGCTCGGGTTGAATAGCGGTTTTGTGACCAATGTCGGCGGCGATCAATACGGCCGTGACATGATCGACGTGCTGGCCAAACAAGGCGTCGACCACCGCTTTATCCGCATCAACCCGCATAATAAGAGTAACTATCATTTTGTGCTGTGGTACAAGGAAGAGCGGACCATCCTTATCAAACACGAAGAGTACGACTACCGCTGGCCGCACATTGCACCGCACGAGATTCCGCGCTGGGTATACTTCAGCTCAATTAGCAAACACGCCATCCCATATCATGACGACGTGGCCGACTGGCTCGACAAAAACCCGAGCGTGAAGCTAGCGTTCCAACCAGGCACGTTCCAAATGGAAGCCGGTGCCGAGCGATTGAAGCGTTTGTACAAACAGAGTGAAGTGCTCATTTTGAACCGCGAAGAAGCCGTGACGGTTGGCGGCGGCAATCATGCCGACATACATGATCTCATCAACCATCTGCACGCGCTGGGGGCGAAAATTGTGGTACTAACTGACGGTCCGCACGGAGCGTACGCATCTGATGGCGTCAATCGTTTCAAGATGCCGCTATACCCCGACCCATCGCCACCAAAAGATCGCACCGGTGCCGGTGATGCATTTGCCAGCACATTTGTAGCTGCGCTTGCCAAGGGTTTGAGTTTGGAGGATGCGCTGCGTTGGGCGCCAATCAACTCCATGAGCGTCGTCCAAAAAGTTGGCGCGCAGGCAGGCTTACTGAAAGAGCACGAACTGCTTAACTGGCTACACAAAGCTCCGGCAGCGTACAAGCCCGAGCGCTTTTAAGTGTTCTTTTTTGCCAAAGAACCAAAGCAGTTACTTTTGTACCAACAAAAGTAGCCAAAAACTCCGGACTACGTTTTGTCGCCAGGCCAGCCATAAAACAAGTCAGCCAGGGTATCCAAACGACTCCCTACGGTCGGCCACAAGGGCTGAATTTGAAAACCTTGGTGACTTGTTTTATATCAGCCTTGGGCCAAAGCCGATGTCCACCCCAATAAGTAGCTTCGCTATTGTTCATTTGCCCGCCTTTGGCGGGCTACATATCATGTGGCCCTGCGCAGTTGTCCTGGCGAAGCCGTTGTGCCAATGACAATCCTTCCCTAAGCGAGGACTGTCTGAATGAAGCGAGGCGAGGGAGTTCCGCAGCAGATTGTGATTGGTACAATGGCTTCCCAAGATAACGGAGTTCACGCCTTGGCCTTTTGCTTCTTTTGGGCTAAGCCAAAAGAAGGGAGATGTGGTTCTTGGAAAGGATGCTTACAGGTTCACGCTTCGCTTGGCCAAATCAACCTTGGCCGGTAGATATTTCGCTGGAACAGCCATTGTGCTTGTGGTACCATGAAAGCAACTATGACGAGGGTTTTGTCGGAACTTTTAGGGGCGAAAGAGCCGGGCTTTCGGCTGGTCGTGCAACAGCTTGAGCACGCGGCTGGCGCGCCGAGCGCGGATATTCGCCTGATGGCAGAAGTCGGTCAGGCGGTGCGCGATGCCATTCGTGATCTTGGACTCGACCCGAACGATACTACTGGTCCAGAGTTGTACAACGCACTGTTAGAGCGCGTAAAGCAGGACGACAAATTCGTGCGCGAGCTCATCGGCGCAGAAGCACAGACTGACAAAGATCTGTCGGTGCGCGTCGCAAGGCTTGTTGCAAAACTTGAGGCGCCTAAGAAAACGTTTGCACTGAAGAACACTACCACCAAACGCTTGCTCAAAAAGTTGCCACCAAAGAAGGTAATGAAACAGCTGGGCTACCGCTCGCTTGATTCTATGCTCAAGCATGAGCCGTTGCCACAGGTTTACGCAGCCGCGGCGATGGTCGAAAGTGCAACCTGGCACAAGCAGCTACTCGCTGCGTACCGGCAGCTCAATCCGACCGATTTCGAAAGCCGCGATAGCAGCGTACTCGCCCCAGCCGGAAAACGCTGGGAAGAATTTGGCGCCAAGTACGTCACCGATGTAAAACACAATGTTTTTACGTTCAAAGAGCTCGGTGCGGTTGTGCTGCTACCGTTGCCCGCGCAAACGGTGGACGGCGCAGCACTGGCGGTCACGCTCCTCGCTGTGCATGCTGTTAATGATATTCGCGTAACCAGTGCGTACCTCAAGTTGCACCAGGTACGGCCGGACTTTGGCCAGCTGGTTGCGAAGGCCGCACGCAGTGAACCGACCACGCACACCAGCTTGCTGGGCCAGGCCTTGCCGTGGAAGCTGCTCCACCGTTACTTTGCGCGCAGCGATGGCAACAATGCCACGGTACTGGAACCACACGTTCAATCAGAAGATATTCAGTGGCAGCCAGCCGAAAACATTGTGGCCGGTTTGCACGATCGCTTGGAATTTTGGCAACACGGCGCGCACCTCGCCCTGCACACGGCCGACGGTCCGGTTTCGTTGAACCTCACCGATGCAGTGCTCAATTTTTGCAATCATTTGCCGTACGAACGCCGCATTGTGCATTATTTCCGTGATCACCTCTGGCATGAACTCATGTTGCGATACTTGCACCAAGAGAATATCGAGCAACTGGTGCACGAGCAGCTGAACGATGAGCTTGTCACTGAAGAAGCATTAGCATAAAATAATAAAAACGAACTAAGGGGATTTTGTACCATGATGCCAGCCGATAAAAGGGACCACGTGCTCCGATATTCTATTTGTGTGTCTGGCGCAGCGGCTGGCGAGACGCTGAAAAGTTCCTCTAAACTGGCCGAAACGCTCGGCGTAGCGATAGCTGATAGTGGCCACATTCTGACAACCGGTGCAACTGTCGGTCTGCCGTACGCTGCGGCGCGTGGCGCCAGAAATGCTGGCGGCATGAGCGTTGGCTTTTCGCCAGCCCAAAGTTTGCGCGAGCACTTGCTGAAATATCGTTTGCCGCACGATTGTTTCGACTTTATCAACTTCACCGGTTTGCATTACGTCGGCCGTGATTTGTACTTGGTGCAGTCCAGCGATGCCGTCATCACCGTTGGTGGTCGCTTTGGCTCGTTGCACGAGTTTACGAGCGCGCTGGAAGCGCACAAGCCGTGTGGTGTTTTGTTAGGCAGTGGTGGCACCGCTGATCTCATTCCCGAACTTATGAAAACGCTCGAACCGCCACATGGCGATCTGGTAGTTTACGATGACGATCCGGTTCGTTTGGTGAAGCGCATCGTCAAACTGCTGGAAGAAAAGAATACCGACATACATGCCGAGCTGGCAAAACACGACCAGTCGTGGTTCCTCAAGTCCGACAAGCCACTTCCGCGTGCCGGCTAAGGTACATCATTTTCCTAATCTTTACGTTAAAATTCAGAAAATAATCCTAAGGTAATAGTCGACATGAAACTAAGGAATCAAAATGGCTTCGGTATCGCCGAAACTGCAATCGTCGTTCTTCTGGTGGCGGTGCTGGCCGGCGGTAGCTATTTCTTGTGGCATAGAAGTCACGGCGATACGGCTGTGAGTAAAAACCACCAGTCAAGCACAAATAACTCCGATGTTGCCGCAAATTTTAATGAATGCTTAGAGCTTGGTGGCACGCAACCACCAGAATCTACAACAACCACGAAGGATAGTTGCTCGCTACATGGCAAAACATTCAATGTTACGTCGGCCAACCTGCCTGAAGCGTGGAGCCAGGTGAAAACCGCCACCGTTCACCTAAAAAAGTGGAACGTAACACTTACCGTACCACAGAGCTTGGTCGGTAATGTGTACTACCAGGTAGATCCATCCGAAAATATTTACGACTTCACGACAACCAATATGTTTGCACCATCGTGCATTGCTTACTTTGGTCAGCACGGCCAAGAAGCTAGCGTAGAAGCCGACCAATATCCGCCCACCAAGCCAGCGAAAGATATCGTTGCCAATGCCGGTAGTATGACGCTTGACAGTTACTACAATGCTCACAAGGTAGCAAATGGCAATTACTTCCTGGTTGCTTCTACCAACAAAAAAGTGTGGAAAATCGGCAATCATTTCTACCAGCTTCTGACAGATTCCTCTGCCTACCACGGTGCAGCCTTTACCGCAGCATGTCCTGGCGTATCGAGCCAATATCAAACTGAACTTGCCAATATGATACCAACCATCAAGGAAAACTAAGGAGCAGAATGTGGGTAAAATAAAACAGCAAGCAGGTTTCAGTGCGGTAGAGGGCTTAATAGTTATCCTGGTGTTACTTATTCTGGGCGGCACAGGTTATTTTGTGTGGCACAGGCACAACTCTACGAATGAAAATAAAACAGCAGCGAGCCACAGTACGGTCAAGTCAAATGTGCGTAACTGTCATACCACAGATGGCAGTATTCGTGGTGAGCTGTTTACTGATGGCAATGGCATGTATAGCATCTGCATACCTGACGGCTGGGATATAGCTGTTGCGACCAATGGTGTGAATAGCCTCATGGCCGATGCATCCGGGCTACATTACAAAGCCGGAACCACCCCAACAATTACAAAAACAACAGAAGGCAAAGATGGGCCGTCTGCATTTGATTTGTTTCCGAGCTCTCCGAGTGCGGCGATAGGTTTTAACGCCGATCAATATACTAATCTTGGTAGTTTTAAAGCTGCCAACGTTACTGGCACAAAGTCTACTCGCATTGAGACTAGCCAGTCGGCGGACGGTGGACTTGGTGAAGTGCCGGTCGGAACACATCAGTATACGTATATTTTTAATTCAGCAAAACTGCAAGAAGGCGTGGAAATCGACTACAACATTGCTCCGGGTGATAGCAACCAGCTCTCATTGATAGACAAAGTTGTTGCAACATTTCGGTTCAATCAGTAACTGATACAATAGCTGAGTGACGAAGTTCAAACTTGTAGTGCTTTTCCGGCACTAGTGCTAAAGTTAAAAATATGAAAAATTTCAAAAAACAATACGGGTTTAGTGCGATCGAAGGTCTACTTGTTATTCTTGTTCTTGTGGCTCTCACTGGCGCAGGCTATTTCGTCTGGCACAAGGACAATGCGAAAAAGCCGACGAGCACCAGCAAAACCGCATCATCTGCTAAAACGTATCCAATTGCGACGACAGGTACCGTTTGTGCCACTTTTCCTACGCAGGATAGGTGTGAAACTGCAGATAATAAAATTTACCAACTCCCAAAAGTTTCGTCAAGTGCTAAGTATGTAGTATGGGCTGGCGTTCCTTCTTCGCTGCAGAATTCAATAACCACTAATTACGAAAAGACGGGTTGCAGTGACGCCAACTCTGCGCCAGCTAAAGAGGACGCAGCGGCAAATACTAAAAACGGTGAAGGTATCCTATTCGATACCAGTGGAAATTATGCGACCTTAGCCTATGGCTGCGGTGAAGGCGGTGCTGTCTATCTATATGTAAAGACTGGCAACACATGGCAACAAGTCGCCGTCACACAAGTTGGTAATTGGGCGTGCGATATTGTTGCGAAGTACAAGGTATCAAAGTCATTCCTGGCCAGCCCAGATGGTTATGCACCACTTTGTTATGTTTCAGATAAATCTAATGATCAAAGAGTGCTCTAGTAAAAAAATAAACTTCTCTCTAGTTAAGCAGGGATAGGAACTCTGTTGATTCTGCCACGGCTTGTTACAATGTATAGGTGAGTAAGTTCAAACTTGTTAGTGATTTTGTGCCAACGGGTGATCAGCCAGCGGCGATTGCCCAGCTTTCTGATGGTCTCGACAAAGGTTTGCACGACCAAACGCTGCTGGGCGTAACTGGCTCCGGCAAAACGTTCACCATGGCAAATGTTATTCAGCATGCGCAGAAGCCGACGTTGGTTTTGAGCCACAACAAAACGCTGGCGGCGCAGTTGTACGGCGAGTTCAAAAAGTTTTTCCCAGACAACGCGGTGCATTATTTCGTCAGCTATTTCGACTATTACCAGCCGGAGGCGTACATCCCGCGCAGCGATACGTTTATTGAAAAAGACAGCCAAATAAATGAGGAGATCGATCGGCTGCGGCACGCGGCAACGGATTCGCTGCTCAGCCGTAAAGACGTGATTATTGTTGCCAGTGTCAGCTGTATTTACGGCATTGGTTCGGTGGAAGATTACGATGGGCTGAGTATCGAAGTAAAAGTCGGCGAGCGTCGCTTGCGTGATAAGTTTTTGCGCCAGCTCACGGACATCCAGTACCAGCGTAACGACATTGACTTTCACCGTAGCACGTTTCGGGTGCGCGGCGACGTGGTGGACGTGTTTCCGGCTGGCGAAGAAATTGCGTATCGCATAGAATTTTTTGGCGACGATGTCGATCGTATCACCAAAATTGAGCCACTGACTGGCGAGATCATCGGCAAGCCGGAATCTGTCAAAATCTTCCCCGGTTCGCACTACGTTACGCCGCACGAAAAACTCAAATTAGCGCTTGGCAAGATCGAGCAAGAGCTTGACCAGCGCCTCGGCCAATTCAAACGGGAAAACAAACTACTAGAAGCCCAGCGCCTTGCGCAGCGTACGCGCTTTGACCTGGAAATGCTGGAACAAACGGGCTTTGTGAAGGGTATCGAAAACTACAGCCGTTACCTGACCAACCGCGAAGAGGGCGAGCAACCGGCTACGCTGATGGACTATTTTCCGGACGATTTTCTGATGTTTGTCGACGAAAGTCACATGAGCATTCCGCAGGTGCGCGGTATGTACAACGGCGACCGCGCTCGCAAAGAAGTGCTGGTGGAGCACGGTTTCCGATTGCCCAGTGCGCTGGACAACCGGCCGCTCACTTTCACCGAATTTGAGCGCCATCTCAACCAAACCATTTATGTGTCGGCTACGCCCGCGCAGTACGAACTGTCCCACTCGCCCAAGCCAGCGCAGCAGGTCATCCGCCCGACCGGCTTGCTGGATCCGCCCATTGAAGTGCGGCCGATTGAAGGGCAGATTGACGACCTCATCGCCGAAATCCGCGCCACCATCGACAAGCACCAGCGTGTGCTGGTAACCACGCTGACCAAACGCATGGCCGAGGAACTCACCGAATATTTGCAAGAAATTAATCTGAAGGTAGCGTATTTGCACAGCGATGTAGACACGCTGGACCGCACTGACATTTTGCGCGATTTGCGGCTGGGCACGTACGATGTGCTGGTGGGCATCAACCTGTTACGCGAAGGTTTGGACTTACCAGAAGTTAGCCTCATAGCGATTCTCGATGCCGACAAAGAAGGATTTTTGAGGAGCGAGCAAGCACTCATCCAAACCGTCGGCCGTGCCGCTCGCCACGTGGAAGGCCATGTCATTATGTATGCCGACCATGTTACCGATAGTATGCGGAAAACTATGGAAGAGACGGTACGACGCCGCAAAGTCCAAGAGGAGTACAACAAAGTGCATGGCATCACGCCAACCGGCATTAGCAAATCTATCGAAAAAGGTTTGCGGCCGGACTTGCCGGAAGAGGCCAAGCGCGCTAAGCTCGACCTCAAAAAAATTCCAAAAGATGAGTATGGCCGTATTATCGAAGACCTTAGTGCGCAGATGGATTTGGCCAGCGCCAATCTGGAGTTCGAGAAAGCAGCCGAGCTGCGCGACATCATTGCCGACATCAAAAAGAAAATGTAGCTTGCCGAACGGCAGCGCTAATGGTAATTTTAGTTTAATAACTAAGCGAAGGGTTTGGAGATGGCGGAAGCGCTGACAGAGATTCCAAGGGTGGACCTAGAGGACTTTGAGGCAGGTGGCGTGCGGCGTGAAGCATTTGTCGATACGGTAGACCAGGGGTTCCACGAAATTGGCTTTGTGTTTGTTCGCCAGCCTGACCCGGAATTTTCCGAGCGTTTGGCGCGCATGTATGGCGTATTTGGCAAGTTGTTCGATTTGTCCGAAGATATAAAAAGAGGTTATGAGCGCGCGGACATTCATCACGAGCGTGGCTACACGCCGGTAAGGTCCGAAACGGGTTTGCAGTGTCGGCCAATTAGTGAAGGCGGTGATGGAACCGGGGCAAATATGGCTGAGAACTGGTTCATTGGTCCAGAAATTGAAGCGGGTGATCCGCGCACGCTGGAATATCCGATGCTTTATCCGCAGAATATATGGCCCGCGGAAGTGCCAGAATTGCAGGTCGCTACCGAGGCCGTTCGTGATAACCTGACAAAAATCGGCCTGACCGTTATGCGCGCACTCGAGCCACGACTTCGCCAGGAGCCAGGTTACTTTGATGACATTCTGCAAGACGGCATTTCGTTATTTCGCCCGCTGCATTATCCGGCAGTTCAGCCCGAGCAAGCTGGCCAAACCATTGGCGCGTGTGAACACACTGATATTAACTTTGTTACCGTCCTGCCAGCGCCAACGCGTGACGGTTTGTGGATTAAAAAGCGAAACGGTTTGGTGATTCCTGGCAAAGCGCCACAGAATCATGTCATCGCACAAGTGGGCGATATGCTGCAGTACATGACCGGTGGCTATTATTTATCTGCCAAGCACAAGGTGGCGTCGCCCATTGCCATGTCGGCGGACGATCCAGGTAGGTATTCATCTGCCCAGTTTATCCACCCGCGTGCGCGAACTCCGCTGGTGGTGACGGAGCATCTCACGACTAACCCCGAGGACTACCCACCCATTTTCTCTGACGATTATTTAATGCAGCGGCTCAGCGACATTGGCTTGGGCGAAGTACACGAGTAAAACGATGTCGGAATCTAGTAAGGGTGAGGAACAAGAGAAAACACCGCAGCCGCTGTGGCTTGTGGAGGTAGCTACCTCGACCCGTGGCTTGTACCAGGCGCAAGAGGACGCACTTAATATCCATAACCGGATAACGGCGGCATTACGGGAAGCACCGCACGAAGTACCGGCGCCCGCTGGCCAGCTTTTTTCTATCACGCCGCGTTACCCGGGCCAAGCAGTTCGTGTCGGTAAGTTCTATCCGCCTGGCATACATCCACGTTGGGGTAATGGCTCGGCATTGTTATATGAGCAGCGCATAGTCACTTCGGCAGATGACCCGCCATTTCTTGCAGATAAGCTTGTAGTGGCAGGCAAGGACATACTGGGCGTCAATCCAGATGGTAGTGCGCGCGAGCTTATTATTGGCAATGAGAATTTCGAATTTGTGGTGCGGCCAGATACAGACGGTGAAGACTTACGGGTGGCAGAAGGCTAGCCTTCGTCGCGTCACTGGTGCTATACTTACTTGAAATGGCAGACCTTTCACACGATGACGTATTGAAATTGGCGCGGCTTGCGCGGCTCAATCTGACTGACGAAGAGGTAGCTGAGTTTGCTGGTGAGTTGACCGAAATCTTGCACTACGTCGAGCAATTGCAGGCAGTGGATGTTGCCGGGCTCAAGCCAACCAATCAGGTGAGCGGCCTGGTAAATGTGATGCGCAAGGACGAAGTGGTGGACTATGGCTACGTACCGAAAGAGCTTTTGAAGAACGTGCCAAAGGTGCAGGATGACCATTTGCACGTAAAAAGGATGATCGGATAATGGCCACAGAAAGCCAGTGGTTGCCAATTGCTCGAATTGCCGAGCAAATGCAAAGTGGGCAGATCAAAGCCCGTGATTTGGTAGAACGCTCGCTCAAAACCATTGCCGGCAAGCGTGAGTTTGATGCGATCATTGCCACACTGGACGGACGTGCGCTAGCTCGGGCTGATGAAATTGATGCAATGGTGCAAAAGGGCGACACCGTTGGCGCGTTGGCTGGTGTGCCATTTATCGCCAAGGATAATTTTTTGGTTTTTGGTGCGGACACGACGGCAGCAAGCAACATCTTGCGCGGGTTTGAAGCGCCGTATCAGGCAACCGCTATCAACCGGCTGGAGGCGGCCGGTGCTATTTGCGTGGCCAAGGCAAACCTCGATGCCTTTGCGCATGGTGCCAGCACCGAAAACAGCGACTTTTTCACCACCAAAAACCCGCACGACAAAACGCGCGTGCCGGGTGGTAGTTCTGGTGGCTCGGCTGCGGCAGTGGCGCTCGACATGGCGCCGTTTGCGCTCGGCACCGACACTGGCGGCTCCATCCGCCAGCCAGCGAGCTTTACCGGCTGCGTGGGCTACAAACCAACCTATGGTTTGGTGAGCCGCAGCGGCGTGGTTGCCATGGGCAGCAGCCTGGATGTTATTGGGCCAATTGCGCGTACGGTTGAAGACGCGGCGCTCGTGCTCGATGTTATGGCCGGCATCGATCCGCTCGACAGCACAACCATCAGTCGCGACTCATCCAGCTACACCAAATTCGACGATATCATTTCTCGCAAAAAAATCGGCATTATCAAAGAGCACATGGGCGAAGGCGTGGCACCAAACGTTAAGGCCGCCATTGAAGCGTCCGTCCAAAAACTGAAGGATGCCGGCGCAGACGTGCACGAAATCAGCCTGCCCAGCGCAACACTCGCACTAGCTGTGTATTATATTTTGATGCCAGCAGAGGTAAGTAGCAACCTGAGTCGTTACGATGGCCAGCGTTATGGCTACACATTTGCAGATGCAAAAGACTTGGACGAAAGCTACACCAAATCGCGCGGGCGCGGCTTCGGCAAAGAAGCCAAGCGCCGTATCATGATGGGCACATACGTGCTAAGCAGCGGCTACTTCGACGCTTATTATAAAAAAGCACAAACCGTGCGTACCAAACTGATTAACGAATTTAACACCGCGTTCGAGCAAGTCGACTTCCTCCTTGGCCCAACTGCACCCACAACCGCATTTAAAATTGGCGAGAACGCCAGCAATCCGTTGGCCATGTACCTGGCTGACGTTATGACCGTTGCCGCGCCGCTGGCGGGTATTCCAGCCATCAGTATCCCGGCTGGCGAAAGCGAGGGCTTACCCGTTGGACTCCAGCTCATGGCCCGCAGCCACCACGACCGCGAACTCTTAAATCTGGCACACGCAACCGAGGAGTTATTAGCATGAATGTGAGTATAAACGACGTCTCGGCCATGATAGCCGTGGTGGTAATCCTAGCGTTAGTGTTCAGCGCGACGTTCATCAAGCGACGCCCAAAACACCTCAAACGTGAATATTTCAAAAAGCGCTGGCAGGAGTTGCAAAAACTCTGCGCAAACAAAGACACGTGGCCGCTGGCAGTTATCAATGCCGATAAACTGCTGGATGAAGCACTAAAAAAAAGCAAGTACAGAGGCAAAACCATGGGCGAGCGTCTGGTGGCTGCGCAGCACCATCTAGAAGATAACGACGCCGTGTGGAACGCGCATAAATTGCGCAACCGTCTGGTGCACGAAGATTCAACTAAGTTGAAAGAGCGTGAAGTGAAACAGGCGCTCGTCGGCTTTCGGGGTGCACTAAAAGATCTGGGGGCGCTCTAAAATGTTAGACAAAAGCGTGCTCGACCAGTACACGACAACCATTGGCATTGAGTGCCATGTGCAGTTCAAAACCAAAACCAAGCTGTTTTCGGCAGTCGACAACGACGCCCGCGAAGCGCCAGCCAACACTTTGGTGAGTCACATCGACTTTGGCCTGCCCGGCGCGTTGCCCGTGCTCAACAAAGAGGCCGTGCATTTGGCTCTGCGCGCTGCTTTTGCACTTGGTACCGAACCGCAAAAGTTCAGCAAGTTTGACCGCAAGCATTATTTTTATCCCGACTTACCGCTCGGTTACCAGATTACGCAGTATGATGAGCCGATTATCTTGGGTGGTGCCGTAGAAATTGAGGTTGATGGGCAAAAGAAAACCATCGGCGTCACGCGTGCGCACATGGAAGCCGACGCCGGCAAAAGCACACACCCGACCGGTACAGACTACAGTTTGGTTGATTTGAATCGCGCGGGCACACCACTACTCGAAATTGTGAGCGAGCCCGACATGCACACAGCAAGCGAGGCGAAAGCCTATGTCCGCGAACTCTACCTTCGCATGCGCTATGCCGATGTCAGCGACTGCAACCTATACTACGGCAACATGCGTTTCGACGTGAACGTCAGCGTGAGCAAAACCGACGAACTTGGCACCCGCAGCGAAACCAAAAACCTCAACAGCTTCCGCGCTGTCGAAAAAGCAGTGGAATACGAAGTAAAACGCCAGATTGAGTTGCTAGAAAAAGGCGAGAAAATCGTACAGGAAACACGCGGCTGGAACGACGCCAAACAGCAAACCTTTAGCCAGCGCAGCAAAGAAAACGCCGAAGATTACCGTTACATGCCCGACCCGGACTTGCCGCCGGTGGTGCTCGACAACCCTTACATCGAAAAAGTTAAGGCCGAAATGCCCGCCATGCCTGACGAGTGGCGCGAACGACTGAGCAAGCTGGGCTCCGATCGCGCGCAAACCGACACGCTGCTGGAAGCCGAGCTTGATGCCCCTGAGGTAAACTACTTGGAGCTTATCGAGCAAAACATTGCCAACCAAGCGTTCGCCAAACAGTTGGCAAACTGGTTTGTAAACATCGAGATTCCGGCTCGTCGCGACGAAAAGGTTCTGAACCCGGGCAAAAACGCCGAACGGCTGGCATTTTACCAAGCCGTGTACGAATTGGTGGCGGGTGGGAAGCTTAGCTCAACCAATGCCAAAACGTTGATTACCGATGTGCTCGCCGCGCACGCATACCCGCAAAACGTAGCACAGCACGCCGAAGAGCAAGGCTTTATCCAGGTTTCCGACGAAGGCGAAATTGCCAAAGTTGTTACGCAAGTCCTCGCAGAAAATGCCAAAGCCGCCGAAGATGTAAAAAGCGGCGAGGCGAAAGCAATCGGCTTCCTCGTTGGCCAAGTTATGAAGGCGTCGAAGGGCAAAGCAAATCCGCAAATGGCCCAGGAACTCATCAAAAAGCAGCTCGGACAATAGCAAGAAACGGAGGCTACACATGAAACCGTGGAAACGCATTGAACCAACAATCGTCAGCAAAATTGGCTGGTGCACCATCGTCAGCAAAAACTTCATCTTGCCCAACGGAAAAACACACCATTATCAAATATCAGGGCGGGAAGGTCGGCAGGCAGCTGGCGTAGTAGCTCTCACATCTGATAAAAAAGTAATTGTGGCACAGCAATTTCGGCCAGGACCAGAGGATTTTTTTGACGAGATTCCAGGCGGCCGTGTGGAAGAAGGTGAAGCATTGGAAATAGCGGTAAGGCGCGAACTACTCGAAGAAACGGGCTATGAGGCTGGAGAAATAAAATACCTGGGAAGCACGCCTCAGGATGCGTATGGGAACGCAACCCACCACTATTTTCTCGCCACGAAGTGTGTTCCACACAAGGATGGTCAAAACCTGGACGATACTGAATTTATCGAAGTAAAATTAATTTCTATCGACCAACTCATTGATAACGCAAAACGCGGTCGTATGACCGACCCCGCTGCCATAATGATGGCATATGATGAATTAATAAAGCTAAAAGAGGGTGCAAAATGAGTCAGAAAGTAACAAAGGCGGTCATCGCCGCCGCCGGATTTGGTACGCGTTTTTTGCCGCAAACCAAAGCCATGCCAAAAGAAATGTTGCCGCTCGTCGACAAGCCAATTATTCAGCACATTGTGGAAGAACTGGTAAGTGCAGGTATTACAGACGTTATGATTGTAACTGGCTATCATAAGCGCACCATTGAAGATCATTTCGACCATATGAGTGCCGATTTGCGTGCTAATTTGGAGCGTGGCAGCAAGGAAGAATTGCTTGAAGCAACCGACAGGATTTCCGGCCTTGCCAACTTCGCTTACATTCGCCAAAAAGGCCCTTACGGCACCGGCACGCCGCTTATGAACGCCGCACATCTCATCGGCAACGAGCCCTTTATCTATACATTCGCCGACGACTTCGTCGAGGCTTCGCCCAGTCGTTTCCGGCAGATGCTGGAACTACACGAACAAAAAGGCGGCTCGGTAATAACGTGTGTTCGGCGCAACGCCGACCAAGATTACAAACGCTATGGTTACGTTGCTGGTGACGAAGTTGCGCCTGGCATTGTGGACATGAAAACCATTGTCGAAAAGCCTGGCAAGGAAAACGCGCCAAGCGATTTGGCCTCAGTAAGTGGCTACGTGTTCGACCCAATTTTGCTTGAGTTTCTTGCCGAACAGCAAGAAACGTATAACCCGGAAGAAGGTGAATTCATGATTCAGCCAGCCATGCAGAAAATGATCGAAGACGGCCATCATATTTATGGACTAGAAATTCAAAATGGCTCGTATTACGACACGGGCAATCCGCTGGAATATCTCAAAACCGTGTTCGACTTTGCGCTGCAACGCGATGACATCGGTCCTGAACTTCGCGAGCATTTACGCAAAAAAATTACATAATGTAGTAGAATGAATTATATGGATACAAGCACGCACGTTCTCGTTATCATTCTCTCAGTTTTTTTGGCTTTGTTTTTGCTGTTGAGTATCATCATTGCCACGCAGGTAGTACGTTTGCTTAAGGCGGTTAATCGAGTGGCGCGCAAGGCCGAGCACATTGTCGATTCGGCTGAAACGGTCAGTGCCATGTTTAAGGATGTCGCCGGTCCACTCGCCATTTTAAAGGTTATTCATAATATTGCCCAAACCGTTCAGGGCCACAAAAAAGGGAAGGATTAATATGGGAAAAAACACGAAGCGTTTTGCATTTACAGCAATTTTTGCAGTCGTTGCAGGCTATGTAGCTGGCATTTTGACCGCGCCAAAAAGCGGCAAGGACACGCGCGAAGACATCAAAGAAGCAGCCAACAAAACATACGCCGAGGCGGAAAAGCAGCTCAAAAAACTTCACACCGAACTCAACCAAGTGCTTGATGAAGCAAAAAGTAAGCTAGATTCACTGAAGGGCAAAGGTCGAGAAGAGCTAGAGTCGGCCATGCAACTCGGCCAAAAGGCCAAGGATAAAGCACGCGAGATGCTGGGCGCTGCGCACGAAGGTGAAGCAGACGACAAAGACCTCGAGCAGGCGATCAAGGATGTCCGCGACAGCATAGAGCACCTCAGGAAATATCTCAAAAAATAGCAGCGAAATTGAGCAGCATGCTTTTTAAGAAGACGCATACAGACAAAGAGCTTGCCGATAAAAACTACCAACAGCTCGGCCGCCAAGTGGTGGAGCTGTATGATGAGCTGAAGCCAAATCGCGCTGCATTGTATCGCACGAATTTTTTGAAGGGTGTGGTTAGCGGGCTCGGTGGTATTGTTGGTGCAACACTTGGTATTGCTGCCTTGTTGTGGCTGTTGTCTCTTTTTGGACAAGTTCCCATCGTTGGCCACTTCGTTGACACGGTTCGTCACACGCTTCAAAGCCGACCGAAATAACAGAGACCCAACTTGACAAAGTACAGTGCTTATGTTAGTATGTATAAACTTCGTTGAGTAAGGAGTTACTCCGAGGTACCTTGACAAGCAGACTTTGAAACAATATAGACGTTGAACAGTAAGTGTACGAAAAGCTATTCGCACTTTTACTGTTCAACGTCCATGAAGCAAGTAGAAAAAATCATAAGGCACTAAGTGTCACAAGCCAACGACCATACCTGAGGGGGCATCATGCCTGCAAGTCATATCCTCGAAACCCTTCTTGGGGTTTTCTACCGAAACCGAGAAAGCATCTATGTCTGGGCGATTTTGCTAGCAATGCTGGCAGCCCTGGTCCTGGGAGCGCTCGGCTTCTGGCTGATCCTCGAACATGAGGCGACCAATACGTGCAACAACCCAGCGTTTTGCCCGTAGATCGTCGTTCATCACACGAAACTATCCCTAAGGGGGAGTATCATGCTCGCCGCAATCTGTATCTTCACCATCGTCGCCATCGCCATGTTCCTCAGTTTCTTTGTGACCATGCTCGTCAGAGAGGTAGTAGATCCTTACCGAGACAAAGGAACAATCCTGTTCTGGGGAGTCTTGACGGCTATCGCGTTGGTAGCGTTGGTGTACGCCACGCATATGGAGATCGATACGATCCACATCATGCAGGACACCATCAACATCTACAGCACGCCGACGCCGTCCCCGTAAACCAACGCAAATTCTAGTTCGAGGCCGTGGTATGGAACCGTCTAGTTCAGGATTCACTGAATGAGATGCACGCCATAACCACGGCCGGCGAGTGCCAGCTAAAACCTTCTTCCTTTTCTCCATCTGTTTCATCGTCTGCTTTCTTTCGCTTCCACGAATGAACTAAGTCGTGCTGACGAGCCGTAAACGGCGAAAAGCGAATAAATCCTACAGTATTAAGCGACACCTTGCGTCTTTAAGATTGCTCGGTTTCAAGTTATAATAAAGCAAAGAAGAGGGTAACAATTTCGGCACGCCATGAGTAAGCTTGCGCCAAGCGATTATGTGCATTTGCACAACCATACACAGTACAGTTTGCTGGACGGACTCACCAAAGTTCCGGCGCTTATTGACCATGTAAAACAGACTGGCATGGAAGCCGTAGCCATGACCGACCATGGCACACTGAGCGGTGCTATAGAATTTTATAAAACTGCCACTGCCGGCGGCGTGAAGCCAATTATCGGCATGGAAGCCTACGTTGCTGCACGGACGCACCTGGACAAAGATCCGGCCAAAGACAAAACGTATTATCACCTTATCGTGCTGGCCATGAACAACGAGGGTTACCGTAACCTCATGCGCCTCAGCACCATCGCCAACCTGGAAGGTACCTACTATAAGCCGCGCGTCGACCATGATTTGCTGCAGAAATATAATGAAGGACTTATTGTTTTAAGCGGTTGTATCGGTGGCGAAGTTGGTGATAATCTGCGCCAAGGCCAGTACGATAAAGCGAAAGAAATCGCCCAGTGGTATAAGCAAGTTTTTGGCGATCGCTACTATTTGGAGGTGCAAGATCATGGTCATCCGGATCATCCCAGCAAGTGGGAGGAGCAAGTCGGCGTGACCGAGCAGACCCTGAAACTCGGTAAAGAGCTGGACATTCCATGCGTGGTAACCTGTGACGCGCACTACTTGCGGCACGAAGATCAAACGGCACACGAAATTTTGCTGTGCGTGCAAACCGGCGCGTTTCTGAATGATGAAAAGCGCATGAGTCTGAGCGACTTTGAGTTGCACGTTACCGATCCCCGCGATATCATCAAGCGTTGGGGCACAGACCATCCTGAAGTTATCAAAAACTCACGCGCCATTGCCGACCGTTGCGGGGTGAATATTGAGCTGGGCAAAATCCTCATCCCAAAATTCCCAGTACCAAAAGGCGAGGACGAAAAGAGCTATTTACACAAGCTGGTGTGGCAGGGTTTGGCTTGGCGATACGGCGGCGTGCCAATCGAAAAGCGCGACAAAATTACCATTGTCGAGGCAAAAAAAATGCTCAGCAAACAGATAATTGAACGGGCGGAGTACGAGCTGGGCGTCATGGACAGCATGGGCTATAACGGCTACTTTTTAATTGTGCAAGACTTCATTAACTGGGGCAAAGACCAAGGTGTAATTTTTGGGCCGGGCCGTGGCTCTGCCGCCGGTTCCATTGTGTCATATGCCATTCGTATCACTGAAATTGATCCGATGCAGTACGAATTGATGTTCGAGCGATTCCTGAATCCTAACCGAATTTCCATGCCAGATATCGACATCGACATTCAGGACACACGCCGCGACGAAGTTATCCAGTATTGTGTGCAAAAATATGGCGACGACCGCGTGGCTAACATCGTGACGTTTGGCCGCATGGCGGCGCGTAACGCCGTGCGCGACGTGGCGCGTGTGCTACAGGTGCCGTATGCCGAGGCTGACCGGCTGGCAAAAATGATTCCACCGCCGGTGCAAGGCCGTCACATTCCGCTGGCAACAGCAATCAAAGAAGACATGGACTTGAAGCGCGAGTACGAAACGAACGACGCTGCCAAACGCGTGTTCGACCTTGCCGTGCAGCTGGACGGCACCATTCGCAGCCATGGCGTTCATGCTGCCGGCGTGGTGATTGCGCCAGATGACATCGTGAAGTTTGTTCCACTCGAACGCGCTCAAAAAGGCGTAGTGGCGACGCAATATCCAATGGGACCGGTCGAGGAACTCGGATTGCTCAAAATGGACTTTTTGGGTTTGAGCAACCTTACTATCCTGAACAACGCGCTGCGTATCATCCGTAAAGTATATAAAAACGACATTAGCCTCGGTGAGATTCCAAACGATGACGACAAGACGTTTGGGCTGTTTCGCGTTGGCGACACCACGGGCGTTTTTCAGTTTGAATCTGCTGGCATGAAACGCTACATGCGCGAGCTAAAACCGACCGAGTTTGCCGATCTCATCGCTATGAACGCCTTGTATCGGCCAGGACCGATGGCAGAGATTCCGCGTTTCATTGAAGGCAAAAACAACGCGGCGTCCATTACGTATCCGCACGAATCGCTCGAGCCAATTTTGAAAGACACCTACGGTGTGATGGTTTATCAGGAGCAGATCATTCAACTGCTCCAATTCGTGGCTGGTTACACGCCTGGCGAGGCAGACCTCGTGCGTAAAGCCATTGGTAAAAAGAAGCGCGAAATCATGCAGGCCGAAGAGCCGAAGTTTATCGCCGGCTGCGTGAAGCGCGGCTTAACGCAGCAGCAGGCGCGTGACTTGTGGGCGCAGATTCAGCCGTTTGCCGACTACTCGTTTAACAAGGCCCACGCCACGTGTTACGCGCAAATTGCCTACTGGACGGCGTATCTGAAAGCGAATTATCCATCGGCGTTTATGGCCGCGCTCATGACCAGCGATTACGATGACACCGATCGCTTGGCCATCGAAATTACCGAGTGCAAGCACATGAGTATTGACGTGCTGCCACCAGATGTAAACGAATCATTCGTAGAATTCGCCGTTGTACCCACAACGAACCAAATTCGCTTCGGCATGAATGCCATTAAAAACGTCGGCACGGGTGCAGTGGAAGAAATTTTGCGAGCGCGCGCCGAAGGCAAATTCGAGTCACTCGAAGATTTCTTCACTCGCGTGAACGTTCGCACTGTGAACCGCAAGGCGCTGGAAAGCCTTACCAAAGCTGGCGCGTTTGACCGCTTTGGCTCGCGTGAACTTTTGCTGCATAACTTCGACGTATTGCTTGCTTTTGCGCAGCGCGTGCAAAAAGATGCGCAGAGTGGCCAGACCGATTTATTTGGTAATTTGCTGGAGGAAACAGCAGCTACCAAGCCGCAACTGAAGTTGGATGAAGCCGCACCAAAAATCAACCAGCACGAACAGCTTACCTGGGAGCGCGAGCTTCTTGGTCTGTACCTCAGCCAGCATCCGCTCGAATTGTATGAGACGTTTTTGAGTGAGCAAACAGTTCCCATCAGCGACCTCAAACCAGAGCATAATGGCAAGTCGGTAAGTGTGGGCGGTGCCGTTACGGACGTTCGCGAAATTACCACCAAGAATGGCCAGAAGATGGCGTTTGTAAAGATTGAAGATCTTGGCGGTGAGATAGAAATAATTCTTTTTCCGGGTGCATATCAAAGCACGGTTGGACTGTGGGAACGCGACCGTGTGGTGTTGGTCCGCGGTAAAATTTCGGCCAAAGATCGCGACGGTAACATCGGCGAAGAGATAAAAGTGATGGCAGATGATGCCCGCGAAGTCACGCCAGAGCAAGCCAGCTCGTACGGCCCGACAGGCAAGAAAGTTAAATCGCCAACCGCTTCGTCTGCCAGAAAAGCTGCTAGCGCGCCAGGGCCGGGTGCAAAGGCTGCGGATCAAGCGTCGCCGCGCGTGTATGTTCGCCTGGCCGACACGGCCGATCAGCAGCTTTTGCTCTCACTCAAAGAAGCCATCGACCAACATCGAGGTGATACAGATGTTGTATTGGTGCTTGGTGCACCCGAGAATAAGCAAATTATTAGGTTGCCGAGCGGTATGCAAAGGAACGAGGCGTCCATTGCAAAGTTGACCGAACTCGTCGGTGCCGACAACGTCAAAGTTCAGTAACTAGTGGATAAAACCAGCGGTGCGGGTGAGTACGATGCCGAGCGTCGTGACGCTCACGAGCAGCACATCCAATAGACGGTGGTGTACTACAAATGCCTCGCTGCGGGCAAAAGCGCGGCGAAGAAACAACCCATGCCGTACAAAGAAGATGAGCATAAGGATGGCGCACAGACTTGAAACCACGAAGGCACTGAGCGGTGTGTTGCTGGAGATGATTTGCAAGCGTGAAACTTTCGCAGCAGGCGGCTGCACGACCGTAGCTTGCACTGGTGCTGGGTGCGTGCCGACGACTTGCGCACTCACGGTAGTTACGTTGGCGGCAGGTTCTGCGTACATAGCAACTACCACTGTTTCCGGCCCGCTGTTCTGGAAGTTGGGCGATTGGGCGATGCCAAAACCTACGTTCGTGTAGCTGGTGTCCAATATATTCCCACGATGCTCGGCGCTGTTCATCCACCCGTTCATCAGCGCGTTGCTAGAAGTGAAACCGTATGCCAGGTTCTCGCCTGCAGTTTGGTACGGATACCCAGCGGCAGTTATGAACGACCACGGCGTCTTGTTGTCGGGTGTGTTGTGCGACCAGTAATTACGCTTTACCATGTCGTTGGCTTTGGCTTGCGCGGCGGCACTTAGTTCGTTGTTGAGCGTCAGGTTTTTTTCATTGTCAGCCGAGCGCTGCACGTTGGTGTCGCTCAGTAGTTGCGATGTGCTAATGCCGGTGGTATCGCCCAGAACACTTTGCAAGTGCTGCGCCCAAACGCCATTGAAAATAATGCCCAAACCCACGATTGCCAGCAACGGCAAATACGGCCAATACGGCTTATGGTATCGCTCGTCCTGTTTATGGTGTAGGCCGCTGCGCTTTTTGTGTTGTATGTTGGGCGCCCGATTTGGTTTTGTGGCAAGAACCATGCTTGTTCCTTCTTCTTGTTTAGCATACCATAAGCTTATTATGGATGCCAGAAGCGGCAGTGGTACAGCGCTATAGCGGCGGCCTGTACGACGTTGAAGGACTCTTTTTGGCCGAACATAGGGATCTCGAGGGCGAGGTCGCAGGCGGCCAGTACTTCAGGCTCGACACCTTCAACCTCGCGGCCAACGAGGAGTGCCAGTTTCGCGGGTGGTTGGTAATCCGGCAGCTTTATTGAATTGGCGGATTGTTCGACGGCGACAATGGTGAAGCCATCGGCGCGCAGTTTGGTAAAAGCCTGTTCGATATCTTCGGTATGTTGCCATGGCACGAAATTTTCGGCACCGAGTGCAGTCTTGTTGATCTGTCGAGAAATTTTGTCGGCCAAATGTGGCAGGCGTGGCTCGCCCAAATGCAAGCGTGGAAATGGCGTGTAGCCGCTCAAAATAACTCGCGAAACGCCAAGCCCGTCAGCCGTTCGCAGCAACGATCCGACGTTGTGCGTACTCCGGATATTGTGGGCAATAAGAACAATCTCACGCATACTAGTTAATAGTACGCGAGCGCTCGTTGTATACATAACGCTCATGCTATACTAAAAACATGGCACAAGATGTACGGGTGGATGAAGAGCACTCGACGCAGCGACGCGCCCAGTTGCTGGGATTTGATTATGTCGACGCGTCGCAGCTGGCGCAGAAGCAGCTGCACCCAGGCATGCTCAGTAACGAGGAAATGTATCGCATTCGCGTGATTCCGCTGACGGCCGACCGCAGCAACGTTCTTTTCGGCATTACTAACACGACGGCGCAGCAGTCGATGAAGGGTTTGCAAGCTCGTTTTCAAGACCAAGTGGTGAAGTTTGCGCTGATTTCCGACAGTAGTTTTGACGAATACATGCGTTTGTACGACCCACCAAAGAAAGTGGAATATCATGACATTGCCATCAACAACGCTGGCACGCAGGATTTGGTGGAAAGTGTTTCGGCAGTGCTCGAGCAAGTGCGTGCCGACGACATGCTGGCGTATCTGGTGCAGCAGGCACACCAACTCAACTCATCCGACATTCACCTAGAAACACAGCCGGACTATGTGCGGGTGCGGTTTCGTATCGACGGCGTGTTGCATCCTGTGGCACATATTTCGTTTGAGAAATATCGCATTTTGCTGTCGGCCATCGCGAGCGCCGGTAACGTTTCTACCGGTGTAGATGAAGCGCAGCAAGGGCACATTGCTCAGCATGTGCAAATGGCCACGGGCGAAACAGTGGACGTGAACATCCGTCTCGAAACCGTGCCAACCGTGAATGGCATGGATGTGGTGATGCGTCTGTTCAACATGGAGCCAAGCCGTTACACACTGGACAAACTCGACCTCACCCCGTCAGAACGCAAAATTGTAGATGATATTATCGCCAAGCCGAGCGGTCTTGTGATGGTTGTCGGCCCAACTGGCTCTGGTAAAACGACCACTTTGTATTCTATGCTCAACACGCTCAACACTGAAGAGCGAAAAATTATCACCGTGGAAGACCCGGTTGAATTCCAGTTTCCGGGTATTACGCAAATTCCGGTTCGCAGTACCGAGAAGGGGAACGATGAAAGCTTCGCCGCCAAACTCCGCGCCATCTTGCGGCTGGACCCGGACATTGTGATGGTCGGCGAGATTCGGGACAACGACACCGCGCGTACTGCATTGCAGGCCGCGCTGACCGGCCACTTGGTGCTATGTACCTTCCATGCTAACAATGCGGCGGCGGCGCTCACGCGTTTGAGTGACGTGATTGGTCAGAATCCGCTGTTTGTTTCGTCCATTCGTTTGGTGATGGCGCAACGGCTCGTACGAAAGTTGGATGACAACCTCAAGCAACCGTACACGCCGGACGAAAGCACAAAGGCAAAAATCAAAGAAGTCATCGACACCTTGCCAGAAGGTATTGAGCGTCCGGACATTAACACATTGCAACTGTACAAGCCTGGTTCTTCTGCCGAAAATCCGTACGGCTACCTTGGCCAGGTACCAGTACGCGAACAGTTTTTGATGACCGGCGCCATTCGTGATCTGCTTTCGCAGCACGAGAAAGTTATTTCCAGCCAAACCATCGAAGCTGCGGCAGTAGAAAGTGGCATGCGCACCATGCTGCAAGACGGCATCCTAAAAGTTTGTGCCGGCCTCACCACAATCGATGAAGTCTACCGCGTGGTCGGTTAAGCCCGCGTATTTTGGATAATAGTCACAAGCCAGCGTTCGATAATAGCGAAATATGCCTCAGGGTTTGCCATAAGTTTTGGTGAATGGTCGCAGTCACGTATAACGATGTAGTTGGGGTGTTTGGCAACCGCGAAGTATGCTCTTGGGACCGCTGGATTAATAATGTGGTCAAACTCGTGTTCAATTACGAACGTGTTACCTGTAAAATTTCGAACTGCCTGTAAGGCTTTGTTTGGCGTGCTGGATTTAACGGAATCTCGCCACATGTCTTTGCGTTCTTCGGTTTTGGCGCTCCGCGTTTCACGGTAGGGTAGCTCGAATTCAGTATCGTCATAAATAGCTGGTGCTCGAAGTACAATCGTGGCTAGCGGGCGTTCCGCAGCCAAAAGTGCGGCCATGTATGCGCCAAAGCTGCCGCCAATCGCCAGTATCTTTTCGTATCCTCGTTTAGCCAACTCGTCGTACACGCCAACAACTTCACGCAGTTGCTGGGCGCGTGTTGCATCGTCCAGTTTGATGGGATGGTTGCCATGGCCAGCATAATTGAGTATGGCAAAAGCGGTGTCGGTTTGCTGCGCCATGCGCAAAATACCCTCGGTGTGGCCTTCGATTGTGCTCGTAAAGCCTTGTAGCCACAGTACGCAATAGTTTTTAGTGGCATCCTTTGGGACGAAAAGTCGCCAAGGAGTTGGATCACCGTTGAGTTCGAGAGTGTAATCGTGAGTCTGGATACTCTGCATATATGTATACTATTGCGCTGGAAGCTGTTTGTAAAATGCTGGGATCAAATGCGTCTGTAGCGATTTTATCGTGGTGGGTCTTGGATGAGTGTGTTCAGGGCTTAAATGCGGCGTTTTTACCTTTCAACCAATTTACGTTTTCGAGCGCGAGCTTGGCTAATCGGTCGTATGTTTACCAAAACGTATTTGCGCGACATTAACAGGTGTGGTATACTTGCATTAACGCAAAAATTAGTGTAAGGTTTATTACTAGTTATGGAATCTATTGTCCAAAAATTTGAAAACCAGTTTAAAAAAGGCGCGGTTGTTGATGTTCGCAGCGGTGACACGGTTAAAGTGCACCAGAAAATTCGCGAAGGCAACAAAGAACGTGTGCAGATTTTCCAAGGTTTGGTGATTCGCACCGACCGCAAGAGCTCGCCTACCAGCCGTATTACTGTTCGCCGTATTGCGAGTGGTGTCGGCGTGGAAAAGAGCTTTTTGCTGCACAGCCCACTGGTACTAAAAGTTGAAGTTACGAAGCGAAGCAAGGTTCGCCGCAACTACCTCACCTACATGCGCGAGCGGACTGGCAAAGCTGCCCGTCTAACTGGCGTTGACTTCGATCGCGACGCAGTAAACACTGTCGTTGATAAAAAGGCAGAAGAGGAAGAAGCGAAGCTGGCGGCCGAAAAAGCTGCAGCAGCTGAAGCTGAAGCCGCCAAGAAGGCCGCCGAAGAGGCAGAGGTTGAAGCGAAAGTCGCTGCCGCCAAGGCTGCTCACGACGAAGCTGCAAAATAAGCTACTAAAGTGAAGTTCCAAAACCGGCCTCTCGGCCGGTTTTTTTGTTCTGTACCCAAAGCACACCGTGCCGGTTTCTTCATGATACACTGGTTTTATGATTGTGGGGATTGATGAAGTGGGTCGTGGCAGTTGGGCCGGACCACTAGTAGCTGGCGCAGTCTTATTGAAAAAGCCCATACCGGGGCTTGCAGATTCCAAGCAGCTGAATCGCTTGCAGCGCGAACAGCTTGATGTAGCAATTAGGAAGGTTGCTGCCGTTGGCTTAGGCTGGGTTGCTCCAGTCGAAGTAGACGAGCTAGGTCTCACCGAAGCAGTTCGGCTTGCAATGCAGCGCGCACTCAGCGAAATCAGCCAACCATATACCGAAATCATCATCGACGGCAACTACAATTTTCTAGAGAACAATCCCAGGGCGCACGCGCTTGTAAAGGCGGATGCTAGCGTTCCAGCCGTTAGCGCCGCCTCGATTGTTGCCAAAGTAGCGCGCGACAACTGGATGCGTGAAGCCGCCAAGCAATACGCCGTTTACGGTTTTGAAAAACACGTCGGCTACGGAACGAAATTACATAAAGAAATGCTGCATCTGCATGGCGTGTGCGAATTACATCGACGAAGTTACGCACCCGTACGTGAAGTTCTGGCATGACCACAACCGACACTGGTCACCAAGCCGAAGCTGCAGTTGCCGACTATTTGAGGCAGCGTGGCTACAAAATGCTTGAGCAAAATTGGCGCACGCGTTGGTGCGAAATCGACATTGTCGCCCAGAAGGACAGAAGAGTGTATTTTGTTGAAGTAAAATACCGCCGGAATGCGAATCAAGGCAGTGGCCTGGATTACATTACATCGCAAAAACTTCGCCAAATGCGTTTTGCTGCTGAAGCCTGGGTAGCCGACCACGAGTGGCAAGGCGACTACCAACTAGCTGCGGCCGAAGTTGCGGGCGCAACGTTCGAAATAGAAAATTTTATTGACGAGCTTCTTTGAAGAAAGCCTGAATTTGCGCAAGGTCGCGCTCGAGCCAGGCGAGGCGGGTTTCGATTTCTTCGAAACCGAGCTGGATGTTGCGGGTGAGTAAGGGCTGGTCTTGCTTGCTGTCGAATAAATCGTGGAATTTTTGCTGGTATTCGCGTGTGTTCACGCAGCCTGCAGCATAGCGCGGCAAATAGTCGTAGCTCTTGTCGTTCTTGAACGTTTTTTCCAACCAGTGCCAGTTGGTAACCATCCAGTCCCAGGCTGTATTGCGGGTAAAGCGGTTGCGGAGCAAATACGCCAGCCAGCGGTCGACGTCTTGCGGTTTGACAAGCTTGGCATCGGTGAGTCGGTTAAGTAAAAGCTTGGCTTTTTCCGGCTGGCGAGTGGCGGTTAGCGCGTCACATGCGTCGCCCCGCAGTTCACTATTTTGCGTGCTGTCGTGCAGTTTTATAAGGTAGTCAAATGCGGCATCGTCGCCGTTTTTAATCGGTATAATGAACGCGAGTGTACGTAATTCTGATGGTACGCTGGCGCTAGCTTTTTGATACGCGGCAAAGAGCTCGGTTGCTTTTTTGACGGTTGCAGGGTTTTCGGTATACGCGCTGAGGCCCAAAACGAGCGCACGCAATTTGGTGTCAGCGGACGGCTCATCCTCTGCCTGCTCCCAGCCAAGCCGCTGCACTTGTTTGGTAACGAGTTTATCGACGAATGGTTTGATTGCGTCGTCCAGTGAGTTTTCCATGTCGATGAACCGCCGAGTTTCGCCGATGACGAGTGCCATAATATCCCACACTGGCTCGGCCGTTTCGTTACGATATGATGCAAGCAGTTCTAGCACATGCCGATAACTGCGCAAGCCGGAACGCGCCAACATGCTGGCACCATTGAGGAGCATGAGCCGGTCGCTGCTGGAAATGGCTTGTGTTTCGATGAGCTTGCCGAGTGCGGCGCGATGCGCATTGTCGACATAATTTACGATGTAATGGCCGCGTGCTTCCGTGTTGAGCAGAATTGGCTCGGCACCTTGCACGGGTACGACGAGCTCACGATTATCGAGCATTGCCGGCAGTTCTTTGTCGCTCGCAAAAAGCGGTACTGGCCATAGTCGCTCTGGGTCGGCTTTCTCTGGATTGTCCAAGAAGTGCTGCTGGGTGATAGTGAGCTTAGCATCCTTTTGTGAGATGCTAACCACTGGAAAACCGCTGCGCGTCAGCCATGGATTCATGAAGCTGGCAATGTCCTTGCCGCTGGCCTCGCTCAGTGCTGCCCACAGATCGGCGCCTTCAGTATTGCCATATTTGTGTGTCTCGAAATATTTTTTGAGTCCAGTGCGAAAAGCGTCTTCGCCAACGTAGTTTTTCAGCATGTACAGCAGGCGGCCGCCTTTGGCGTAGACAATTGACGGGTCGAAGAGCGTACTGATTTCGTCTGGATGATGAACGTCAGTCCGCACGGCTTGTACGCCGGCTACGGCGTCGCGACGTAATGCACTCAAGCCTTCGGCGGCGACAAACTCGTTCCAAATATGCCATTCGGGGAACATGGCGTCAACGGCTTGGTATTCCATCATATTGGCGAAACTTTCGTTGAGCCAGAGGTCGTTCCACCATTGCATTGTCACGAGGTTGCCGAACCATTGGTGGCTGGTTTCGTGCGCTATTACGAGGGCGATGCGCTCCAGCGTGCTTTGTGCCGTCTCGCCTGGGTACGCCAGCAGCACGGCTTCGCGGTAGGTGATGAGTCCCCAGTTTTCCATGGCGCCAGAGCTGAAGTCTGGACAGGCAACGTGGTCGGCTTTTGGCAATGGATAATTGATATCAAAGTACTCTTCAAAGAATTCGATACTGCGCTTCGCCACATCCAGCGCAAAGTTGAGACTGTCGACGGGTTGCGCTACGGTGGCCCAAACGTTTACATCGGTACCACGTGCGGTTTTGGTGGACTTGCTGTGAAGCTCACCAATTACGAATGCAAGCAGGTAGCTGCTCATGCGTGGTGTTGCTTCGAAAGTGGTTGTCATGCGGCCGTCTTTTTCTTCCTGCGATTGTATCGGGGTGTTGCCTAGTGTGCTGATTTTTGGCCGTGTCACCAAAGTAAGGTTGAAGATCGCCTTTGCCTCGGGCTCATCGATGCACGGAAACGCCTCGCGGGCGTGGTGGCTTTCGAACTGGGTTGCAACCAGCATCTTGTCGGTGTCGCTATCTTTGAAAAAGCATGGATAGATGCCGGTCATGCCGGTAGTTAGTGGCGCTTCAAATTCCAGGGTGAGCGTGCATCTTCCTGCATATACCATGCTCTCGGTGTGCAATCGTACTTCCTGCAGCGTGTCTTGGTTGTTAATGCGGGTAACGGCCAGCTCCGCTTGTTCGCCTTTTTTGCCGTGCTTCACCATGCGCGCACTCGTAACTTTTAGGCCGTTTTGATGGAGTGTAATGCGCTGTGATGGCCGCCCGACTTTCTTGCCATCAATAATCACACGGCCACGAAAGTGCATTGTGTCTTCATTGATGTCGAACGTCAGATTGTAGTTTTCAGGTTGAAATTGGCCGAAGAGACGGCTCACATTTTTACTCATTCTATATATAGTAGCATGGAGATTTGACAGCCGTGTGCAAGATTGTTATTATTACAGTATTGGTCGGCCGGCAGGTCGGCTTTTTTCGTAAAGACCCCAACATAAAAGAAAGGAAAACTAATGGACTTTGACATGAAACAGCTGGCGCTTGCCCTGCGCACTATCGCCGAGGAAAAGAGCTTGCCAGAAGAGGCTGTAAAAGAGGTAGTGGAGCAAGCGCTCGCCGCAGCATATCGCCGCGACTATGGCGATCGCGAACAGGAAGTTCGGGTAACCATGAACCTGAACACTGGTGATGTAGATGCATACGTGGAAAAAGAAATTGTTGAGAACGTGGAAAATCCTGCGTTTGAGATTTCGCTGAAAGATGCGCAAGTGATGCGCAAGAACGCCAAACTTGGCGAAACACAAGAAGTCCACGCAAAAGTGGAAACCTTCGGTCGTGTTGCCGCACAAACTGCTAAGCAAGTGATTCTGCAACGCCTCCGAGAAGCTGAGCGCGAGCGTGTGATGGCCGAGTTTGAAGATAAAATCGGCACTGTCGTCAACGCCAGCGTGACTCGCGTAGAGCCGAACATCGTCCGTCTTGACCTCGGCAAAGCGCAAGGTATTATGCCACGCAGCGAGCAAATCCAGGGTGAGCGTTATTACCCAGGCCAACGTCTGAAAGTTTTCTTGAAGGATGTCGAGCGCGACTTCCGTGGTCCGCAGCTGGTTGTCAGCCGCGGCAACAAAGAATTTATTGACTGGCTGTTTCGTTCTGAAGTGCCGGAAATGGACAGCGGTGCCGTTGAAATTAAGGGCATTGCCCGCGAGGCTGGCGTGCGCAGCAAGATTGCTGTTGCATCCAACGTGCCCGGCGTCGACCCAGTCGGCACCTTCGTTGGCGGCCATGGCACGCGCGTGAACGCCGTCATGAGCGAAGTTGGCGAGCAGGAAAAGATCGACATTATCGTGTGGGGTGAAGAGCCGACTGCCTACATCACCAACGCACTCAGCCCAACGAGCGTCAGCAAAGTAATCATCGATGAGGCGAAGAAGAAAGCCGTAGTCAAAGTTCCGGAAGACCAACTGAGTATTGCGATTGGCAAAAGCGGCCAAAACGTTCGTCTCGCCAGCAAACTGACTGGCTACGAGCTGGACATTGAGGCAGAAAAAGTTGGCGGCGCTGCGTCCGCCGAGCAACCAACTCCAACCCCAGCTGCACAGAAACCAAAGCTCAAGAAAAAGACCGAGCTTGAAAATGATCTCTTGAGCGCCATAGAACAGCACGGCGAGTAACCGTTCGTACATTTTTTAGAACTTTGTAGAACTGCGCTTAGGGCCGAGCAAGCTTACTCGCCCGGGTTACACTTCGGTTGACGCAGTTCTACAGAACCTACGCTTTTCTGAGTTGGCACTCTTGCAATGGGAGTGCCAATCTCGTATTATAGAGATAGTAACGTCTCAAACGTTATCGAAAGGTTGATTTTTATGATGCCAAATAGTGCTGATTTCCATGAATTTTTGAACCATCTAACCAACAACGCGTTGGGTAGTTTGAAGCATGCCGATGCGATTGCGCGCAGTTTCGGTAGCGCGTACGTTGGTACCGAGCACCTCTTGCTCGGCGTGGCGGCGCAATCAACAAGTATGGGTGCCAAGATCCTCGAAGATCGCGGTGTTACATTCGACCGAGCGCAGGTTGCCATGAAACTCAACTCAAAAGCGATAATAGTGAACATGGGCGCAAAAGGTTTGAGTGAAACGGCCAAATTGACCTTGAAAATGGCATATGACACCGCGCAAGATTACGGCCAAGAGTACTGTGGCACCGAGCATATTCTGTATAGCATCCTCACACAAAAAAACGCCCGCGCGACCGTGCTGCTGCGCGACATGGGCGTGGACGTGGAGAGTCTTATGAATGAGCTGGAGCAATTTCTGAACCGCCAGCAATACGAAGATGAGGATAGCGAGAGCATGGGCGGCGTTCGCACTAAAACCAAGACGCGCACTAAAAGCGCGCTCGATCAGTTTGGCACCGACCTGACGGCCGAGGCTCGCAAGGGCAAACTCGACCCAGTGGTTGGCCGCGAAAATCAGACGCGTCGTGTGATTACCATTTTGAACCGTCGTACGAAGAATAATCCGGTGCTCATTGGCGAACCTGGCGTTGGCAAAACGGCTATTGTTGAAGGGTTGGCACAGCGCATCGTTGCCGAGGATGTGCCAGATAGCTTGCTCGACAAGCGTGTGATTATGCTCGACCTTGCTGGCATGATTGCCGGTACCAAATTCCGTGGCGAGTTTGAAGAACGACTCAAAAAAGTAATGAGCGAGCTGGAGGCCGACAAGCGAAGTATCGTGTTTATCGATGAGCTGCATCTCATCGTTGGTGCAGGTGCTGCCGAAGGTTCTATGGACGCCGGTAACATTCTGAAGCCGGCGCTGGCTCGCGGCAAAATTCAGCTCATCGGTGCAACGACTACTGTCGAATATACCAAGCATATCGAAAAGGATGCCGCGCTGGAGCGTCGTTTCCAGCCTATCCAAGTGCCCGAAGCAACGGTGCCGGAAACACTAGCCATCTTGAAAGGCTTGCGCAAGCATTACGAAAAATTCCATGGCGTGACCATCAGCGACGACGTGCTGGAGCACACCGTCAACTTGTCCAAGCGCTACATCAACGACCGGTTTATGCCCGACAAGGCAATCGACTTGCTAGACGAAACAGGCGCGCATCTGCGCGTAGATAAAGGCAAGACTTCGCCTGAAGTCCGCCGTTTGCAGAAAGAGCAAAAGTTGGTGAACGCGCGTATCGAAGAAGCAGTGGATGCCGAAGATTACGAACGGGCGGCCCGCGAAAAACAGCGCGCCAGCCAAATCCGCGAAGAATTGGGCAAGCTGCAAACTGCAAACAAGAACGCTAAGCGTCTTACCATGAGCATTGACGATGTAGCTGAGATTGTTTCGCGCATGACCGGTGTGCCGGCGACGAAAGTGATTCGCTCGGAGGCAAAATCGCTGTTAAATCTAGAAAAAACGTTAGGCAAATATGTGATAGGCCAGCCGGAAGCAGTAGAAGCTGTCTCTCGAGCCGTGCGCCGCAATCGTTCGGGCATTGGCAGTGAGAAGCGGCCAGTCGGGTCTTTCATTTTCCTGGGTCCAACTGGTGTGGGTAAGACCGAGTTAGCCCGGGTTCTGGCCCGCGAATTTTACGGCAGCGAAAACGCGCTTGTGAAAATCGACATGAGCGAGTTTGGCGAGCATCACAACGTCTCTCGCTTGGTTGGCGCGCCGGCGGGTTACGTTGGATACGATGATGGCGGCCAGCTGACCGATAAAATTCGTCGTCAGCCCTACAGTTTGGTGTTGTTTGATGAGATTGAAAAAGCGCACCCGGACACCTTTAACATGCTGCTGCAAATCCTGGAAGACGGTGTGTTATCTGACGCCAAGGGACGCAAGATTGACTTCACAAACACGATTGTCATTATGACCAGTAATATTGGCGCCGAAAAATTACAG
>JAICLK010000013.1 GCA_025927415.1 Candidatus Saccharimonadota bacterium | reverse complement strand
TTATTCATATGTGCTATAATAACAGATAGAAAGTAAAAGGAATACGTTTTGAGCGGACACTCTAAATGGTCGACAATTAAACGCGAAAAGGGCGCAAAAGATGCAGCTCGCGGCGCGGTATTTACCAAACTTGGCAACGCCATTGCCATTGCGGCTCGTGCCGGTGCAGACCCGAGCACAAACTTTGAGCTGCGTTTGGCAATCGACAAAGCCAAGACCGCCAATATGCCCAGTGCCAACATCCAGCGCGCCATCGACCGTGTGAACGACAAAAACGCGGCGCAGCTGCAGGAGCTTTTGTACGAAGGTTACGGTCCGGGCGGCGTGGCAATTCTCGTGGAAGTTGCCACCGACAACATCAACCGCACGTATCCGGAAGTCAAAAACGCATTCAACAAGCACGGCGGTAACATTGCCGAGAAGGGCGCCGTGGCATTTCAGTTCGACCGCAAAGGCGTAATTCGCGTCAAAGGTTCGGGCGACGAGTTGATGCTGCAAGCGCTCGATGCCGGCGCTGAAGACGTGCAGGAAGAAGGCGGCGAAAGCGTGGTATACACGGCGCCAACCGATCTCGCCAAAGTACGTGACACACTTCGCGAGGCTGGCGTGGAGATTACCGAAGCCGAGCTGAGCTACGTGCCAAACACTACTATCGAAATTACCGACGCGAACACCGCCGGCAAAATCATGCGCCTCATGGACGCGCTGGACGATTGCGACGACGTAACCAACACGCACGTCAACTTCGACATCGACGAAAGCTTGCTGGCGTGAGCGAAGCAAGCGCTAAATCTAACTACTGATCTCGCTGAGAATCTTTTGCTGTACGTGTTTGGCGAAGTCGCTGCTGCGGACGTGCAGGGCAATTTCGGCCGTGCCGAAGTTCACCCCGTGCGTCACAAAATTGTGGCTGCCAACAATTGCCTCGCCTTCGTTTGCCAGCACTTTTGCATGAATATAATTAAGCGTTTTTGGCAGCTGACGTGCAAAGAAACTTGCCGGCATGCGCGCGCGTTCGCGTGCCACCACCAGGTGATGCACCCAGTTTTTTGGCATGACGTGTTTGCTGGCGTGGTTGTATAAAATTTCCACATTAGCACCGCGCTGAAACGCGCGCAGTAACTGCTTGGCAGTAACGGTGTTTGGGAAAAATTGGCAAGTAATGAATACGTGGGCACGAGAGCGGTCGATGAGCTTGAGTGCTTCGTCGTAAATGATGGATTGCTTGCGCGTGCCGGCATCGACCAGGAGCTCGGTTTGGTCGTCAATTTTCAGCCGCACATCTTGCCCGTGCATAAATGTCGTACCGAACGAATGTAGCATTTTTTGGGAAAAATCGTACAGCCAATCGGCAGTTTTTTGATCTTCGCAGGCAGCCATTATGTCGATGTGCATGGATTCTCCGAGGTTGCATCCGCCGATGTAAAACCGATTATTTATAATGGCAAACTTGATGTGTGAGCGCCCACCCACTGGATTGCTAAAGCGTCGCTGCGGCCAGTTGGTGACGACGACGTTTACGCCCCGGCTCCGCAAATCTTTGATGGCAAGCAGCTTGTCCCGAAAAACTTTTGGCATGCGCTTTGGCAAGGTGCGAACAAAAAACAACGGCCCAAAAAGCATTTGGTCGTCACTCAAAAAGTTGAAAGCATCCACGGCCAAACTGGTGGTTACGCCGCGGCTGGCGGCTGCCGTTAAAGCATCCAAAATGTGTGCAACATGCGAGTCATTGGGATCAAATGTCATCGTGGCCACGGCCACGCGGTCACCCCTTTTGGTTGCGGCGATGCGCTGCCTCAAATCTTCAAAATACTCAGATTTGGAATAAAGTTCAAAATTCGCCATCGTTTCTATTCTATAATAGCAGCATGAGAATTTTGGGGATTGATCCTGGCACCGGCATTTTGGGCTTTGGTATCATCGAGGTAAACAGCGGCAAGCCGCAGCTGGTTGATGCGGGGGTGATTCGCACGCCAGTGAAACAGGATGACGCCATTCGTTTGGCCACGATTTATGAAGAATTAACAGATATAATTGTGCAAACTAAACCGCAGATAATGTCGGTTGAAAAACTCTTTTTTGCCCAAAACGTGACAACCGCCATGAGCGTGGCGCAGGCGCGCGGTGTGGTGCTGTTGTGCGGCCAGCAGGCTGGATTGCAACTATTTGAGTACACGCCGTTGCAGATCAAGCAAGCGCTTACTGGCTACGGTCGCGCTGACAAAAAGCAGATGCAAGAAATGGTGCGCGTAATTTTGGGGCTCAAAGAGCAGCCCAAGCCGGACGATTGTGCCGACGCGCTGGCGGCTGCCATTTGCCACAGTATGACGGCCCGTTTTGACTAGTGCTTCTGCTATGATAGAGTGGAACCATTAGCAATAAAAGGAGAAACTGTCATGCCTCCAGCAGACAACCAACAAAACGTAACCCCAGCATTTGATCCATCACAAAGTGGTGCAATGCAACCTGGCGTGCCAGCAGACCAAGGCATGGGTGTAGCGCCCGCTACCGATCCGGCGACTGGCGCTCCAGCTCCAGCCGTGCCAGCGTTCGACCAAAGTGCCGCACCGACGCCTGGTGCCGTCCAGCAACCAACGCCAGCTGCTCCGGCAGTAGATGCAGTGCCTGGTTTTGGCTCAGCCGCAGTGCCGGGTGCTCCAGCCGACGCTGCTGGCGCAGGTTCAGTGCCGTCTGTCCCTGACCTTTCGGCTCCAGCCGCTCCAGCTCCAGACCTTGGCCAGCCAGTTGTTGTTGCTCCGGAAGCTCCGGCAATGCCGGCAGCAGGTGCTCCAGCACCAGAGGCCAACAACCCGCAGCCGCCTACCGACTTCTCGCAGCAAGCGCTGTAAAATAATTTGAGCTGAACCTACTGATATAATAGTGTCAATGATTGCGACACTTTCTGGCGTTGTTGCCGAAAAATTGGTAGATGTAGTCGTGCTTGACGTTCGTGGCGTAGGCTACGGCTTGTTTGTGACGGGTGAAGATCACGGTGCACTTGCGCAAGGTCAGCCAGCAAAGGTGTACGTGTACGAGCATATCCGCGAAGTGTCGTACGATCTCTTCGGTTTTCTTAAACTCGATACCAAAAAGCTGTTCGAGCAGTTGCTCGGCGTGAACGGCGTCGGGCCAAAAATGGCGCTGAGCGTGTTGAGCATCGGCAGTACCAATCACGTGCGCGGTGCCATCGCTGGTGGCGACGTCAAGTTTATCCAACAGGCCAATGGCGTAGGTAAACGGGTTGCTGAACGAATTGTCGTAGAGCTGAAAGACAAAGTCGGCCTGGAAGGCGTAGAACTTTCCGCTACCGGCTTGTTGCAATCCGATGCTACACTCCTGCAAGACGAAGCCGCTGAAGCCCTCGTCGCCCTCGGCTTCACCCCACAAGATGCCGTCAGGGCCTTACAAAATGTTGATGCCAAACTTCCAACTCAAACGCGCATCAAGCTTGCACTCAAGAAAGGAACCGCATGAAGATTGGCGTAGCTGGCAGCATGCAATATACCGAAAAAATGATAGAGGTTTGCGACCAGCTCCGCGAGCTTGGCCACCAGCCATTCATGAGTTCGTTTGGCGATCGCTACGTTGGCAAATCTGCCGAGCAAATTGAGAAGCTCAAGCTCGAAGACAAGTACGAGCACGACGCCATCCGCGAATTTTGGCAGCCCATGCAAACGGCGGATGCGCTGCTGGTGCTCAACTATGACAAGCACGGCATCAAAAATTACATCGGCGGCAACACGTTTCTGGAAATGGGCTTTGCCCACGTGCTTGGCCAAAAACTCTATCTCATGAACCCCGTACCAGACATGCCATACTACGGCACGGAAATCGTTGCCATGCGGCCGCAGGTTATTAACGAAGATCTCTCAAAAATCAACTAAGGTGCCAAGCCAGAAAGCAAGAAGGTAAGTATGCAAACGATGAAGTTGAACAGTGGGAATGACCTGCCGGTGGTTGGGTTTGGACTGTGGCAAGTTAAGAACGAGCAGGAGTGTAAGGAAGCAGTGCGTTTGGCGCTGGAGACAGGCTATCGGCACTTCGACACGGCCCAGATTTATGGCAATGAGGCGTACCTTGGCGAGGCGTTAAAGGTTGCCGGCACGCCGCGCGAAGAGTTGTTTATTACCACCAAAATCTGGAACGAAAACCAGCCGTCGGCTCGTTTGTCAGCAAGCTTCGATCAATCGCTTAAAAATTTGCAAACCGACTATGTCGACTTGCTCTTGCTGCATTTTCCGGTGACCGGAACACGCCAGCAGGCGTGGCACGAGCTAGAAAAAATTGCCAAAGCTGGCCGCGCCAAAGCCATCGGCGTGAGCAACTACACCGTTCGCCACCTGGAAGAATTACTTGCCGACTGCGAAATCAAACCGGCTGTTAACCAGGTGGAACTGCACGTCTACTTGCAGCAGCCAGAGCTAGTGGAATTTTGTAAGCAGCACGATATCGTCATCGAGGCCTACTCGCCACTTGCACACGGCTATGGTTTGGACAATCCGGTACTGGCCGAATTGGGGCAGAAATACGGTAAGAGTCCGGCGCAAATCATGCTGCGCTGGTGCATCGACCTTGGCACCGTGCCACTGCCAAAATCGGTTCACGAAGACCGCATCAAATCCAACATCGACCTGTTTGACTTCCAGTTAACCGACGAAGACATGGCCAGCCTTGCCAAGCTCGACAAAAATCACCGCACTTGCTGGGATCCCACGGAAGTAGCGTAAACTACAGGCATGATTGACCGAATTGTAAACACCGGCGCGGACGAAAACGACCAGCAGGAAGTGGAGCTGGAAAACACGTTGCGGCCACGGGATTTTGCCAACTATATTGGGCAGGAGCGGCTGAAAAAGAATTTGCAGTTGGCGATTGCGGCGGCCAAAAAACGTGGCGAGCCGATTGACCACGTGCTGCTGTATGGGCCGCCGGGACTTGGCAAGACGACCATGGCCAGTGTGATTGCCAACGAGATGTCGGCGAATATTCGCATAACCAGCGGGCCAGCTGTCGAGCGGGCGGGGGATTTGGCCAGCTTACTGACGAATTTGCAGGACGGCGATATTTTGTTTATCGACGAAATCCATCGTTTGCCGCGGACCGTTGAGGAAGTTTTGTATAGCGCTATGGAAGATTTCAAGCTGGACATTATGCTGGGTAAAGGCCCGAGCGCGCGTTCGCTCCGGCTCGATCTGCCAAAGTTCACGATTATCGGTGCCACCACACGGACGGGTGCTTTGGCGGCACCACTGCGCGACCGGTTTGGCATGATTCATCGGCTGGAATTTTACACGCCGCCGGAAATTCAACAGATTATCGAGCGTGCGGCCAACATTCTGGACGTAAAGATTGAGAAAGCTGCCGCTGCGGAGCTGGCACAACGAGCGAGGCTGACGCCGCGTATCGCCAACCGTTTGCTGAAGCGCGTGCGGGACTATGCCGACGTGAACGGCGATGGCATCATCGACTCGCACATCAGCCACAAAGCGCTGGAGCTGCTCGAAATCGACAATCTTGGGCTAGACCCGGCCGACCGCATGCTGCTGGAAAAAATCATCGAACATTACAACGGTGGGCCGGTGGGCATTGAAACGCTGGCCGCACTCACCGCCGAGGAGCGCGGCACGTTGGAAGATTTTATCGAACCGTATCTTATGCAAATTGGCCTGCTGGAGCGCACACCGCGCGGCCGCAAAGTCACACCCAAAACCTACAAGCATCTCGGCAAAACCCCAAACGCAGATAGCCAGCAAAGCTTGGTGTAAAATAGAGACATGCAGCCAGACCAGCCGACCAACCAATCCTCACAGTCGCCGCAGCCAAAGCTCAGCGCCAGTGCTGCTAAGTTCGTAGTGCTGCAGCAAGATGAGCAGGTGATTTGCGAAATTAAGCGGCACCCCATCGGCCTTATCGGCATGTACTCCACGGGAATTCTTGTGTTGGTGATCGTGCTTGCAGCCGCCGTCGTGGCACCGCAGTATGTGGCGATGACCCAGCAAACAAAGCTGGCGCTGTTCCTCGGCGCGCTCATAGTTATGGCGCTCACGCTGTTATTTACATACATTGGCAAGTTCGTGTACACGGCCAATCGCTGGATTGTAACAACCGACAGTATTACGCAGGTGACGCAACTCGGCTTGTTCAATACCCAAACTAGTCAGCTTTCCATGGCAAACCTGGAAGATGTAACCGTTGGGCAGAACACATTACTACAGCAGATGTTCGGCTATGGCACGCTGCAGGTTGAGTCTGCCGGTGTACGCGACAAGTTCCAGTTTCCGTTCTGTCCGCAGCCGAACGACTATGCACGCAAAATCATTGCGGCGCACGAAGCATATATTGCCGACAAACCTAGAGAGATGGTAACAACCAACCGTCCGCTGGCAACGACAAACTCGTTCAATCAACCGCCATCGGTTCCAAATCAAGATTGGCCTGGCCGACCGGAATCTAAATAAAATCGAGAGCTTTAGTTAAGATTGTCTTTTACGTATGTGCCGGTGCTCTTACCTTCGAGGGTGGCGGTTAGCGTGTACTGCGAACAGATGACTTTAATGTTGTTGCACGTCTTGCCGCTGGCAGCGCTCACGGTGTAAGCAAATACGTGCTTGGCCGGGTTGGCGACGAGGTCGTACGAACTGCTGCTAGGATCGCGCAAAACATTTTTGCTCAGGTCTTTCATGTTGCCAGCGCGCCAGCTTGTGTCGTTAACTTGCGCAAGCGTCGGATATTTATCGTACTGCGAATAGTACGATTCGAGCTGGCTACTGATTTGGTCGATGTCACGTTCGCGCGTGGTATTCCGCTGATGTTCGGCAATGCCAGCGTGCGTGGCATACAGCAAACAACTGAGGATGATTACGATTACCAGCAGTACGGCCAGTTCGATAAAGGTAACGCCGCGGTTGTCGAGCTTTTTCATATCTATATAAAGTATACGCCAGTTCTTAGGTGCCAAGTGCCAGCGGGACAATTTGCTCCAGTGTGGTCAGTCCGCGCAGCGCTTTTACTAATCCGTCGAGCGGCAATGGAATCATGCCTTCTTTGATGGCGAGTTTACGGATTTCTGCTACGCTGGGGTTCTGGGCAAGGAGTTTTTGCATGGCATCGGAAATACGTAAAGTTTCACAAACACCAAGCCTGCCTTTGTAGCCGGTGAAATAACATTGAGGACAGCCGTCGGGACTGGCCTTAAACAGGCGAGTAATGGCTTTTTCGGTGGTGCTGGCAGCGTGAGCACCCATGTCTGCTTTGGCGGCGGCGAGTTCCAGCTGGTGTAGTGCTTTTACAGAGGTCACGCCGCTCGCTTTGAGCAACTGTCGCAGCTCTTTGCGTACACTTTCGGTGGGCTCGTACTGTTCGCGGCAATGTTCGCACAACCGGCGCACAAAGCGTTGGCCAATGGCAAGCCGCAAGCTCGAGGCCACCAAAAACGGCTCATGGCTGAGCGTAAGCACATGTGCCACGCCACGCGCCGCGTCGCTCAAGTGCACGCCGCCCAAAATCAACCGACCGCTCAGCGCCGCTTGCACGGCAGTGCGCACTGTGTCGGCCTCGTGCAGGTGGCTTACCATCACCACGTTGGGGTCTTGGTTGAGGAGCGCCTTCAGGCCAGTACTAAATGTAACGCCAGCGGCCGTGTTCAGTTGGGTTTGGCTGATGCCGGGCAGATGGTGGTCGATGCTTTCTTCAAGTGTCATAACATTGAGGGCCGGACTGTTGAGCAAGTGCACCATGCCGAGCATAGTCATGGTGGCGCCGGTGTTGTCGGGGCTGGCGGCAACCACCAGGCCGTGTGGTTCGGCAATGGTCATCTCGATGCGCTTGAGGCTTTCACCCCAAAAGCCCAACTCTTCCAGCGTGGCCGCTTCGCCCAAGTGGCGGGACAAGTGCAAGGTGAGCGTCTCGCCACCGACGGTTGGCATGGTCGCAACCTGTATGTCTACCTCGATATTCTCGGACTCAAACCGAAAGCTGCCGCGTTGCGGTGCGTTGATAAGATCTGGGTTGAGGCTGGCCCGCTGCTTCAGGTTTTGGATAATCGCATCGAGCGATGGCAAGGGAAGCTTGGCCACTTCTTGCAGCCAGCCATTCACACGGAAACGCACTACGACGGTGCGCTCTCTTGGCTCGATATGCACGTCGCTGGCGCCATGCACGAGCGCGCGTTCTAGCAGCCGGCTGACGGCTTTATCGACATTCGCGGCGTACGCCTCGTCCTTTGATTTATATATTTTCAAGTCCACCCTCGTTATGCTTACTTTTATTGTAGCAGTGCTGGTATAATGAACGCAAACGGGTGGGGTAAGGTAAATCTACGGAGGGTTTCTAAATGGCGGATGCAAAAAAACCGGCAAAAGTTGCGGGCGAGGTAAAAGAAGACGGCAAGAGCAAGGCGCTCGGCCTGGCGCTGGACCAGATTGAAAAGCAGTTTGGCAAAGGCTCGATTATGAAGCTGGGCGAGGCATCGCACCAGAAGGTTGAATGCTGGCCGACGGGTAGTCTGAGTTTGGATTTGGCACTCGGCGGCGGCATCCCAAAAGGTCGCGTACTTGAGATTTACGGCCCGGAAAGCTCCGGCAAAACGACGTTGACCCTGCACGCGATTGCCGAAGTGCAAAAGCAAGGTGGCACAGCCGCGTTTATTGATGCCGAGCATGCACTCGACCCGGCGTATGCCAAGCGCATCGGCGTGGACGTGGACAACCTGCTGCTTTCTCAGCCGGACAACGGCGAGCAGGCGCTCGAGATTACCGAAACGCTCGTGCGCTCCAGCGCCGTGGATCTCATTGTGGTGGACTCAGTGGCCGCACTCGTGCCCCGCGCCGAAATTGAGGGCGACATGGGCGACGCACAGATGGGCTTACAGGCACGCCTTATGTCGCAGGCGCTGCGCAAGCTCACGGGTGTTATCTCGCGCTCGCACACCACCGTTATTTTCATCAACCAGCTGCGTATGAAAATCGGCGTGATGTTTGGTAACCCCGAAACTACCACCGGTGGCAATGCGCTGAAATTCTACGCCAGCGTGCGTATGGACATTCGCCGCATCTCGCAAATCAAACAAGGCGAAGAGGTTATTGGTAGCCGCGCAAAAGTGAAGGTGGTGAAAAACAAGATCGCGCCGCCGTTCCGCGTGGCCGAGTTCGACATCATGTACAACGAAGGTATTTCCAAGGCTGGTGATATTCTGGACCTTGCCGTCGCACGTGGTATTGTCGAAAAATCCGGCGCATTCTTCAAGTACGGCGGCGCAACCATCGCTCAAGGCCGCGAAGCCGCCAAGAAGTACCTCGACGAAAACTCGAAAGTTCGCGACGAAGTCGCCGCCAAAGTCCGCGCCGAAGCCGAAAAGGAATAGCAATATGGCCGAGCACCAACCAAAACACAAGACCGTTTTGTTTGCCGAAGGTCACCTCATGCCAACGGTTCGCGGTGAGAAAAAGATAACCATTCGCCTTGATAATACGGATGAACACATGTTAGAGGAAGGCGAAATTTTCGTAGGTGATTTTTTTGTTGAAGGCATAAAACTTGCACTGCGCGCAACAGCAGATACAGAGCTTACCATGTTTAGCACGATGCTCGACGAGGTGGCCCAGGAAGACGGCTTCGCTGATGTTACCGAAGCAATGGAGCAAATTCCACGATATTATCCTGACGAAAACATAGGCATACGCTCGCCACTCGTCGTTGTGCGATATGAAGTGCCAACCATCGATGACATTTTGACAGTGCAAGCTGCACGTAACGATTAGCCTGATGCGATGAAAAAACTAGAACTTCCGGCGCTCGATGCAACCTTGGCCGACGTGCAAAACTACGTCCGGCAAATGGGAGTGGAGCGCGGCTTTGCCAACCACAGCATCGAACAAAAGTTTGTAAAACTGCTGGAAGAGCTAGGTGAGCTGGCCCAAGTGTCGAGCAAAAAAGTCGGCCTGTCTATCTCCAAAGAACGCGACAGCGAAATTGCGGAAGAAGCCGCCGATGTTTTCATCGTCTTCCTGGACCTCTGTAACAAACTCAACGTCGACCTCACCCAAGCCTTCCTCGCCAAAGAAACCAAAAACCAGAGCAGGGAATGGAAGTGAAGCTTGCCGATTGTCCCGAACTAGCGAAGTTTTTGGACGACGAGTCGTTCGCTACAGCCGCCCTGCCGGTAGATCACGTCGGCACCATTCATGCTGCAACCATGGGCTATGCTCACCGCACCGATCCGCTCACCTTCTATTTTGTAACAGGGAAAGCTTCGGAAAAGTGCACCCTGCTGAAGAATGGCGAAGCAGTGCGTGGGGCGCTCGTTGTCGGCACGTGCAAAGACACGCCGTTTACGCTACAAATGCGTGGCGACTTTCGTATTGTCGAAGCTAACAGCCACCCCAAAGCCATCGAAACTTTCTACAAAAAGCACAGCTCCAGAGACGACATCGACGATCCAAAAAATATCTTGCTGGAATTTACGCCAACCTGGGCGCGTTTCACGGACTATGCTAAGGGCTGGGAGCACTCCTTCTTAGATCTATGAAAATAACAGAGATAAAAGCACAGGTCCGAACACCCGGAAGGTTTTCTATATTTGTCGATGGCAAATATTCGTTTAGCCTGAGTGACACGGCGCTGCTCGAGCAAAAGCTAACGCTTGGCCTTGAGCTGGATGCGGCTGCAATGAAGCAACTCAAACAACTGTCGACAGACGATAAGCTGCTCGGCAATGTACTGCGATATGTGACAATGCGCCCGCGTAGCAAATGGGAGGTGCAAACATACCTACAAAGAAAAAATGCGTCCCCTTCCCTGGCGAATCAAATACTTAGCAAGTTAACAGATTTGAACTTTATTGATGACGAAAAATTTGCCGTCGCCTGGGTTGAAAGCCGTCGCCTGCTCCGCCCTACATCGAAGCGAAAATTACAACAAGAACTTCGCGCCAAGCGGGTGAGCGACCAGGTTATTCAACATGTGCTGCAGCGCAGCGAGGGCGACGAACAGTCTGCCCTTCACCAGCTTATCGCCAAAAAACGCACCCGTTACCCTGACAATCTCAAACTTATGCAGTATCTCGCCCGCCAGGGTTTTTCGTATAGTGATATTAAGCGTGCTCTCGAAGATAGCTAAGGGAAAAGAGCAGCCCGACAAAAAGTCACGCCTTTTTGCCGGTGCGATGAGAAAAACCGTAGGTTTGTCTCATGTGCCTCATGCAATATCTCGCTCGCCAAGGTTTCGGCTACGACGACATTAAAAAAGCTATTGCAGAGAACGAGACCAAAGCGTAGCTCGAGATTTTAGGCTACGCTGTTGCGCGGGCGGCGGCGGGTACTTTGCTGGTGAGATCGTTGATGACAATGTGTTTTGGTGTAATTTCGTTGATCTGCGTGCGGTCAATGCTCAACGTTCCGCCCCCAAGACTCTTGAGTAACGACTGCGATACATACAATTTTTGGATATACAACGTTTTGGGGTCGGCAGCGTAATCGCCTACCTTGCCAACTTTTTCTTTGGCAAGCGTTTCGACCGGCTTGCCGATTACGTCAAAATTCAGCTCCAAGATTTTCTGCAAGCGCACGAGTTCGTCTGGCTCGGCCAGCACCTCGTGGTCGTTTATGACGATGCCTTGTTGGATGAAATCGCGGATATCTTGCGCCACCAAAATAAGGTGTTGCTTGCTGACGCTATCGCTGCAGTGAAAGCCCTCAATCTTGAGGTTGGTTGGGTTGATGATGGGAGAAACTGCCACGGCAACGGGCGCCCCAGTACGCAGGCTCAAAACTGGTCGGTTGATAAAGGTGTTGCTAAGTTGAAGCATATACCTAGTATACCGAAGCTGCTCTTGCTTGGCCAAGTCGTACTGCGTGCGGTAGTATGAAGTTCATGCACACATGGAAAACGAAGTCGAATAGTCCGGAAGAAACCGAACAGCTGGGCGAGCAGATTGGCGCGCACCTACGTGGCGGCGAGGTGATTGAGTTGGTGAGCGATCTCGGCGGCGGCAAAACCGCGTTTACGCGCGGACTCGCGCGAGGTTTTGGCAGCAAAGATCACGTGGCCAGCCCGACGTTCACCATTAGCCGCGAATACCACGCCGACAAACGCACGCTTTACCACTTTGACTTTTACCGATTAGGCGAGCCGGGCATTATGAGTGCCGAGTTGGCCGAGATTGTGGGCGATCCGCATGCAGTCGTTGTGGTGGAGTGGTCGGACATCGTACGTCACGTCCTGCCCGAGCATCGGTTGACTATTAAACTGACGCACACTGGCGAAACAGCGCGCGCGATAGAAATTACCTATCCGCCAGAGCTCGAATATTTAATGCCAAAGGAAACGTAACATGCTTATTATCACTATTCGGACCGACAAACCAGATGCCGAACTCGGCTTGTACGACGGTCAGCAACAGCTCAAATACGAAACCTGGCCTGCTCACCGCGAACTCTCAACTACTATTCACCAAAAACTGGACGAGCTTCTCGCCTCTCAAGACAAAAAAATCGAGGATGTTCAAGGCGTCTTGTGCTTCAAAGGTCCGGGTAGCTTTACGGGTTTACGCATCGGCTTGACGGTGGGCAATACCCTGGCTTATGGGCTGGGCGTTCCGATTGTCAGCACGACGGGTGATACCTGGCAGCAAGACGGCATCCAAAAACTCCTGAATGGCGAAAACGAAGAAGTGAGTTTGCCCGAATACGGTCGCGACGCGCGCATCACGCAGCAGAAGAAATAACATTGCTAATTGCGGTGAAACCACGTATATTATTCACTGAGGTTGGTGGATTTTTAGATCTGCAATCTTCCCAATTAACTATTATTCAATTCGATTTCCAGGCCAAGCAGATAACTAGAGAAGTGATAGCGATTGTCGTCCGCGCGGCCTGCCGATAGAAAGGAAAAACATGGTTCTAATTACCATTGTCCTCACTTTGGTAGGGCTTGGTGTTGGCTTTGGTGCCAGCACGACGGTGAGTAAAAAGAAACTTGGTTCTGCCGAAGAGCAGGCCAAAAAAGAGCTGGACAAAGCCAAGCGCGAAGCCAGTAAACTGATAAACGAAGCGCGTGACGAGGCAGCGAAACTGGCCGAAACCGCGCGCAAAGAAGAAAAGCAACATCGCGGCGAGCTGAAAGATTTGGAAAATCGTTTGGTGCAGCGCGAAGAAACGCTCGACAAAAAAATCGACAACCTAGACAAGCGCACCGAAAGTTTGCGCAAAAGCGAAGGCGAAGTCGAAGATCTGAAAAACGAGATCCGCGACATCCGCAAGAAACAGCAAGAGAAGCTAGAGAAAGTCGCCAAACTCAGCCAAAAAGAAGCAGCTGAAAAGCTGATGCAAATGACCGAACGCGACATCCGTGGCGACCTGACTGGTTTAATTGCCAAGATGCAAAATGAAGCCAGGGAAGAAGCCGAAGACCAAGCGGCGCTGATCATCACCACGGCGATGGAGCGCATGGCCAGCGAAGTAACGGCCGAGCGCACAGTGACGAGTGTGAAACTGGAAGACGAAGAAATGAAGGGTCGCATCATCGGCAAGGAAGGCCGCAACATTCAGGCGTTGCAGCGTGCCACTGGTGTGGACATTATGGTGGACGATACACCGGGCTACATTGTGCTTAGCTCGTTTGATCCGGTTCGCCGTGAGGTTGCCCGCGAGGCGCTGGAAATGCTCATGAAAGATGGTCGTATTCACCCCGGCCGCATTGAAGAAGTTGTTGAGAAGGCACAGAAGAATGTCGAGAAAGACGTGGTGCGAGCGGGCGAGGATGCAGCGCGCGAAGTTGGTATTATCGGTATTCCGAAAGAAATTTTGCACCTGCTCGGTGAGCTGAAATATCGCACGAGCTACGGCCAAAACGTCCTAAAACATAGCACGGAGATGGCGCACATCGCCGGCATCATTGCCGAAGAAGTTGGTGCCAACGTGAAGACCGCGAAGTATTCTGCGCTGGTGCACGACCTCGGCAAAGCGCTTACCCATAAAATGGAAGGTAAGCATCACCACATTTCTGGCGAGATGTTGCGCAAGTACGGCGCGCCGGAAGAGGTTGCGCTGGCTGCCGAGCAGCACCACGACGACGTGGAAGCGACTACGGTGGAGGCGCTCATTGTCCGCGTGTGCGATGCCATTAGTGCTTCCCGTCCTGGCGCGCGCAACATTAGTGCCGAGAATTTTGTAGAGCGCATGAAGGAACTCGAGAACGTAGCCAACAGCTTCAATGGAATCGAAAAATCGTACGCTATTTCTGCTGGCCGCGAAGTTCGCGTGTTCGTACGGCCGCAGCAAATTGACGATTTGAGCGCTATTAAGCTGGCTCGCGACATTGCCACCAAGATTGAGGCGTCCATGCAATATCCTGGCACTATCAAGGTGAACGTTATTCGCGAAACCCGCGCCATCGAATTCGCCAAATAAAACAAACAGTAATTAAAAAAGACGCTCACGAGAGCGTCTTTTTATGCCGGGCGTTGTTACGCGCCAGCGACAGCGAGCTCGCCAAGTTCTTGAGCCAGCTTTGCTTCTTTTTCGTGCGCAGCTTCGATAACCTCGTTGTATGCGCCACTGCGGTAGCGGTGCTCAAACTCGAGGTGGCTGAGTATGCGGCTGGCCGTTCCAACACCACGGATTGGTGTGTTAATGTTGCCAATAAACGCCTCATATTCACCAATCTTGTGGTTTAATGCGGCGTCGGTAAGTTGTGAAAACTCGGCGACGCTTTGGTTGTCTTCGTATGTTGGTGGAAAGGGTCTGTACCCT
>JAICLK010000051.1 GCA_025927415.1 Candidatus Saccharimonadota bacterium | reverse complement strand
GTTCAGGTCGGTTCCCTGCTGGTACTTGCCGCTAAAGCCGCCATCGCGGCCCTCGCCGTAGTTGCCGTCTACTTCGCCGGTGTCGTGGAAAACGATTTGCCCAATGCGCTCGCCAACGGGCAGCAGGACGGTTTCGTGTTGGTTCAAATTATAAACCTCCAGGGTGAGCCGGTTGATATAGCCTGGGTCGATCCAGCCGGCGTCAAAACACACGGCAATGCCGTTGCGACCCCAAGTGGAGCGGGATTTCAGCTCGCACGCGCCCGGCGGCAAAATACCGAAAAATTCGTGGCTGTGGGTGAGGATTCGCTCGCCCGGCCGAATGGGAATAACCGGAAAATCCAGCGGAATGCCAGCGACCGGCGCCATGCCGTTGGCTTTGCACCACTCGCCGTGTGCCACTGCTTGTTGCGCATGTCCGAAGTAACGCCGCACATCTGCCTCATCAAATGGGTTATACAACGTGTGGTCGCCGGTAGGTTCGGTCCGGTAAAAATGGTGGCCGAGCGTGATGTCCAGGCTGGCTTCGCTGACGTGCTTTTTATTAAACGGCACGCAAATAATATGCCCATCTTCGATTGCCTGCAAAATCTGCGTATTACTATAAACGCTCATATTCCCTCAGTTGTTGCTATCTATTGTACGGGTTGTCAAAAGGGTTGCAAACGCATACGCGAAAATTACTACAGCCCGGTGGCGGCGTAATGGGTTTGAAGCTTGCCGAGTTTGATGTCGTTGTACATTCGCTTGGCGAGCGCATTGAGGGCGGGTACATCGGCGTTGTTGAGCACTGTTACGTCTGGATGGATCTGCGAACGCTGGCGCTCGGTGAGGTCGCCTGAATCTTGCTCGCCCATCATAGGCCGATGAATGGCGGCGATAATGCCGTCAGCCGCTCGAATCAGCTCTGCGTCTGTCGGATAGCGCAGGCCGCCAATGGTGCACAGCTCCACGCCCTCAATCTTTGCGAACTCGGTTCGGCGCAGTATTTCTTTGTACCAAATGCCTGGGTCGACCTCTAGCACCAAATAGCCGCCAAGCCACTGCAAAATGGGCCGATAGTCGGCCTTGTTGGTTTCGGTAATGTGGTTTTGCAGCAGGGCCGGATTTTTCTTAAGATTATCCAGATGCTGGAACAATTTTTCGTACAGCGCTGGCTGTGCGCTGACTTGGGCGAGGTCGACGTGCAGCGCCAGCCGGTCAACCGGCTCGTGTACGACTTCTTCCAGAATTTCCGGCAGTAAAAATAGCCAGTTGTTGAGCTGATCAAGGTCGTGCGGGTTGGGCACGAACGACGTACGCGTGTGCCATTTGTCCACAACCTCAGCAATAATTTGAAACGATTCGAGGTGTTGTGCACGCGGCTCGGCTTGGCCAAACGCCTCTGCTAGCGTCGATTTGCCGTGGCCAATCGCGCCCGTGATGCCAATAATAGTCATACTCGAACTATCTTATCAAAAACGCTCGAAAAAATTAAAACCTCCCGCACTGAGCAGGAGGTTTTTGGGCGATTTTTAGTTTTTACGAGCTGGTGTCGACGCTGATGCTCGGGCCCATTGAGCTGGTAAGGTGGATAGTTTTGACGTAGATGCCCTTCACCGATGACGGCTTGTTGGTTTTGACGCTGGTGAGGACGGCTTGCGCGTTTTCGAGCAGCTTGGCTTTGTCGAAGCTGACTTTGCCGATGCCGAGGTGCACAATACCGGTGCTGTCCACACGGTATTCTACGCGGCCGGCCTTGGCTTCTTTGACAGCCTTCGCAACATCGGTGGTTACGGTGCCGCTCTTCGGGTTTGGCATGAGGCCGCGCGGGCCAAGTACGCGGGCGTACTTACCAAGCTTTGCCATTTGTGCTGGTGTTGCGATGAGCACGTCGAAGTTCAACTCACCCTTGTCGAGTGCTTTGGTGATAGCTTCAACGCCGCTGAGGTCGGCGTCGGCGACCTTTTCGTCGTCGAACACGGCAACGCGAACTGACTTACCGGTGCCAGCTGGCAGGACCAGGTTGTCGCGGATGTTCTGGTCGGCGTGGCGCGGGTCAACGTTCAGGTTGATGTGCAGTTCTACGGTTGCGTCGAACTTCACCGGACTGGTTTTTTGCGCCAACTCCAATGCTTGGGCCAAGCCGTAGACTTTGTCTTTCTCTACGAACTTCGCGGCGTCACGGAACTTCTTTCCCTGGCGCTCGAGGCGACTGCGGGTTGGCTTGGCGGTTTGCTTGGGCTTGCCTTCAGCTTCTGCGTCGGCAGCGGTGTGCGCTTTGCGCTCTTCTTTGGCCTCTTTTTCCTCGGCTTCTTTGACAGCCTTGGCGCTGCGCTTGCCGGCCTTAGCCGTTGCTTTTTCTTCTTTTGCTTCGGTAACTTCTTCGACAGCCGGTGCGACTTCTGCTACCAGCTCTGCCTCTTTGATTTCTTTTTCGGCGTTCTCTGCCATAGAATAACTCCTTCGTGGTGCAAGCGACTGTCCGTCTCCCACAAAAATTAAATTTGTTGATACTAATTATATCATGCTACAGCGAAATTGTCATCATTAGGTGGCGGCAATTCATCATCATTATCAGCTTCAGCTAGACTGACGATCTCTGCATCTATAGGCCATTCTTCGGCTGCGCCCGATACGGCAACGCGGTATAGCTCTTGCCGTTCTAACCGCTTCATGCCTTCAATGGCTGCTTGGCCAAACCGGCATGTGAGGTATGCATCCATATTACGTTTACCAGGGTAAAAAATTACCTCAGCAATCGTATCACGGTCGTCTGTGCTGGGCGCTACAATTTTATCGCCCCGGATTCGAGGCGATAGATCTTCCATAATGGATTTGCTTATGCCTCGACTTCGACGCCCATGCTGCGGGCGGTGCCGGCGACCATCTTTTTGACTGCTTCAACGTCATCGGTGTTCATGTCGACGGCTTTTTCCTCCGCAATTTTTTGGAGGTCAGCTTGGCTGAGCTTCTTCGCAACCTTTTCGGTGTTCGGTCGGCCCGAGCCCTTTTTGATGCTAAGCGCTGCACGAATGCGGTCGTCGGTCGGTTCTGCAACTACCCGAAACTTCATGGTGCGGTCGTCAAACACCGTAATATGCGCGGTGACAGTTTTGCCCATCATCTCTTTGGTTTGTTCATTAAAGGGGTTGATGAAATCCATCATGTTCACGCCGTACTGACCGAGCGTGCTACCAACAGGCGGCGCGGCAGAAGCCTGGCCGGCCTTAATTTTCATTTTCAAATTTGCTTTAACTTGTTTTGCCATAATTCTCTTTTCTCCTAAATCGCGGAGTGCGTAACAGAGGGATTATACCAGAGGCAACACTATTTGACAAGCTATCTTCTTGTCCTAGGCTGCT
>JAICLK010000042.1 GCA_025927415.1 Candidatus Saccharimonadota bacterium | reverse complement strand
GCTAGAACAACAGGTAGCCACTGCCGCCCAGGAGCAAGGTATATATTCCACACTTTTGCGCAACGTGGTAAGTAGAAAACTTGGTCTAAACATTACCGACATGGAGTGCCTCAGCCTGCTCATTTCCAAAGGTATCTCAACACCTAAGGAGCTCGCGCACTTTACGGGCATGACCCCTGGCTCGGCAACCATAATGCTCGATAGGCTGGAGAATGCAAAGTATACTAGCCGCAAACCTAATCCGAATGATAGACGAGGCGTGCTAATAGAGATCGACAAAGAGTCGATGAAAAAAATCTACGGGATGTTTGCAGCAGCCCAAGCAGCACAAAGAGAATTAATTGCTAGTTATTCGGAAAAAGAACTGGAAACTATAGCCGATTTTTTGACACATTTTGCAGAGAATACCAAAAAGCACAAAGAACTCCTTGAAGGCACTTCGGGCAAGCCGTAGTACAAGTACAGTTACGCTGGGCTGAAGTATTTTCTGACAGACCAACGAAAAAACCGGCTCAAATGGCCGGTTCTTTCGTTGGTGCGGACGAGAGGACTTGAACCTCCACGAGTGTTAAGCTCACTAGTACCTGAAACTAGCGCGTCTACCAATTCCGCCACGTCCGCTCGTCAGGCCCTACGCCTCTGTCTCGTTTTGCCGTGAACGGCAAAAGCTTCGACTTACGGCTATGGCCTTCCTTTCAAAATCGCATTCAGTCGCTAACGCTCCTTGGATTGCGATTTTGGGGCGAAACCAGAGGTTTCGCGGTGGCTGCTCTTTTCCCTACAGCTCTAAAAGAACTCTGTTATGATACGAAATTTTTCTCAAAAACTCAAGGTGGCTGCTATTTGATGGTCGTAGGTACGGCACGAATTTCCCAGTTTTGGACGTTCTGGTAGCGATCGATGCCCGCGTTGATGGTGCGCTCGTGCAAGCCATACACGGTGCCGTGCGTAACGTACAAAAAGTCCGGCTGATACAGACCGAGTGCTGGCGCGTCCTGCTGCCACGCTTGCAAAAATGGCTGGTACTTAATGACCCGTAATGCGGCATCGGTTCGGGTGCGGCCAGCCTCCAGCCCTTGGTCTGCTACGGTAGATTTGTACTCTGAAAAGTTAAGTCGTCCGGGTGCCCGCGGATCCGCCTGCGAACTATCCCAGTACGCATATACATCTGGGTCGATACCAATGGAGATGCCATACAGGAGCGCATCATAACTGTGCGCTTGCAGCGTTGGCTGCAAGTCGGTGGCCGGCTGCAAATACACCTGCACACTCGCGCCGAGCTGGCGCCACTCCTGCTGCAAGTCGTGCGTGACGGTTGTATATTGTGACGTGTTTTGGGCAAACAGATTGAACATGAGCGGCTGACCTTTTTTGTAACGGATGCCGCCCGCACCTGGCATCCATCCATCAGCTGTCAGCTCTTGCTGGGCGGCTGCGACATTGTAGGCGAGCTGGCTATATTTTGCGTTGTAGGCGAGTTGACCGCGCAGCAACGGCTCGTCTACCGGAATCAAGTTTGAGCCAAGCTTGCTCAGAACAGTCGCCGTGTCAGAGCCTTGCACCAGCGCCTGCCGCACTTTTGCGTCCGCCAGCACTCCCTCAGACGTCTTGAAAAATACATACGTACCCGCCGTCAGCGGCATTTTGTACTGCTTCACCGACTTGTTTTTGGCAAGCTTCGCCGGCACACTGTCGAGACCGACCATAGCACTGATTTGCTCCTTGTCAAAGCTGCTCCTCATGCTGGTTTGACTAGCAAAAGCGTGCACGGTAAACTCGTTCAGTTTTGGCTTGCCGCCGTAATAGTTATTAAACGGTTTGAGCGCTACCCGTTCCTCGCGCGTCTCGGGCGTACCACCGGTCACTTGCAGTCCGTTGATAGCGAACGGGCCTGCGCCCACTGGCTCAGTCGTATTAAATGCGGCAGAGCGCATCTGCGCCGTCGGCACACTGCCCAAAATATGTTGCGGGATAATGCCCATTGTCAGCGACGCCGGAAACGATGCCAGCGGATTGGGCAGCGTGAACAATACCGTCTGGTTGTCCAATGCCGTAACCGTCACCCCTTGCCAACTGTTCACAAACGGCGATTGCGCGTCTGGATTTTGAATAGTTTGAAATGTAAACACAACGTCGCTCGCGGTCAGCGGCTTGCCATCCTGCCAGCTAAGATGAGGCCGCAAGTGCACCAGGTATTGCAACCCATTGTCTTGCAGTTGCCATTGGTCTGCAAGATCGCCCGTCAGCTGGTTTTGATTATTATATTTTAGTAAGCTCGCAAAAATGAGATGCGAAACGGCTTCATCTACCTCGCCCGTGGCGTAGATCGGATTGGCATTCGTGTACGCACCGACAATGCCTTCGGTGTAAAGGCCGCCCGGTGCCGGCTCGAGCCGCTGATAGTAGCCGCTGAGTGCGTGGGTTTGGACAATCACGCCACCCATCAAAAACACGATGATCAGCACCCAAACAGTTACGAAACGCCGCACGTGCCACAAGCGGCCAAAGCGCTGGAAAAACTCCCGCTCCAGCAACCGATCCGTCTGTCTGCCGATGCGCTTCACCTGGCGCTGGCGCCGTAACAAGCCACGTTCGAAACGATCGAAAATCGACATGCCCCGCCGTCCGTTACGAAATAACGCTTAGGAGTAGCGATGCGGCAAACACAATCGCCACAATAATCGTCAACTGGAAAATAGTTTTGTCGGTACCACGACGGGTGGTATTGATTTCGCCCGAACTACCCAGACCTGCGCCAAGCGACGCGCCACGCGTCTGTACCAAAATCAGTAATGTCATGAATAGTACCGATGCCAGCGTAATGTAGTTATAAATACTCATTTTTTGCCTTGCTCCAAAACAGTTGTTACCAAATAGTTTACCAGGCCAATGATGATGCCCGCAAGCATCGCCGCCCAAAAGTCATGTACATGCAGGGAGTGGTACAGCTTGCTTGCCATCCACACCATAAACCCATTGATGACGATCATGAACAGGCCCAGGCTGAAAAGAATTGCCGGCAACGACAAAATAATAATGAGCGGCTTGAGGATTGCATTGATAATAGCCAACACCAACCCGGCAATAATAATGACGCCGATTTGGCTATTGTAGGAAATGCTCGAGGTTAATAAGCTCGCGGTAACCCAAAGTCCAGCGCTGCAAACAAACCAACGCACCAACAACCGAAATAACGGGCCTCTATTCATGTCCATTCTATTGTACGGCGCGTGGGCTAACGCGGCAAGCTCTCGGTTAAGATTTTTATGCCGGTTTCGGTGATAAGCACGTTGTCTTCGATGCGCACACCAATGGCTTCGTCGGCAATATAAATGCCTGGCTCAACGGCCAACACCACGCCCGGCTCTAGCGGGCGCTCGTACTCGCCGGCGTCGTGGGCGTCCAGGCCGAGAAAGTGCGATGTAGCATGCGGGAAATATGTGCGGACCGTCTCACGTTTTATGGTTTTGATAAGGCCGAGCTCGCGCAGCTTCTCGCCGACAAACGTCTCAACCTGCTTTTCGTAGTTCTTCATCAGTACGCCAGGTTTGAGCAGCGAGAAAGCGTACGCCTGCGCCTCTTTTACCGCGCTATACACCGCTTGCTGGCGTGGTGACATCTTGCCGCTCATACTATACGTACGCGAAATATCGGCACAGTAATGGTCGTATTCAGCGCCAACGTCAAACATGAGCAACTCGTTTTTAGCAAGTTTGCCGTCATTGGCAAAATGGTGGATTGTGCATGCCCGTTTGCCGCTGGCGACAATGGGCGAAAAAGCATGACCGGCCGCACCGCGGCGTCGAAATCCACGGGTGAGGTCGGCTTCAATCTCATACTCATATTCGTAGGTGCCAAACTCGCCTGGCTTGGCAATTTCCTGGAGCGTTGCAATGGTAATATCAATTGCTTTTTGTATCGCCGCAATTTCCGGTTCCTGCTTGATCATACGTAAGCGGCCAACGTGCGGACGCAAATCGAGCAGCTCCAACTCGCCGTTGATTTGCTTGAGCCGATGGATGAGCTCAGCGCGCGCCGGGTTGGTATACATACCCCAAAAGTCGACATAACGCGGCGGCGCGGCCAGGGTTGCCACGTTTTTAACCTTCCGCATGCGGCTGGTCAAGTGTCGCCAACCTTCTTTTTCGCCGTACACTTTGTCCACTCCTGAGCGATTTTTCAGGGCGTCGAAATCCACGGCGCCATCGAACGTTTCGCGCACGGCTTCACGGTCCGGCACAATCAAGTACTCTTTATCTTTGTCCATCACGAGCAGGACATCCGGCTCGTCTACACCAGTGAAATACCAAAAACTGCGATCCTGATGGAACGGATACGCTTCGTCACTTCCCTTTTGCAACGAGCCGTTGGCCGTCAGCACAATCGGCGCCGTACCGGTAAATAATTGCCTGAGTCGCTCGCGGTTACCCGCAAAAAACTCACTTCCAAATTCATTCATTCTTAATTAGTGTACCATGCTACTGGACTACTTTGACTACGTGAGCGCCGAAGGCTTTGGCAGCGGCTACGCCGCTTTCGGAATCTTCGAATACCAGACATTCTTCCGCTCGGGCGCCAAGCAGTTTGGCGGCCAGCGCATAGCAATCTGGCGCAGGTTTGTGATTTTTGACATCGTCACCAAATACTTGCACGTCGAATAATTCGTCGATACCGAGTTGTTTGAGCAGCGCCGAGGCATGCGCACGAATTGACGTCGTTGCCAAACCAATTTTGTAGTGCGGAACCGCCGCCAGCGCGCGCAGCAAACCGACCGTCGGCTCGTGCGCCTCTACCTTATGCATATTTTCGCGGTAAGCTTTACGCTTTGCGGCAATCATTTTTTGCACTAATTCTGGCGTTGCCTCCACCTTGCTCCGCTTCAAATGCGCCGTAACAACGTTCACGGTCGGGCCACCAATCATCGAACGATAATCTTCCTCGCGCATGTGCGGAATGTTCATTTCGTCACAAGCAATATTCCACGCCAGCCAATGCACATGCTCACTATGCGCGAGCGTTCCATCAAAATCGAAAATAAAATACTTTGGATATGGTTGCATGCTTCAAAGTATATATTATTTAGGCGCCAGCGCAGCTAGCACAACCCTTGCTTTGGCTGAGCCAATAGCTTTTTCAACTTCTGCAGCCGGCACTTCGCCAACTGCCCGCAAACTACCAAAAGTTTTGATAAGTTTTTTGCGTGTAGCCGGGCCAATACCGGGCAACTCTTCCAGCATGCTGGCAGTTTGTCCTTTGGT